>VBCY01000318.1:0-2039 GCA_005882995.1 Betaproteobacteria bacterium
CGGTTTCGTGCGGTCGTGGAAGCCGTGCCGAACGCGATTCTGCTCGTCGATGCCCATGGTAAGGTCACGCTGACGAACGCACAGGCGCACGCGCTCTTCGGCTACGCGCGCGAGGAGCTGCTCGGACGACCGGTCGAACTGCTGATCCCGGCGCGGTATCGTTCGTCGCACGAGGCCTATCGCCAGAGCTATGCCGCGGACGCGCGCGCGCGGGCGATGGGATTCGCGCGCGAGCTGTATGCGCAACACAAGGACGGCAGCGAGGTGCCGGTGGAAGTGGTCTTGAAGCCGATGCGGACGGCCGGCGCATTGTTCGTTCTGGTATCGCTCGTCGACGTTACCGAGCGCAGGCGCATCGAGCGTAGCGCAGCCCGGCAGCGAGACGAGCTCGCCCACCTGTCGCGCGTCGCGATGCTGGGGGAGCTGTCCGGATCGCTCGCCCATGAGCTCAACCAGCCTTTGACCGCCATCCTTAGCAACGCGCAGCCCGCCGCAGCTCGACAACGTATCGGAAATCCTCGCCGACATCGTGAAGAACGATCGCCGCGCAGGGGCGGTGATTCAGCGGCTGCGTTCGCTGCTGAGGAAGGAGGACACGCAACGTCAGGCGTTCGAGATCAACGACGCGGTGCAGGAATCGCTGCGATTGATGCACAGCGATCTGTTGAGCCGGCAGGTGAGCGTGGGTACGGAACTAGCCGAGGAGTTGCCAGCGGTGACTGGCGACCGGGTGCAGTTACAACAGGTGATGCTGAACCTCGTCATCAACGGCTGCGATGCGATGGATGGCCGGGAGGCCGACCGCCATATGATCGTGCGTACGCGCGCTACGGCACGCGCTAGCGTCGAGATCTCCGTCACCGACGCTGGCGCGGGAATACCGCCGCAGGACGTCGAGCGCATCTTCGAGCCGTTCGTGACCACCAAAGCGCACGGGATGGGCCTGGGTCTTGCCATTTGCCGTTCGATCGCCGAGGCCCACGGCGGCCGTCTGTGGGCGACCAACAACGCCGAGCGCGGCGCAACACTCTATTTCGAATTGCCGGTGCAAGCGGTCTGAGGCGTCGATGGCCGATCCTGCACCAGTGGTTTACGTGGTCGACGACGTTTCTCGAGAGTTTCGACCGCACGGCTCCGGGGTGCATCGTGCTCGACCTCGCGCTGCCGGGATTGACTGGGCTTGAACTGCAGCGGGCACTGGAAGCGCAGGGGAGTTTTCTCCCGATTGTCTTTCTGACCGGCCGCGGCGACATCGCGACGAGCGTGCAGGCAATGAAGCACGGCGCCGCCGACTTCCTCACCAAGCCGGTCGACGATGACGCGCTGATTAGCGCGGTTCTCGATGCGCTGGCAAGGAATCAGGAGCTGCGCACAATCGGCGTGGAGCGGAATCGCATCGTCGAATGCCTGGCGACACTCACCGCGCGCGAACGTGAAGTCCTCGATCGAATCACCGCTGGCCGCCTCAACAAGCAGATCGCCGCCGAGCTCGGTACCGTCGAGAAGACGATAAAGTTCCACCGCGCCAACCTGATGCGCAAGTTAGGCGTGCGCACGCTTGCCGATGTCGTGAAGCTGGCGGAGCGCGCGGGCGTGGGCAAGACCCCCGCGTCCTGACCTCGGACATACTCGCGCCGCCGTGGGCGGCCTCCACCTGGACCAAGGTCCAGGTGGCTTGCCCGCTCGCCCTTGCTACCGTGTCGTCACGATGATCAGCGAGCTGCCGCTGCTTGCCGTGGTCGACGACGATGCGGATGTGCGCGTGGCGTTGACGCGACTGGTTTCCTCCGCTGGCTTCGCGGTCGAGACTTTCGTGTCCGGTGCGGCGTTTCTGCAATCGATCGAAGACCACGAACCGGACTGCGTACTGCTCGACTTGCATATGCCCGAAGCCAGCGGCTTCGATATCCAGGAAGCCCTTGCGACGCGGCACGCCGCGGTCCCGATCGTCATCATCACCGGGCACGACAGTCCCGAATCACGGGCGCGCGCGCTTAGGCAGGGCGCAAAGGGTTATCTGTGCAAGCCCGTCGACGACG
>VBCY01000318.1:2307-4045 GCA_005882995.1 Betaproteobacteria bacterium
CCTCAGCAGGCTACGGCACACGCGCGCAGGACGCCTCGACCGTGTTTACCAATCCGGCAGGCATGACGCGCCTCGACGGCAATCAGTTCCTGGGGGCGGGCCAGCTGTTCTGGAGCAACACGAAGTTTTCGATCGATTCCGCAACGTCACCGGGGCTCGGCAGCAACAACGGCGGCTACGCCGTGGGGCACCAAGGCTGGTTTCCCGGCGGAAGTGCGTTCGCAAGCTACACGGTCTCTCCCGACGTCAAGCTCGGATTCGCGCTGGCGGGCAACGTCGGCGGTGTACTGAACTACACCAACGACTGGGTCGGGCGCTATTACGTTCAGCAAACGTGGATCATCGGCATGTCGCTGCTACCGACGGTGGCCTGGAAGGTCAGCGACAAACTCTCGCTCGGCGCGTCGCTCAACGCGATGTACGGCATCTATAAGACCAACGTCGCGATCAACAACGTCGATCCGCTCTTCGGCGACGGCCGGCTCAAGCTGAAGGACGAAACCTGGGGCTGGGGAGCCAATCTGGGTCTCCTCTACGAATTCAGCCCGGCAACGCGGTTCGGACTGACCTGGAGCTCGCAGGTGAACCTGAACTTCAACGCCGGTTTGCTGAACTCCAGCCTAGCTATCGGCATCAAGATACCGCAGACGGCGATGGCGAGCCTCTTCACCCAGGTCGACGATCGCTGGGCCTTGCTCGGCAGCTACGGCTGGCAGCAGTGGTCCAAGTTCGGCCAGATCCAGATCGGCATCGACGACACCACCAATCCGACGAGCATCACGGCGAACATTCCGTTCAAGAATACGTGGCACTTCGCGGGAGGCGCGCAGTATCGCGTGAGCGATCCATGGCTCCTCAATTTCGGGATCGCGTACGACTCCGGCTTCCAGCAGAACAGCTCGCAGATCTCGCCTCTGCTGCCCACCAACACCGCATGGCGCTTCGGCATCGGCGGCCAGCAGCAGCTCAGCAAGACATCGAATTGGGGTTTCAGCGCCGAATACCTCTACGGCGGCACGCTCAAGACTGACCTTCACTCGAAGCCCGTCGCGCTTGGCGGCCGCGGGGATCTCGTCGGCTCGTACAACAACACTGGCGTGCTGTTCTTCGGCGCCTACTACAACGGGACATTCTGACGAAGCTCCCAATATTTTTTAACTCTTGAGCCTGGAGTCAGCACCAGCGCTCGCCCAGCAGAAGAACGCCGAGCGCAACGTCTACTTCGGGGAACAGCACGTGCACACGAGCTGGTCGTTCGATGCCTTCGCGTTTGGCGATACGCTGACCGGCCCCGAAGAGTTCTACCAGTACGCGTTGGGCAAGCCCACATTGCACCCCGGGGGCTTCAAGCAGACGATCACCAAGCCGCTCGACTGGGGTGCGGTCACCGAGCATGCGGAGTACATGGGCATGATCCAGGAGGCGAGCGATCCGAATTCGCCGCTCAGGAAGAGCTCGCCGTGGCTCGCCGAGACGCTGAAGGAAGGCGTGCGCGTTGATGGCCTGCTGGCCTTCAAAGTCCTCTCGGGCACCATGGCGAAGGGTGTCAATATCAAGGATCTCTCCGACCCCAAAGTAGCCGCTCCCGTCTGGCAACGGATCGTCGCGATCGCCGACAAGTACTATCAGCCGGGCAAGTTCACGACGTTCGCGGCCTACGAATGGACTTCCACGCCGAATTCCAAGAACCTCCACCGCAACATTTTCTTCCTGGACTCGATGAAGGTGCCGGAGGTCC
>VBCY01000319.1 GCA_005882995.1 Betaproteobacteria bacterium
CGCGCCACTTGACGCCGCAGCAGATCGCCTACGCGGCGACCGATGCCTGGGCGTGCCGCGAGCTGTATCTCCGCTTCAAGGAACTGAAAATGGTCTGATGACCGACTTGGTGACCAAGACGCTGGCGCCCGTGTGCACGGAGATGAGCCTTCACGTCCTTGCCTATGGCCTGAAGCGCGTGACGCGTATCTTGGGTATTGTTGAGATGATGCGAGCGATGAGCGCTTGAACCACGCAGGCCCGTATTTCGCTCGAAAAACTGGCGTTCGCGGCCTCACACGCTACCCAAACCGCGTAGCCGCCTCTTACGGGCTATAGGACGGCGAAAAGGGTCCGTGCCAACCCTGCAAGGTCAGGTACGCCATCATCGCCCAACTCAGACTGCCGGCGAGTGTCTTTTTGCACAGTCTCGGCCGGCTGCTGGCTCTCGACCCCAACTCGGACTGTCTAGCCAATGCCGATCGTTGCGGGTCTGATGCATCGCTGCCGGAATATCGTAACGCACCGTGTTGCAGCGTCAGGGCAGCTTCTGGGGAGGTCGGCGCCCTCACGCATTAAATGCTCGCAGCTCGCTTTACTTGATATTGTGACCACCCGAGGCGTGCAATCGCGTCGTGCTGATAATGTGTCTCTATAAATCCGGTCGATGTCCCTACTAACTCCGTTGCGATAGTTGCGACCCGGAGCCCTGCTGCCTGTTACAGTGGGCCGATCCGCAGCCCTAGATGCCGTGCGCATTCGCCCCCATCTATGCGGAACTCGTCACGGAGGCACCATGAAACGTACACTGATCCTCGTCCTCGCCGCGTTCGCCGCGCTTATGCTCACCCTGAGCAATCTTGCCGATGCCGGCCGCATGGGCGGGGGCCGCAGCTTCGGCGCGCAGCGCCAGAGCGTTGCGCCGTCGAAATCCGCACCACCCGCGGGCAACGCCACGGCGCAACCGACGACGCCCGCGTCACCGGCTGCGACACCCCCAGCGGGCACCCCGTCTGCCCCGGCCGCCGCGCCATCCGGTTCCTCGCGCTGGCTCGGCCCGATCGCCGGCATCGCCGCCGGGCTCGGGCTGGCTGCGCTGCTGTCGCACTTCGGATTATCGGAAGATTTCGGCAGCCTGCTGCTCCTCGGGCTCATTGTTGTCGGCGGCGTCTTTCTGTTCCGGATGCTGATGGCTCGCCGCGAAGCCGCGAAGCCGTCGCTGCAATACGCCAACGCGGGCGGCCGCGACAACGTCCGCGCGAGTTACGACCGCGAGACCAGGCCGGTTTGGAGCGACACACCAAAGGTTGAACGTCGCCTGGAGCCGGCCGGCGACGCGCCGTTCGGTGTAACGCGCAAACCTTTGCCCGAAGGATTCGACGCCAAGGGCTTCGCAAGCGAGGCCAAGCGACAGTTCATCCGACTACAAGGGTCCTACGACGCCGGCGATCGCGAGACATTGTCGGCGGTGATGACCTCCGAGATGTACGCGGAGATAGGGCGCGAGCTCGATGAGCGCAGCCCTCATCAGCCGACGGAGATCGTCACGCTCGATGCCGACGTCCTCGAGGCGTCGACCGAGGGCGACAAGCATTGGGCGAGCGTGCGGTTCACGGGTGTTGTCCGCGAGGACGGCGAGCCTGTGTCCAAGTCGATCGACGAAGTCTGGAACCTGACCAAGCCGGTCTCCGGCACGTCGGGCTGGCTGTTGGCAGGGATCACCCAGCTGGCCTAGAGAGTTCGAGACGTACGGACCGTTGAATCACATTCCGAAAAAGCCCAGCTTTAGCGTCAAGCCGTTCAAGACTGCGGCCAGATGCTCAACCTTGGGCTACTTTGGCGGGCTTGCTGCGCCTTTGGGTTTTTAACTCAGTGCTCTGGAAAGGTCGGTCGACAGAACTGGAGCTTCCAGCCGTGAACCGCGAAAATTGGGATTGCTGGCGGATCCGACCTGACACCCGATTTAGTCCGGGATGGCGTTAGAGTCCGCGGTTAAGGATACGCGTTCCTTGTCCTTCGTTGGCCGGCTGGTGGCGAATTCTTCCGGGGTCCGATTTCCGAGCGAGCTGTGCGGTCGCTCGGTGTTGTACTCGATGCGCCAGGCTTCGATGATGCTGCGCGCGTGCGCCAAACTGATGAACCAGTGTTCGTTGAGGCACGCGTCGCGGAACTTCCCGTTGAAACCTTCGATGTACGCGTTCTCATTCGGCTTGCCCGGTCGGATGAACGACAGCTGGACGCGGTTTCGATACGCCCATTTGTCGAGCACTTGGCCGTCGAATTCGGGGCCGTTGTCGACGGTAATTGATTTCGGCAGACCTCGCGTATCCGCGAGGCGGTCGAGTACGCCTTGTACCCGCAGGCCGGGGATCGAGGTGTCGACTTCGATGGCCAGGCATTCGCGTGTGCAGTCGTCCACAATGGTCAGGCAGCGCAAACGGCGACCACCGATGAGCCCGTCAGCCACAAAGTCCATCGACCAGCTCACATTCGCGGCCGTCGGCTTGGGCAACGGCTTGCGCTCGAACAGACCGATCCGTTTGCGCTTGCGCCGCCTTACGGCCAAGCCAGCTTCGCCGTAGAGGCGATAGACGCGCTTGCGATTGACCTCCCAGGCTTCTCGACGCAGACGCAGATACACGCGCCGGTAGCCATAGCGGCGCTTGATCGCAGTAATCTCCTCGATGCGCGCACGTAATGGCCCGGTGTCCGGTCGCCGGCTGCGATAGCGGTACAGCGATCGCGAGATTCCGATCAGCCCGCAGGCACGCGTCACACCCAAGCTACGCTCGATCATCAACACGTCGACCGCCGCGCGCTTTGGCTGCGGGCTCACAATTTTCGATGCAGAAGATCCTTCAGCGCCGCCTTGTCCAGCTCTGCCTCGGCCAGTAGCGGTTTGAGCTTCGCGTTCTCCTGCTCGAGTTCCTTCAGCCGCCGCGCCTCCGATACCGTCATCCCGGCGTATTTGGCCTTCCAGTTGTAGAAGGTTGCCTCCGAAATCCCGTGCCGCCGGCACAAATCCTTAGTCTTCGCGCCGGCTTCGGCTTCCTTCAACACGCCAATGATCTGTTCTTCGCTAAATCGCTTCGCTTTCATGGTCCGCTCCGTGGGAAGCGGACTCTACTCCGATCATGTACTAAACTCGGGTGTCAGGTCGCTTGCGCTTTGAGGTCCGAAGCGCAATAGAATGAAGCTGAGGAGCGGAGCTTAGATCCGTTGGAACTGTCTACGTACCGTCTACTTTTGCGGGGACCCTAGGTCTACAAGCTAGCTAACAACCTGATCTCTTGGTAGGCCGTACTGGATTCGAACCAGTGACCAACGGATTAAAAGTCCGCTGCTCTACCAGGCTGAGCTAACGGCCCCGAGAAGGGCGCGGATTATAGCGCGAAGTGGCAGGTCGAAGCGCGCTCGCTGACAGAAGACAAAGACGCGACGCTACTGCAGGTCGCGTGTCAAAAAAGACGGCAGCGACATGAAGTCGATGCCTTCATCGCGCAGCTCCTCGGCTTCGTCGCTTGTCGCCTGACCGCGAATCGATCGCTGGGGAACTTCTTCGTAGTGAATCTTGCGCGCCTCGTCGGCGAAGGCTACACCGACGTCGTCCGCACCGCTGACAAGCTGTCGAAGCTTTTTGAGAAGTTCGGCCTGGCCGCTCACGGCGATGTTATTCGGCTTCGGCTCGACTTCCGCTGCAGCAGCTGGAACCGTCGCACGTCCCACCTGGACATTGGCCGACGGCCGCCGCTCAATCCCTGCGTCATCGCACACCGGGCAGCGAATCATGGTGCTTTGGCGCTGCCGCTCGTAGTCGTCAGCGGATGCAAACCAACCCTCGAAGCGGTGCGAGTGAGCGCAAGCAAGTTCGTAGACAATCATCGGTGTCCATCGCGGCTTCAGGCCGCCTCTACTTTCAAATATTGATACTTGAGCGCTGTCGCGCAACCGGCGACGATCGCCAGCAGTGCCAGCACCGACCCCAGCGCCAGGGTCGATATGCCGCTCAAGCCCTGGCCGATGGTACAGCCCAAGGCGGTGACGCCCCCAAAACCCATTAACACGCCACCGGCGATATGGTTGACCAGATCTTCTGTGGACGCAAACCCTTCCCAACGAAACGTCCGGGTCGCCAGAGCGACGGCCGCAGAGCCAACCAGCATGCCAAGTACCCCGGCGACGCCGAAAGTCACGATCCTCGACCTGTCACTCCACAGCATCAACAGTTCCAGAAGGTACGCGTTCGGGGCGACGAATGAAAAGGACTCGGCCCGACCCGAGTTGGTTGCAATGAACATCTCCTCGAGGGTGCGCGGATCCTCCGCCACGTAACCGAGATGGCCGGAGACGTACCATCCGGCGACGATCACCGCTCCGATAACGACGCCGCCGAAGATCATTGCGGGCGAAGCGCGGAAATCACGGCTGCCCAGTGCGAATGCCGCGAGGGCCGCCGCCACCATGAGCGGCACACCCGTCCTGGTTAGAGCGCTGCCGCCGAATCGCGCAGCGACCAGGCTCGCGAGATCCGAGTGCGACGCGCCGATGGCGGCCGTGTCGAAGTGAACCGGATCGAGCGCGCTTACACGCCAGACCGCGAACAGTCCCTTGAGCGTCATGTAGGCGGAGATGGCGAGCACGATAAGAACGACCAGCGATTTGAGATTTCCAGCACCGAGACGAATCAGAGTTTTGCTCCCGCATCCCGAAGCGAGCGTCATGCCGAAACCAAACAGGAAGCCGCCGACGATCGATGAGAGCCATGGGACGCGCGGACCGGTGTAAATGGTCTTGCTGAAATCGACCAGTCTTGCGGCGTCAAGCAGCGCAACGCCGGCGATCGCCACCGCCATCGCGAGCAGCCACATGCGCATCCGCCGCCAGTCGCCGACGTGTATCACATCGGTCAGCGCACCCATGGTGCAGAAGTTGACCCGATTGGCCACAGCGCCGAACACCACTGCCAGGCCGAAGGCAAGCCAGGCGATGAGCGTCGCGGTGTGGTCGAGGTTGTCCATGCTCGATCGGTCGACGTCGATTATCGCATCTCGTGTTGGGTTAACCCCGTTGCGGGTCGCCGAGCGTTTATAGGCAGGTGCAACGACGGAAGTCATCCGGGCGCAAGCCGGGATCTCTCGGCTTCCGCCGGGCGATAGAGATAGGAGAGGAAATGAGCAAGGTATGGAAGCTCTGTTGTGCTGCGGCCCTCGCGGGTTGTGCGTTCGTCGCCCCGAGCGTCGCCAGCGCGCATTGGCCTAACGCGCGTGTCAGCGTCGAGATCGTCGATCGCAACGAGGCGCGGGTCCTGCCCATCTATGCGCATGGCGGGCGGCGCTTCCTCGTGGGAAAGCCGGGAAACGAATACGCGATCCGGGTGCGCAACTTAAGCGGCGAGCGCGTGCTGACGGTGATGAGCGTAGACGGCGTGAACGTCATTACCGGCGATACCGCGTCGCCGGCGCAGTCGGGCTATGTGCTCGGTCCCTATGAAACGGCGGAGATCGCCGGCTGGCGCAAGGACATGTCGCGTACCGCGGCGTTCTACTTCACAGCGCTTGCAGATTCCTATGCAGCACGCACCGGACGACCTGACAACGTGGGCGTGATTGGTGTCGCGGTATTTCGTGAGCGTCCGCGGCCCATCGCTTACGGATCAATCGCGCAGCCGCTCGACCGCGCGGAGAGCGCGGAGCCTTCGGCAGGCGCCTCGAAGCCTGCTGCGCCGCTCGCGGACAATGCTCAGGCAAAGTCGCAGCTGGGAACCGGTCACGGCCGCAACGAATCGTCGTACGCGCAATACACGACCTTCGAACGAGCCAGCGATACGCCGAACGAAACGCTCGCCCTCTATTACGATTCCTATGAAAATCTGCTGGCACAAGGTGTTCCGGTAGGCACGCCGCCAATTGCGCGTTATCGGCCGGAGCCTTTCCCTGAGCGCGGTCGATTCGTCCCCGATCCGCGATAGCCTCGAATGACCGGGTGGGTGCAGCCGCCCTTGTCACTTGATGGCGCGCTGCGCATACTGGCCGCACCATGCCCGCGTCCGCCGCGCCCAGCGACGAAGAGTTGATGCTTGATTACGCGGCCGGTGACGCCACCGCCTTTGACCAACTCTATTCCCGGCACAAAGGCGGCGTCTACCGTTACATGCTACGACAGTGCTCTCACGGCGGCGTCGTTGAGGAATTGTTCCAGGACGTTTGGACCAACCTCATTCGGGCCCGCAGGGGTTACACACCGAGCGCGAAGTTCACGACTTGGCTCTACCGTCTTGCACACAACCGCTTGATCGATCATTACCGCTCAAACGGTGTCGCAACCACGCTTTCCGCGGACGATGACATGCACGCAGAGGCGGTGGCGACGATTGCCGCGGACTGCCGCGACGAACCCGAGTCGCGTACCGAGAATCGTGAACTCGCGGAGCGGCTCAAGAGCGCGGTGTCGGATTTACCAGCCCCGCAGCGCGAGGCGTTTTTGCTGCATCAGGAAGGCGGCTTGACGCTCGACGAAATCGCCGAATTGACTGACGTCGGCGTCGAAACCGTGAAGAGCCGATTGCGCTATGCCATGAACAAGCTGCGCAGCAACCTGTCCGACCTATACGAAGCTCAACGATGAACGAGATCGATCGTCAAATCGAAGCGGCATGGCGCGCGGCAAGCCGCGACCAGCCACCGGTTGCGCTCGACGATTCGATCCGGGCGGCGGCGCGCCGCGCTGTTGCCGCCGCGCCCGGTAAGAAGCCTAAGTCGTGGTGGCGCGTCAAGACGCATTGGCTACCGCTCGCAGCCGCAGCAGCCGTCGCTGTGATCGCGTTCGGCATCGTCCAGCTCAGTCCCGAGGAGCAGATAACGCCGACAATGATTGCCGAGCAATCGCCGCTGCCGCACGGGGCCGGGACGGACGCGTCTAAGCTTCCGCCGCCGGATGCAGTCGAGCAGGACATGCGCAGGCCTGCGCCGGAGCCTTCCGCGGCGCCAGCGGCGCGCCGCGATCGAGGTTCGGCGACGGACCCAATCGCGAAGCAGCGAGCAGAAGCAGAACGCCAAGTCGCAGCAGCGCCCGAGCGCGCCCTGGCGCCCAGCTCCAAGGCCGGAGCCGCAACCTCCGGCAAAGCTTTGACCCATAGCGAACCGTTCCCTGCCCAACAATCCGACGTCGCAGGCAATAATCCGACCGTCACAACGCCCGCTGCGGCGCCACGCCTGTCAGCAATCCCGCCCAGCGAAGCGCCGTCCGAGGCCTACGGCCAACTCGGCGCCCAAACCGAAAACAAGCAAGCTCGGAGTGAGCTTAGCAAGCCTGCCGCGGTGGGTACGACGCAGGCGAAGAACGCTGCGCCTCGCCCTGCCGAAGAATGGATCGTCTTGATTCGCCGATTGCGCTCCGAAGGCAAGACCGACGAGGCCGCCAAAGAGCTGCAGGCTTTTCGCGCGGCTTACAAGGAGCGGGCGGATGAATTGCTGCCCGCGGATTTGCGCGAGCCAAAGCAATAGGTGGCGGGGCAGCGGCGCCTACCCCGCGAGACTTCCTTCGCCCACCGTTCTCAACAGTTTCTTGATCGGCGCCGGCAGTGCCGCGCCGCCGACATCGGTAAAGGGCAACCAGACCAGCCCGGGCTCCTCGGCATGCGACGGCCACTGGCGCACCGCGCAGGGCTGCGGCGTCATGCTGAGCCGGAAGTGAGTGAATACATGCTGCATCACTGGCAACGCTTGCAGCAAGGCAATCTCGCCTCCAAAACGTTTGCGGCAGTCTCGCACCGCGTCGGCGTCGACATTGACTTCCGGAAGACTCCACAACCCTGCCCAGACGCCGACGGAAGGGCGGCGCTCGAGCAGCACTTCGCCGGCCCGCTCGATGATAAGCAGCTTGATCGAGCGCTGTGGAAGGAGCTTGCTCGGACGTGGCGCCGGTAATTCGCCAACACGGCCGCTGCGCTTGGCGCTGCAATCCTCGGCAATCGGGCAGACCGGACAACGCGGGGCAGCGCGCGTGCACAGCGCCGAGCCAAGATCCATCAAGCCCTGGGTGTAGATTGCGACGTCCCGGGAGGGCAGCAATGCTTCGGCGCGTGCCCACAAGGCGCGCGAGACAACCGAGTCACCGGGATAACCATCGATGCCCTCGTGACGCGCGAGCACGCGTTTGACGTTGCCGTCGAGAATCGCTTCGCGCGCATCGTAGGCCAATGTGGCGATGGCCGCTGCCGTCGAGCGACCGATGCCAGGCAGCGTTGCCATCGTAATCGGATCGCGCGGCAGGATGCCGCCGTGCTCCGCGACCACGATTTGTGCGGCGCGGTGCAACAGATGCGCGCGGCGATAGTAACCGAGCCCGCTCCAGAACTGCAGCACGCGATCGAGTGGCGCAGCCGCGAGGGCGCTCGCGCTCGGAAATTCCGCAATAAACCGCTGGTAATAGGGAATGACGGTCGCGACCTGAGTCTGCTGCAGCATGATCTCGGAGACCCAGATGCGGTAGGCGTCGCGCGTGTTCTGCCAAGGCAGATCGCGGCGGCCATGCATTCGCTGCCAATCGATTAGACGCGCGGCGAACGACTTCATCGGTGGCCTCCCTCAATCGCCGCGATCTCGCGCGGCGGCCTCCTTGAACTCGGTAGCACGTTTGAGGCATCGAGCGTCGGCCGCTGCCGCGACTCGCAATTCCCCGTCGATCCTCACGCTTCGCGCGGGGCCCCGCGCCGGGTTCTCGCGCGGCTAGCTAGCGCCCAGCCAGGCGCTGACGCGCTTTCCCGGCGGCTTCCGACGTCGGATATTTGCTGACGATCTCTTCGAGCGTGCGCCGCGCCGGCGCTGCCTCACCTAATTCGATCTGGCTGGTTGCGATGTTGAGGAGCGCGTCCGGTACCTTCTGGCTGTCCGGATATGTGGACAAGAGCTGCCGTTGCGTTGCGATGGCGCCGCGGAAATCGCGCTGTGCGTACTGCGCATTGCCAGCCCAGTACAGCGCCGACGGCGCGAGCGGACTCCGGGGATACGTGCGCACGAATGATTGGAAGCTCCCGATAGCAGCGGGATAGTTGCCGCCCTTGAACTGTTCCAGCGCTGTGTCGTATGCGCGCTGCTCCGACGCGGCATCTCCCGGCCGAAGCGTTGCCGGCGGTGCAACGCCCGCCGCAGCGCCAGGCGGCGGTGGCGCTTCGCTGGTCGCGCCCGGCGCGCCGGCGCCGCCTTCCAGTTTGCGCAGTCGGGTATCGAGATCGACGTACAGATCACGCTGCCGCTTTTGAGTCTGCTCGAGCTCGTAGGTGAGCACTTCGTACTGGCCGCGAAGCTTGGCGAGGTCGGCCTTGATCTGCTCGACGTCGCGTAGAACATCGACCAGCCCTGCACTCTTCGCCTCCAATTCGTCGAGGCGCTGCAGCACGGATCGCTCCACTTGATCGACGCGAAGCTTGAGCGCGTCGATGCGCTTGCGTGCTTCGTCGTCGTCGAACAGCGCGGCCCGAGCCGGCATCGACACGAGCTGAAGACCCAACATCAACACGCCGACCATCGAGGCGAGTCGCATGACTCCCGGACCTGCCATCAAACGCGCCTCCCGTCCTGAAACGGCCCGCGGCTGAAGTCTAATCGATGCCGACGTAAATGATTTCGTCGCGGCGGTTCTGCGCCCACGCCCCTTCGTCGTGACCCTCGACACGTGGCTTTTCCTTGCCGAAGCTCACGGTCTCGATCTGCACCTCGCCCGCTCCGTAGAGCATCATCATCTTTTTTACGGCGTCCGCCCTTGGTCGTCGTCGAACAGCGCGGCCCGAGCCGGGATCGACACGAGCTGAAGACCCAACATCAACACGCCGACCATCGAGGCGAGTCGCATGACTCCCGGACCTGCCATCAAACGCGCCTCCCGTCCTGAAATGGCCCGCGGCTGAAGTCTAATCGATGCCGACGTAAATGATTTCGTCGCGGCGGTTCTGCGCCCACGCCCCTTCGTCGTGACCCTCGACACGTGGCTTTTCCTTGCCGAAGCTCACGGTCTCGATCTGCACCTCGCCCGCTCCGTAGAGCATCATCATCTTTTTTACGGCGTCCGCCCGGCGTTGCCCGAGCGCGATGTTGTATTCGCGACTGCCACGCTCGTCGGCGTTGCCCTGCACGGTCATGCGCGTACCGCGGTTCGCCTGCAAATATCTGGCATGCGCCTCGATGAGCGGCTTGTACTCGTCCTTGACGACGTAGCTGTCAAAGTCGAAGTAGACGATCCGCTTGGAAAGAACGCTGCCCGGATCCTTGAGCGGGTTCCCGCCTCGCGTTGCCGTGCCCGCGACTCCACCCGACGTCGTGCCCGACGTTGTCGCGCCCGCGGTGCCGGTGGATGGCGTGCGATCCTCAACCGGCGCTCCCTCTTCTTTTGGCGGCGTGCTCTGACATGCAACGACGCACAACGCAAGCAGCGCGGCGAATAGCGACTTGTTCATTTGAGTTCTCCTTGGCTCACGTGGAAGTGCGACCGCCGGCCTATTTCGCCAGCGGACCCCACGCCGGCTCGCGTACGTCGATCGCGGCGGCGGTCAATCGCTGCTTCACGCGTCCATCGCTGGAGACCGCGGCCAATATACCACGGCCCCCGGTGTTCGACGCGTAGAGTACGAGCTTGCCATTGGGTGCGACGCTCGGCGATTCGTCGAGCGTACCTTGGGTGAGGACCTGCACTTGGCGGGTCGCAAAATCTTCCAGTGCGATATTGAACACTCCGCCGTCGCGGCGGACGAAAACGAATCCCTTGCCGTCGGGCAAGTGCCGGGGCGACACGTTGTAAGTCCCCTCGTAGGTCATGCGCTCGATCGCGCCGCTGGCGAGCGTCAATCGATAGATCTGCGGACTTCCACCTCGATCCGATGTGAAAAGGATCGACCGTCCATCGGGCGCAAAGTTCGCCTCGGTGTCAATGCCCGCGGAGTTGGTCAGGCGCTGAACGCCGCTCCCATCGGCATTTATTACATAGAGCTGCGATCCGCCGTCCTTCGATAACGTGACGGCAAGCTTCGAGCTGTCGGGTGACCATGCGGGCGCGCTGTTGCTCCCGCGAAAGTTGGCGATCACCTGCCGTCCACCTGTGGCCAGCGACTGCACGTAGATCACCGGCTTCTTGTTCTCCAGCGACACGTACGCGATGCGTGTTCCGTCCGGAGACCACACGGGGGAGAGCAGCGGCTCGTTGGACGTGACGACGGTCTGCGGGTTGAATCCATCGGCGTCGGCCACGTCGAGCTGAAAGCGCGATCCTTGCTTCGCGATGTACGCAATGCGCGTGCTGAACACGCCGACGTCACCGGTCAGCTTTTCATAGATCACGTCGGCGATGCGATGCGCGGTGGCACGCAACTGTGTCGGCAGCACCGCGTAGGTAAAACCTGCAAGCTGTGTCTGCTTGATGACATCGAGCAGCGCGAAGCGCACTTCGACGCGGCCGTCCGCCTGCGGTCCGACGCTACCGACGACCACCGCGTCGGCGCCGCGTGAAGTCCAGTCGCCGAAGCGCACCTCCTCCGGACGTGCAGGACGTGGATTGACGCCGCCGGGATCGATCAGTCTCAACCGGCCGCTGCGCTCGAGATCAGCACCGATGACCGAGGTCAAGCTGAGGGGATAGCCCTCCTGACCGCGAAACGGCACGATCGCGATAGGGATCGCCGTGGCGCCGCCGCCGACGATCTCGATGGTGAGCTGCGCCAGCGCGGCGTTGGTCGCAAGCAGGCAAACCAGCGCGAGGCAACGCAGCAGAAGGGGCATCAGGGGACGGTTCTCGAAATCAACACACGTCGTCATTTGGCGACGGTTGGAAATCGATGCGCAAAGGTGGGCGATTATAACGGACGCATGCGCGATTTCGGGTTGGCGATGAGGCGCGCTTCATTGCGCGCGCACCATGCCGTCGAGCCCCAGTGCTGCGCGAAGGCGGTCCGCGCTTCGCATGGCGTCGTCACGCGTCGCATACGGCCCTACGAACACACGGAACCATCCATCGGCCTGGCGCACCCTGGCTTCGACGCCGAGTCCCGCGGTTTGGTTCGCCATGTTCGCGATAAAGCTCTGCGCATTGGCGTTGTTGGCGAACGCGCCGAGCTGCACGACGAAGCCGCCCGGCTGCGCGGCGACAGGCAGCGGCGACGCCGCGGCGCTCTCGGCAACGGCGACCGGAGGCAATGGCGTGGCGGCGATCAGCACCGGTGCATCGCTGGGCAGAATGCTTTCCACGTCCACCTCGCCGCTCCCCTTCTGCGCAATGCCGATGCGCTCCGCCGCGGCGTAAGACAGGTCGATTACGCGGCCGGGATGAAACGGTCCCCGGTCGTTGACGCGTACGACAACGCTTTTCCCGGAGGCGAGGCTGGTCACGCGCGCATAGGAGGGC
>VBCY01000320.1 GCA_005882995.1 Betaproteobacteria bacterium
CGACATGTTCCCGTACCCGTCGGGCGCCGGACTGCACGTCGGTCACCTCGAAGGCTACACGGCGACCGACATCGTGAGCCGCTACAAGCGCATGCGGGGCTTCAACGTGATGCATGTCACCGGTTGGGACGCGTTCGGACTGCCCGCCGAGCAGTATGCGGTCAAGACCGGGATCCACCCGTCGATCACCACCAAGCAGAACATCGACAACTTCCGCCAGCAGATGAAGCGCGTCGGGTTGTCGCACGACTGGGACCGTGAGGTCGACACCACCGATCCCGAGTACTACCGCTGGACACAGTGGATCTTCCTGAAACTGTACGAGCGCGGGTTGGCATATATCTCCGAAGTGCCGGTCAACTGGTGCCCCGAACTCGGCACGGTGCTGGCGAACGAGGAAGTCATTGACGGCAAGTCTGAAGTCGGTGGCTTCGAGGTCATCCGGAAGCCCATGCGTCAGTGGGTGCTCAAAATCACCGGCACGTACGAGATGCAGAAGAACTGGATCGGGCGTTCGATCGGCGCCGAGGTCGACTTCGCGCTCGATGGCGTGAACGCGAGGCTTCGCGTCTTCACGACGCGGCCCGACACGTTGTTCGGCGCCACCTACATGGTGCTAGCGCCTGAGCACGCGCTGGTCGACATCGTCACCACCGGCGCGCAGCACACTGCGGTCGACGCCTATCGCAAGGCTTCGCTGCACAAGAGTGACCTGGCGCGTCAGGAAGAGAAGACCAAGACGGGAGTCTTCACCGGCGGCCACGCCATCAATCCCGTGAGCGGCGAGAAGCTGCCGGTGTGGATCGCCGACTACGTGCTCATGGGCTACGGCACGGGCGCGATCATGGCGGTGCCCGGTCACGACCAACGCGATTGGGAGTTCGCACGCACGTACGGGCTGCCGATCCGCGAAGTCGTCGCCGGGGGTGACGTCACACAGGCGGCACACGTCAACAGCGAGGCCGGCGTCATGGTGAACAGTGCTGCTGCCGAAGGCACATTGTCGCTGAACGGTCTCGATCCGCAGGAGGCTAAGACACGCATCACCACGTGGCTCACCGAGCGCGGCGTAGGCACGCGCACGGTGAACTACAAACTGCGCGACTGGCTGTTCTCGCGCCAGCGCTACTGGGGCGAACCGCTCCCGATCATCTGGGTGGGTGGCGCGCCCCAGCCGCTACCCGAGAACCAGCTGCCGGTCCGCCTGCCCGAGCTCAAGGAATACAAGCCGTCGGGCACGGGAGAGAGCCCGCTCGCTAATGCCACCGACTGGCTCGCGACCACTGATCCGGTCACCGGCCAGCCGGCGCGGCGCGAAACCAACACCATGCCGCAGTGGGGCTCGTGCTGGTACTACCTGCGCTTCATCGACCCCAAGAATCCCAACGCCTTGGTCGACCCGGCCAAGGAGAAGTACTGGATGCCCGTCGACCTGTATGTCGGTGGCGCCGAGCACGCCGTGCTGCATCTGTTGTATGCGCGCTTCTGGCACAAGGTGCTGTACGACATCGGCGTGGTCAGCACGCTCGAGCCATTCAAGAAGCTCGTGCACCAGGGCATGATCCTAGGCGAGGACAACCGCAAGATGTCGAAACGCTGGGGCAACGTCGTCGACCCGAACGACATGATCAACGAGTACGGCGCCGACGCGCTGCGCATCTACGAGATGTTCATGGGCCCGTTGGAGGCCATGAAGCCGTGGAGTTCCAAGAGCGTCGAGGGCATCTCGCGCTTCCTTGACCGCGTCTGGCGGCTGTTCATCAACGAGGACGGTTCGCTGGCCGTGACGGCCGATGAGCCGTCGAAGGATGTGTTGCGCGTCCTGCACCAGACGATCGCCAAAGTCACCGAAGATGTCGAAGCGCTCAAGTTCAACACGGCGATATCGCAAATGATGGTGTTCGTGAACGAAATCATGAAGCAGCCGGCACGGCCACGAGTCGTGCTCGAACCGTTCCTGCTGGCGCTGGCGCCGTTCGCGCCGCACTTGGGCGAGGAGCTCTGGCAGCGACTGGGCCATGGCGAGTCGCTGGCGCATGTGCCGTGGCCGTCGTACGACACGGCGCTGTGCATTGAGAACACTGTCACGGTGGCCGTGCAGGTGAACGGCAAGCTGCGCGCCACGCTCGAACTACCACGCGGTGCCGAGCAGGCCGACGTGCAGGCGGCCGCACTCGCCGACGAACGAATCAGCCGTCATGTAATCGGCGGTACCATCCGCAAGGTCATCCATGTGAAGGACAAGCTGCTGAACCTCGTCGTGGCGTGATACGAGGAGACTAGGCCGGGCTGGGCGGGAGCGCCGCATCGGGGTTGGATCATGCTTGACCGTGGACGACGGCAACGGGTCCGAACTCCGCCCGTGTCACTGCTACTCGGCTCGCCGCGCGGCGAACCGTAGGCGCACGTAGTCAGCGGTCCACCGTCCCGAGGCGTCCTGTAACGAGGACGCGAGCAGGTGTAGCGCCTCGTTGCTCGTGGCAGCGCGCTCGCCCCCCGGCAGGTGACCGATGAACGGCTCGGAAAAAGTCGCGAGCCAGCCCGCCATACCGGTGGGCAGCGGCGTCGGGCGAGGGATCAGTTGGACCTCCTCGACGCGCAGGCCCTGCGCCACCAGCA
>VBCY01000321.1 GCA_005882995.1 Betaproteobacteria bacterium
GTACCGTGGCGGGGATGGTCCCCATGTCGGTGTTCGCGACCGCGTAGCCCTGCTGGACTCCGATCGCAAGCGATGTGTAGTTGATAGCGCCCGTGTAGCCGCCGCCGCCGGTGCCCTCATATCGATTGTTCCATCCCGGCGCAGGCATCCAGACCTCGACATGGATGTTCGAGTCGGCCGACGGCGTCATCGTGACTGCGACGCGACAGAACGCTGGAAGATTGGGGATGGCCGGACCGATCGGAGGAATGAACGTCCCCGCAGGCACAGACTGTGCGACCGTGACATTCGAGAACGGAATCGCAACCGAAGCGAGGCTCTCGCAGGTCGCGGCTACGGCCGGCGCGACAGCGAATGAAGACATTACGATCGAGCTCGCCCAGATCGCGACGCGTGCTTGGGCTGGCCGGTGAACGGTGTGAGGTTGCGACATGCTTGTCTCCCGCAATCGATGACCCTCGTATTCAGCTTCGCGATGCTCGCGGATCCAACGCTCTAGGGCTGTGTGAGGTCAAAAATGCCCAAGGCACGACAGGTGTCTGGTTTACGCCCGGTTTTGACCAATCGCAAACCCCGCTCGTGAAGATTGCCTGTAAGCGCGCCAGCTCGGCGGCTGTGAAGGTGACGCTGTAATCGCCTTGGTCTATTGGCTTGAGCTGACACTTGAGCACATTTCCAGCGAGTGGACCACCGGCGACGATTCGCGGCGCGCCGTATGATGGGAAAAGGCGATTGCACTGCGAGTTCGGCGCACTGCTAAACGTTTGCGGCTCGGCAATGAATTGCGTTGCACTCGCCCAACAGCCGTCGACAGCCATTGCTGGCTTATTGTTGATCACCTTTTGCCTCTGAGGAAGGATCGATGTATCCGACTTGTATGCAGTCATCCACTGGTCGAATACGCTTGCGGCCGTAGCCGCCGGGACCGCGGCGCCGCGCCACATCACCTGATTATCAGCGTTGCCATTTGCGGCAATCAATCTTTGGCGAACGGCGAAGTGGAACCACTGATAATGGTATCCGCTCGTGTCGTTGTAAGCGCCAAAATCGAACACGGGAATCGACGCCATGCCACCGCTGCCGCCGAGAGTCAGGCCGCTTTGATAGGTACGCTTTACTGCTCCGGTATCCGCGACCGAGCGCGCGGCGACGTAGTTTGCGTCTTGGTCATACCCCCCTATGTTGGCATTCAGATTGAGGAACTGCGTAGCATTGATGCTGCCAGCGTTTAGCGCTGCCAACCCGTACTGAACCCCGACGTTGTCGTAGGGGCGCAGACCCGTTGGATTTCGTACCGGGTCGTAGCGTAGGTTATCGGCTGTGGGATAAAGAATAGGCCATGCCCCGCCGAGGCTATACCAGACCGCTGAGAGATAACCCGGAATGTCCGCACGATTCTGAACAGGATCCGTTCGTCCCGCTTGATTGGCCGCGTCGATCAATGCCTGAACGCCTAGGTACCCTGATGCGGCAACTTTCTGCGCGTCCGAAAATCCCAACGGATCGGTCACGGTAAAGTAATGCGTCAACAGGTGCCCATCAAGTCCGGAGAGCCCGATCGAAAGGGAATCAGGGAACACGGCACTTACCAAGATCCCATCGAACAAGCCTGGGAATGCGTCAGCGATCTGCTCGCTCGAGTAAGCTCCGCCCGAACCGCCGGTGCTCGCGGTATAAATGGGAACACCGAACTCCTCGATGAAATGCTCTTTCACCATGGCCGTCGCTTCACCGGCGAGATGCGGATTGCAGCTTATAGAGGGGTGGTTGAGCGTGCTCGTGGCGACGGCGTACCCTTTCGAGAGCCAAGTGTCGTTGATTGCGTTGAAGTCCGCTGCGATTCCGCCCGTCCGCGGCAGAATTCCAACGATGCCGGAAAAGATCTGCGAGAAGTCGTAGCCGTCGAGGGAAGCTGTTTCCGTTCCCTGGTAGTACCACCCCCCCGCGCAGCCGAAGCCATGGACCCACATAAGCTTCTTGGTCCAGCCTTTTGGCGTGACGAACGGCGTTGGTGCTTGTTCGGTGGTCGGGTCGTGAAGAATCGCTATGTTGTACACGCCGCGATCGATGGTACCCGCTTCGAAGCGCACCACGTAAGGCACCGTGACTCCGGAAAGCGTGGTGGTCATTGCGACGTCGGAGGGCAAGCGATTCACATCCGACATCGGGAAAAATGGACCATTCGTGGATTTGTAGACATATTGCACCTTGGTTGGCGCCGAGCATTGCGCATCGGTCGATGGCCCCAAATAGCTGCTGTCTGGCATGATGAAGATATCCGTCATGCAGCGGTACGGTTGAAGCTGCGGACCTGAGAAAATCGGCCCGGTAATCGGATAGTTGGTTAGTTGAAGGCTCTCGTCCAGCATGCCCGCCGCGCTCTTCGCACGCACGCGAAGGACATTATTTCCAATCTGGAGGCCCGTCACCAGACCGATCCAGGTGTTGGGCTCACTGCCAGCGTGAAATTTCCCGGTAGTATCTTGATCGTTGAGCGTTATCCAAAGGGGAAGGAGTTGACCCGCCGGATAAGTGACTTTGACCAGCACGTCACCACCGCTCACGATGTTAGGACGAGTTGACAATGTTTCGATCAGCAAACCACTGATAGCTGGATCGGCGCTCACAGACACCGGCTGCCCTGTCAGAAAAACGGCAAATGTGATGCCTGCAACGAGAAGGGCGCGCGTATTTCCGAACGTCGCCCTCGCCGACTGACGAGACAATGCGGTCGCTGCCATGATTTCTCCTCCGTTACGTGGTTTCTATTTATCGCCAAAGCGGCTCGAATGGTTCGCGCTCGAAAGACCAGCGAAGCCCAGGCGAGCATCGACGCTCACATGCTCTTGACTCGGCTGGACACTGTCTCGCTGCCAAACCTAAAAGTCAATAGCTGAAGTCTACAAACTGTGCCGTTGAATCGATACGGCACCTCCCGGCTGGCCCTACATCGGCTTTTGTGGGCACTTCCGAGCGCGCCGGCGTCGCGGACGTGTGCAGCTCGGCAACGGAGCCACGCAAGCTGACGTCGACGCAGCGGTCCTGTCCTCCGCAAAAAGTGGCGTTGCGCGTATCGGTCCGGCTTGTCGCCGAACAATCAGGCGCTCGCTGGCACTTTTCCAAGCGAGTATTCGTGATGCAAGCCACCAAGGACCGATTTCACGAGGACGAGCGCGTCCGCCGCCAAGCGGTGGCGGTGTTTTAGCTTTGGGACGGCTTCATGTTTCTCCGGCGGATCCGGCACACCGGGTCCCAGCGTGCTATGAGGGCGTCCCCCGTTGTAATGTCTCACCCAATATTTGAGAATCGCGCGTAGATGCGTCTCGGAAACTGGAATCAGCCAGTCTAGGCATTCTCGCCGCGCGGTCCCAATCACGCGCTCGCAGATGGCATTTGCCTTGGGACTCGCAACCGGCGAGCGCAACACCTCGACTCCCAGAGCGCTGATCGACTCATCGAGGTGTTTGGCGAAGATCCGATCTCGATCATGGATCAGGTACCGATGCCCTCCTCCATTCCCCACAACTTCCCGCAACTGCTGCAGCGTCCAGTCGGCGGTCGGATTCGCTGTCACATTGATATGCGCCAGACGCCGCGTGCCGTGCTCGATGACAACGAATACGTATAGCATCCGGAACGTCGCAGTGACCGCAATGAAGAAGTCACATGCAAGAATCGCCTTTGCATGGTTCTTCAGGAAAGTGGACCAGCGCTGATCACCACGCGGCTGCCCCGGCGGCCTCACGCGCATATATTTCCTGACTGTCCTTGGCGAAACGCGTATGCCCAACTTCACCAAGAGTTCATTGGCGATGCGCTCCTCACCCCATAAGGGATTCTCGGTCGCCATCCGTCGAATGAGTTGCCGAAGTTCCAGCGGAATGGGAGGCGCACAATTGTCTCCGGCCGAACGACAATCACGCACGATCGCCAGTCACATAACCGCGAGAGCCAGGCAAGGCTCAGGCGAGTGATGGCATCGATACGTCGCGGTTTTACTCCACGCTCCTTGAAGAGCGCGAGCTGTCGGCGCAAGACGAGGTTTTCTGCTTCGATTGATCGTCGCGACCTGGCGGTCAGCACCAGCAAGCCGATCAAATCGGCGAGCAGGCGCACAACCATGCAAGCGAAGGCGATCACGCCGACATCATGCCACGGCTTTCATGCTCGTACTCCGCCCCAATCGCGCGAATCGAGTTTTTGCGGACGACAGCGGGTGGCCTTATATCGTAGGCGCGTCGCCAGGTCTTCACTTGCGTCTCT
>VBCY01000322.1 GCA_005882995.1 Betaproteobacteria bacterium
CGGTGCCGCGGCTCGATCTTCCCGACAAGGTCTTTGGCGCGGCCTGCTTCATCCACGACGTCGAGCTGGAAGGCATGCTCCACGGCAGAATGCTGCGGCCGCCTTCGCCGGGAGCGACGCTGGAGCATCTGGATGAAACGGACGCTCGCACGGTGGCCGGCCTCGTCGACATCGTGCGCGACGGCTCGCTCGTCGGTGTGCTGGCGGAAAGCGAGCCCGCGGCCGACGCAGCGTTGCGCAAACTCTCGAGCGGTGCGCGATGGCAGGAAATGTCCGGGTTGCCCGACGAGAATGCCCTTGGCGCGTGGCTTAAGGAACAAGAGCGGGAAACGAGCTTCGTCGCCGGCAATGCATCGGGCATGCTACCTGCCGCCCCGCGAACCATACGCGCAACCTACAGTCGTCCGTATCTCGCGCATGCCTCTATCGGACCATCGTGCGCGCTGGCGCACTGGCGCGATTCGCAGCTCCACGTGTGGACGCACAGCCAGGGCATTTTCAATCTGCGGCGGGACCTCATGCTTGCATTTCCCGGCGCCGAGATCGTCGTGGAGCATGTGCAAGGGGCCGGTTGCTACGGACACAACGGCGCCGATGATGCTGGCTTCGACGCGGCGTGGCTCGCGCGCGCGGCAGGCGGGCATCCGGTGCGCGTGCAATGGTCGCGCGCGGACGAGCTGGCGTGGGCACCATTCGGACCGGCGATGGCGGTCGACATCGAAGCCGACATCGCCGCCGATGGCGCCATCGTCGGCTGGCGGCACACGATATGGAGCAATGGCCACACCTCACGTCCCGGACGCGCGAGCGAGCCGACGCTGCTCGGCGGCTGGCATCTCGCGCACCCGTTCGAACGCAAGCCGTCCATCAATCCGCCACTCGCCGGTGGCGGTGGCGCCGATCGCAACGCGATTCCGATCTACGCTTTTCCCAATTGGCAGATGGTCAACCATCGACTGCTCGCCTCGCCTTTACGGACATCGTCGCTGCGCTCGCTCGGCGCCTTCGCCAACGTGTTCGCCATCGAATCGTTCATGGAGGAATTGGCCATTGCAGCCGGAGAGAATCCCATCGGCTTTCGCTTGCGTCACCTCGCCGATCGCCGCGCTCGCGCGGTGATCGAACGCGCTGCGATCGTCGCCGGCTGGAACCAGTGGGTGAAACGCGAAGGCACGGGACACGGCATCGGCTTCGCCCGCTACAAGAACGCCGGCGCTTACTGCGCGGTGATTGCCGAGATCGAAGCACAAGCGGAAGTCCGGGTGCTTCGCTTGATCGTCGCAGTCGATGCAGGGCGCGTGATCAATCCCGATGGCGCCGCACACCAGATCGAGGGCGGCGCCATTCAAGCCACAAGCTGGACGCTCAAGGAAGCGGTGCGCTTCGATCACACGCGCGTGACGAGCGACCGTTGGGAAAACTATCCCATCCTGCGCTTTTCGGAAGTCCCGCAGGTGCAGGTCGAAATTGTTCCGCGTTCCGATTGCGCGAGCGTCGGCGTCGGCGAAGCCGCCCAGGGCCCGACCGCGGCGGCGATCGCCAACGCGCTTTTCGATGCGCTCGGTGTTCGCGTCCGCGACCTGCCTTTCACGATTGAGCGCATCCGCGACGCGATCCGCGCTGCGATCTGACGATGGCCGCCCGCGCCCCCGCTCTCGCCAAACTCACGCGGCCCAAGCTCTACGATGCGCTGCCGCGGCCGCGGCTGTTCTCATTGCTCGACGAAGCAGCCACGCGGCCGATCGTCTGGATCTGCGCCCCACCTGGATCGGGAAAGACGACACTGGTAGCGAGCTACCTCGAGGCGCGCGATCTTCGTTACGTCTGGTATCAGGCCGACATCGGCGATACCGACCCGGCGACCTTCGTGCATTACATGCGCGCCGCTGCACAGCAGATCGCAGGCAAGGCGGCCGCGAAGCTACCCTTGTTCGCTCCCGAGCCGCAGCAGAATCTCGCTCGTTTCGCGCGCAGCTTCTTCCGCGATTTTTTCTCCGTGCTGCCCCTTCCGTGCACGGTCGTTTTCGACAACTTTCAGGAGATGCGGGCGCAGCCCCAGGGACGCGCAGCCTTCGCGCAAGGGCTCGAGGAGATCCCCGAAGGCATTACGCTGATGGTGCTGTCGCGCACGGATCCGCCGCCGGAGCTCGCGCGGCTCGTCGCGAGCCGCCGGATCGCGCGCATCGACGAGATCGAGCTGCGCTGCACGGCCAAGGAAGCCGAGGCAATACTCGGAAGCCGCCAGCTTAACTCGGACGACCTGAAACGCATCCATCGCCAGAGCGAAGGGTGGGTTGCAGCGCTGGTGCTTTTGCGCGAGCACCTGAGCCGCCGCGGCGCGACGCTCGAGGAGTCGCTTGGCGAGGGCAAGGAGGACATTTTTCAATACTTCGCCGGCGAGATCTTCGGCGGCGCGAAACCGGAGAATCAGCACATCCTGATGCTCACGGCGATTCCGCCGTCCATTACGCCTGCCGACGCTATAGCGCTCACAGGGAATGAAGAAGCGCCAAGACTGCTGGAATATCTTTATCGACGCCATCTTTTCACGGACCGGCGCCGTGGCGAAGAGTTGAGCTACCACTACCATGCGCTGTTTCGTGAGTTTCTTCTCGAAGAACTGCGCAAGCGGCTTCCGGGTGACGAGCGGCGCAAAGCAAGCGCCCGTGCCGCCGACCTTCTCGCGCAGCGCGGACAGGTAAGCGACGCGCTGGCGCTCTTCCGCGACGCGGGCGAATGGGAACCCATGCGCTCGCTCATTCGCGCGCACGCGCTCGAGTGGGCTCGGCAAGGGCGTGCGCAATCCTTGTCCGACTGGATCGAAGCGTTGCCCTCGAACATGCGCGACAGCGATCCATGGCTCGGATACTGGTTCGGTCGAGCGTGGATCTTCGTCCAGCCGCAGCGAGGCCGTCCATCGATCGAGCGTGCATACGAAGCGTTCCGCGCCGCCGGCGACCTGCGCGGCGAGGCGCTGGCGCTCAGCACGATGGTGACGAGCTACTACTACGAGTGGGCGAATTTCGCGCCGCTGGAACACTGGCTGCCCGAATTCGAGCGACTGCTGAATGGTAAGCGGACGAAAGCTCTCGACCATGAAAGCGAGTTGCGCGCGCGGTCGGCCTGGCTGATTGCGCTGCTACTCCGCAAGCCGGAAGACGAGAACATCGACCGTTGTGCGCAGCGTCTCGACGAGCTTATCGACGGCGAAAGCGATCGCAACTTGCGCGTGCTGGCCGCGTCGACGTTGTTCAATTACATCAATTGGAAGACCGAGGGCGAGTCCGCTGCAGCGCTGATCGCGCGCATCGAGCCCGTCCTCGCAACACCCGATGTGAGCCCGCTGATGCAAGTCCAGTGGCGCACACATCTTGCGTTCTGGCATTACACGCGTGGACGCTACAGCGAGTCGACCGCGGTGATGGCGGATGCCCGGACGATTGCCGAGCGATACGGCCTCGAGGATTATCTCTTCGACATCGATCACGCGGAAGCCTCCGCTCTGATCAACAAGGGCGACCATGAGGCAGCCAAGGTGCGCCTCGATGTCATGGAGCGCCGCTTGTCACCGACGCGCCGGATGCAGTGGCCCTTCTTCCACCACCTTCGTTCGGTGCTCGAACAACGCCTTGGCCATGCTACGGCTGCTGTCCAGCAAGCGGAGCGCGCGGTGGAGCTCGCGCGTGAATTGGACGTTCCTTCGCTGCAGATGCCGCATTTCATGGCACGCCTCGCGCAGGCGCGCGCCGCGCTCGGTGATCGAGACGGCGCGATGCGCGCCATCGACGAAGCGATTGCGCGGGCCTCGGCGATCGACCGCAAAACATTCGAGCAGCGCCGGACGCTTCTGCAGATCGAAGCTGATCTCAACGCCGGAGAAACGGTCCGCGTATCTGCGGGCCTCGCAACGGTTCTTGGGGATCACCGGGAGCGTGCCGACTTCGTGTTCATGCGCAGCCGCCCGGACCTGGCAGCGCGGCTCGCGAATCACGCCCTCGAACACGGCATCGAAACCGAGTTCGTGCGCACGCTGATACAACGCGATGCGCTCGTCGCGCCGGCCGATGCCGGGCCGGCCTGGCCGTTCCGACTGCGCGTCCGAGTGCTCGGCGGAGTCGCGCTCGTTCGCGACGGAGAGCCGATACGCTTCACCGGCAAGACGCAGCAGCGACCACTCGATCTCTTAAAGCTCCTGGTCGCCCTTGGTGGCAAAGATGTCGATACCCAGCAACAGATGGCGGCGCTGTGGCCGGATGCCGACGGCGCCGCGGCGAAGACTTCGTTCGACTCGGCGCTCTTTCGCCTGCGCAAGCTCCTCGACGTCGACAATGCGCTCGTGCTTGCGGGCGGCAAGCTCTCGCTCGACCGAACGTGCGCGTGGACCGACGTATGGACGTTCGAAGCGGCGCTCGAAGCCGCGGAACGTGCAGGCGAGGGCGATGCGACCAACACCTCCCCAGCCCGCGTCGCGCGCCGCTTGCTCGACGCTTATCCCGGAGCGCTCCTCGGCACCGAAGAGGAGCCTTGGATCGCAAAGCCTCGCGATGCGCTCCGCGCACGATTCGTGCGCACGCTCATGCGCATCGGCGAGCAGCTCGAGCGTCAGGCCGAATGGATCACCGCCATCGACATGTATCGGCGCGGACTCGA
>VBCY01000047.1 GCA_005882995.1 Betaproteobacteria bacterium
CGTCACCAAGGGACCCCTCATCTATGACAAGGAGAAGCAGGAACTCATCTCCAAGTCGGCAAGGCTTGCGTACCCGATTCGAGACGGCATTCCGGTGATGCTCGAAGAAGAAGCACGGCGGCTGGAGCCTTCGGAATACGAGTGACCTTCGAGTGACCTTCACGGTCCTCATTCCCGCCCGCTACGCATCGACGCGCCTGCCCGGCAAGGCCCTGTCGGACATCGCCGGCAAGCCGATGGTGGTTCGCGTGGCGGAGCGTGCGCAGGAGAGCGGCGCGAACCGCGTAGTGATCGCAACCGACGACCCGCGCATCGTCGCAGCCGCTGCCGAACATCGCGTCGACGCCATCATCACCCGGGAGAGTCATGCGACCGGCAGCGACCGGCTGGCGGAAGCCGCAACGGCGCTCGCGCTCGACGATGGGGCCATTGTGGTCAATGTGCAAGGCGACGAGCCTTTACTGGAGCCTGCGTTGATCCGCGAAGTCGCAGACCTGCTGGCGGCGCATCCCGATGCAGCGATCGCCACGGCGTGCCATCCCATTGAGGACACGGCGGACGCATTCAATCCGAATGTCGTGAAGGTCGTGCTCGACCGTTCCGGTTACGCGCTCTATTTCAGCCGCGCGACCGTTCCCTGGGCGCGCGATGCCTTCGCCGCAGCTTCGCGCGAGATTCCGCGGGGAATGCCGCTGTACCGCCACTATGGCCTTTATGCCTACCGAACGAGCTTCCTGCGGCACTTCCCCTCGTTGCCGCCGGCACCCATCGAACGCTTTGAAGCGCTGGAGCAATTGCGCGCCTTGTGGCACGGCTACCGCATCGTGGTGGCTGTCACGCGCGGGGTACCCGCACCGGGCGTCGACACGCTCGAGGATCTCGAGCGCGTTCGCTTGCTCTACGCCGAGCAAGGCCGTCGTTGACGCAATTGAAGGTTTGACCGGCGTAGTGATTCCAGCGAGAATTCGCGCGCGGCCCGCCGCGTGCAGGAGCCGAAGTTAGCGGTGCCGCCACTGGCCTTCCGTCCTCCACATGCGACTGATACTGCTCGGCCCGCCCGGCGCCGGTAAGGGAACGCAGGCCAACTACATCCGCGAGGCCTATGGCATTTCACAGATCTCGACTGGCGACATGCTGCGCGCGGCAGTGAAAGCCGGGACGCCGCTGGGAATCGCCGCCAAGAAGGTGATGGATTCCGGTGCGCTTGTATCCGATGAGATCATCATCGGCCTGGTCAAGGAGCGGCTGAAAGAGCCTGACTGTGCGCGCGGCTATCTCTTCGACGGCTTCCCCAGAACCCTGCCTCAGGCGGACGCCATGAAGGATGCCGGCGTGGCGATCGACTACGTGCTCGAAATCGATGTGCCCGATGCCGCGATCATCGAGCGCATGAGCGGCCGGCGCGTGCACGCGGCTTCAGGAAGGACCTATCACATCCGCTACAACCCGCCCAAAGTTCCCGATCGCGACGACGCGACGGGAGAACCGCTGATCCAGCGCGACGACGACAGGGAAGAGACCGTGAAGAAGCGTCTGGAGGTCTATCACGCGCAAACCGAGCCGCTGGTGGCGTACTACGCGGACTGGGCGGCGAGCGGTGATCCGCGTGCGCCGAAGTATCGCAAGGTCGACGGCATGGGCAGTGTCGAGACGATTCGGGCCGCCGTCCTCGCTGCCCTAAAAAGTTGAAGCCTATGGCCAAGCGCAACGCCTTCTACGCTCAATCCGGCGGCGTGACTGCCGTCATCAACGTCTCGGCCTGCGCGGTCATCGAGACTGCCCGCCGCAACCGGAGTCGAATCGGCAAGATCTACGCCGGCCGCAACGGCATCATCGGGGCGCTCACCGAGGACTTGATCGACACCAGCAAGGAGCCGTTACGCGCAATAACGGCGCTCAAGCATACGCCGGCGGGCGCCTTCGGATCATGCCGCTATCAACTTGCCAGCATCGAGAAGGATCGCTCGCAATACCAGCGGCTGATCGATGTCTTCCGCGCGCACGACATCGGCTATTTTTTCTACAACGGAGGCAACGATTCGGCCGATACCTGCCTCAAGGTGTCGCAGATGTCGGCACTCATGGGCTATCCTATCACTGCGGTACACGTGCCAAAAACCGTCGACAACGATTTGCCCATCACCGACTGCTGTCCCGGATTCGGCTCGGTGGCCAAGTACGTCGCCACCTCGATGCGCGAGGCGGCATTCGACGTGGCGTCGATGGCAAAAACTTCGACGCGGGTCTTCGTCCTCGAAGTGATGGGAAGGCACGCGGGCTGGATCACGGCTGCAGTAGGACTCGCCGCAGACGAGGCGACGCCGATTCCGCTCGTGCTTCTCTTCCCGGAAATCCGCTTCGACGAGGCGAAATTTCTGGCCGAGGTCGACGCCCGGGTGCGCAAATTCGGCTACTGCTGCGTCGGCGTATCCGAAGGGCTGCTCAACGCCGAAGGCAAGTTGATGGCGGAGGCGGGGACCAAGGACGCGTTCGGGCATGCGCAGTTGGGGGGCGTGGGCCCGCTTATCGCCTCGCGGGTCAAGGAAAAGCTCGGGCAAAAGTATCATTGGGCCGTCGCTGACTACCTGCAGCGCGCGGCGCGTCATCTTGCGTCGAAAACGGACGTGCAGCACAGCTACGCCGTAGGCAAGGCAGCGGTCGAATTGGCGCTTGCCGGACACAATGCGGTGATGCCGACAATCGTGCGCACTTCCGACAAGCCCTACCGGTGGAAGATCGGCATGTCGCCGCTGGACCAGGTTGCCAATGTCGAAAAGAAGCTTCCCGCGAACTACATCAGCGCCGATGGCTTCGGCATCACTCGCGCGGCGCGTGCCTACCTCGAGCCGCTGGTGCGCGGCGAGGACTATCCCCCGTATCGGAATGGATTGCCTCATTACACCCGCTTGCAGAATGTCGCAGTGCGCAAGAAATTGACCGCCGAATTCAAGCTCTGACGCCGGGAACCCATGAAGAACATCGACTACTACTTCACGCCCGTGTCACCCTTTACTTACCTGGGGCACGATCGCTTCGTCGCGATGGCCAAAAAGCACGGTGCCTCGATCACGGTCAAACCGGTCGATTTCGGCAAGGTGTTTTCCGTCTCCGGAGGTCTGCCACTCAAGCAGCGCGCCCCTCAACGGCAGGCATACCGCATGTTCGAATTGAAGCGCTGGCGGGAACTGCTCGACGCTCGGCTCAATCTGCAACCGAAGTTCTTCCCGGTCTCCGGCGATCTGGCTTCGAAATGGATTCTTGCCGCTCTCGAACGGAGCTCCGGCGATGGGGTCAAGCTCGCCGGCGCCATCATGCGCGCCGTCTGGGCCGAGGAGCGCGACGTGTCGGATGCCGCGACGCTCTCGGCCATCGCCACCGAGCAGGGCCTGGATGCGCCCGCGCTTGCGGCGCGCGCGGCAACGGAGGACGTCGGAGCGCGCTACCAGGCACTGACGCAGGAAGCGATCGATCGCCAAGTCTTTGGCGCGCCGACCTATATCTACCGTGACGAGCCGTTCTGGGGACAGGATCGGCTCGACTTTTTGGAGCGGGCGCTGGCAAAATAGCGCGTTTTTCCAGTCGTGCGCCCTGAGTTCGACGGCGCAACGGCCGACCGGCCGCCCCGAAGGGCCGCTCCAAAGCGCGGCGTCCGGATGACAAAGCGTCATTACATTAGAGGGGATCGTGATGTCATATGCACTCGTCTTCGCGCTGCTGTGCGCGCTCGCCGCGCTCGTCTACGGCGGCTGGTCGATCAGCTGGATACTCGCGAAGCCCAGCGGCAACGATCGAATGCGCGAGATCGCGGCAGCGGTCCAGCAGGGCGCGCAAGCCTACTTGAACCGGCAGTACACGACGATCGGCATCGTCGGAGTTATTCTGTTCGTCGTCATCGGTGTGTTCCTCTCCTGGCGCACCGCGGCCGGATTCGCTATCGGCGCGGTGCTATCAGGGCTCGCCGGTTACATCGGCATGAACGTCTCGGTGCGCTCCAACGTGCGCACCGCCGAAGCAGCCCGTAGCGGCCTCAATGAAGCGCTTGCGATCGCGTTCCGTGGCGGCGCCATCACCGGGTTGCTCGTCGTCGGGCTCGGGCTCCTGGGGGTGGCCGGCTTTTACTGGGTCCTGGTCCAGTCGGCGCCCTATGTTCCGAATGGGATGAAAGAAGGGCTGCACGGAACGATCGAGCCGCTCGTTGGACTCGCTTTCGGCGGTTCGCTCATCTCCATTTTCGCGCGGTTGGGCGGAGGCATCTTTACCAAAGGCGCCGATGTGGGCGCGGATCTTGTGGGGAAGGTCGAGGCCGGTATCCCGGAAGATGATCCGCGCAATCCCGCGGTGATTGCCGACAACGTGGGCGATAACGTCGGCGATTGCGCCGGCATGGCGGCGGACCTGTTCGAAACCTACGCGGTGACCATCGTTGCCACCATGCTCCTCGGCGCTCTGCTGCTGCCGGTCAACGCGGAAGCTGCGGTCACCTATCCGCTGGCGCTCGGCGGGTTTTCCATTCTCGCCTCGATCGTCGGCTGTTTTTTTGTGAAGGCGAGGCCGGGCGGCAAGATCATGAACGCGCTGTACCGCGGCTTGATGGTCGCGGGGGCCCTCTCTGCGATCGGCTTCTGGTTCATCACCGATCGTCTCATGGCCGGCGTCGTCGCATCCGATCCGACGCTCTCCACGCTACGCTTGTGGGGAGCCGGACTGATCGGACTCGCCCTCACCGCGGCGATGGTCGTGATCACCGAGTATTACACGGCGACTGAATTCAAGCCCGTGCGCCATGTCGCGCAAGCGTCGACGACCGGTCATGCGACCAACATCATTGCCGGTCTGGGCGTGTCGATGAAGGCCACTGCGTGGCCGGTTATTTCCGTTTGCGTGGCGATTTTCGCTTCCTATTGGCTGGCGGGCCTGTACGGCATTGCAATCGCTGCGACGGCGATGCTGTCGATGACCGGCATCATCGTCGCGCTCGACGCCTACGGTCCGATTACCGACAACGCCGGCGGCATTGCGGAGATGGCAAAGCTCCCCGATTCGGTGCGCGCGATCACCGATCCGCTCGACGCGGTTGGCAACACGACCAAGGCGGTGACCAAGGGCTATGCCATCGGCTCGGCAGGGCTCGCGGCGCTGGTGCTGTTTGCCGACTATACCCATGCGCTTCAGGGCGCGAACATCAACGTGAGCTTCGATTTGTCGGATCGCATGGTGATCATCGGCCTTTTTCTCGGCGGCTTGATCCCTTACCTGTTTGGCTCAATGGCCATGGAAGCGGTGGGTCGCGCGGCGGGCGCGGTCGTGGTGGAAGTACGGCGGCAATTCCGCGAGATCAAGGGCATCATGGAGGGCACGGCCAAGCCCGAATACGGCGTGGCTGTCGACATGCTGACCAAAGCAGCGATTCGCGAAATGATCGTGCCTTCGCTGCTGCCGGTATTGGTGCCGGTGATCGTTGGCTTGACGCTGGGTCCGGTCGCACTGGGCGGCCTGCTGATGGGCACCATCGTTACCGGCTTGTTCGTCGCCATCTCGATGACAACCGGTGGTGGCGCGTGGGATAACGCCAAGAAGTACATCGAGGACGGCCATCATGGCGGCAAGGGTTCGGACGCGCACAAGGCTGCCGTGACCGGTGACACGGTCGGCGACCCCTACAAGGACACGGCCGGTCCAGCAGTGAATCCGCTGATCAAGATCATCAATATCGTGGCGTTGATGATCGTGCCGCTGCTGGCGATTCACGGCGCCAACAAGCCGGCACCAGCGCCGGCGATGATCAATCCCGTCGCGCCGGTAGCAGCGCCATCGGCATCGGGCGCCATCTCTCCCGCGGCGGCCCCTGCGCCAACCCCGCCGAAGCAGTAATTGGTTTCTTAACGCTTACGCGCGACCATAACACCGTCGCCCACGGTGAGCAGGCAGGCGTCGACGCGCGTATCGTCGCGAATCTTCAGGTTCATCGCTCGCAGCGCGTCGGTGTCGCTGTCGTGGACTGCCGGATCGGCGACCTGACCGCCCCAGAGCATATTGTCGAGCGTGATCAAGCCGCCCGGCCGCAGCAGCTTGAGGCATGCTTCGTAATAGGCGTCGTAGCCGCTCTTGTCGGCATCGATGAAAGCGAAGTCGAACGCACCGGCGCCGAGCTCGCGTAGCAGCCTCTCCAAGGTGTCGCTCGCCGGAGCCAGGCGCAACTCGATCTTTTGCGCCACGCCGCCCTCAGCCCAATAGCGCCGAGCGATATCGGTCCATTCCTTGCTGACATCGCAGCAGGTGAGCTTGCCGCCGGACGGCAATGCCGCTGCGACGGCAAGCGCGCTGTAGCCGGTGAAGGTTCCCACCTCGATCGCTCTGCGCGCGCCGATTGAACGTGCGAGCAGTGCCAGCAAGGCGCCCTGATCAGCGCTGATTTGCATGCCGCCGTTAGGGAGCTTCGCCGTCTCGGCGCGTAGCCGTCGTTGTACGTCGGTAACGGGGGTAATCTGACCGGCGACGTAATCTTCGACGTCGGAGGGAAGGAGCGAGCGGCGCATTCGAGCAAGGATGCCGCCAAGCGACGCGTTCTGCAACTCCTAAGTCGCAGGCAGGAAGGGCAAGCGTTCTAACGACGGGGTGGATCGGAGATGCCGAACCGCGGCGCGAGGGCGGCGTGCGCGGCGACTGATATGATGCGCTCCAAGGAGGTCAACGGATAATGGAAGGATAAATTCCCCATGAGCGTCCCCGTGCAGCGCCTGGCCGAAAGTGCGCGCCCGCACCTCCTGCAACACTTCCTCAACCTCGCGCCCGATGATGTGAGGCTGCGCTTCGGCTCGCACCTTGCGCCGGAAGCGATCAGCTATTATGTCGCGGGATTCGATTTTGCATCCGACGCAGTGGTCGGCGTGTATGACCACGAGCTCGCCTTGAGCGGAGTCGCACATGTCGCCTTCAACGGGAATAGCGCCGAGCTCGGGGTATCGGTGCTGCCAGGACATCGTGGTCAGGGCATCGGCAGCGCTCTATTCATGCGCGCGGCAGAGCATGCGCGCAACCGCTTCATCACTCGAATCTACATGCACTGTCTCGCTGATAACGCAGCGATGATCCATATCGCGCGCAAGGCGGGCATGGCCATCTGCGTCGAACAGGGCGAAGCCGACGCCTTCATCGACGTGCCCCACGCAGACGCGATGTCGCTCGCAGGAGAATTTTTTGGACAGCGTCTCGCGCTCCTCGACTACACACTGAAACAGCACACCGCAGCTTTGAAGCGCATTACCGTTTCGCTAGGTGCCAAAGCCGAATAACGGTCGCGGGCCGCCATGCCGGGCGATTGAGCGTTCGACGCCCCATCGCATCGTAATCGTCGGTGGAGGCGCGGGAGGCCTTCCACTCGCGACTGCATTGGGCGACAAACTGGCGGCGAAACGTCGCGCCGAAGTGACGCTCGTCGACCGCTACGAGACCCACGTTTGGAAACCGCTGCTGCACGAAGTCGCCGCCGGACGCATGGATGCGTATGCACACGACGTCAGCTATCTCGCGGTCGCGCATTGGCACCATTTCCGCTTCCGCCTGGGTTCCGTCGCGGCCATCGACAGGGCTCGCCACGAGCTCACGCTGCAAGCGGTGCAGGACGACGAGGGGCACGAGATGCTGCCTCGACGCGTGGTGCCTTACGACACGCTTATCTTCTGCGTGGGCAGCACGACCAACGATTTCGGCATACCGGGCGTGTCGAAGTACGCGGTCTCGCTGGATACGGCGCTCGATGCCGAGCGCTTTCACCGCCGGCTGCTCGCTGCCAGCGTTCGCGCTGACGGCGTCGCGGCAGCGGGCAGCGCGTCGGGCATCGACATCGTCATCATCGGCGCCGGGGCGACCGGCGTCGAGCTCGCGGCCGAGATCCGCCAGACGACGCGAGCGCACGCCGGCTATGGGCTCGAGCACTTGCGTCCTGCCGAAGACATCCGGCTCACGCTCCTCGAAGCGGCACCTCGCATCCTCCCCCAACTCAAGGAGCGCATTGCAGTCGCGGCAACCGGGCTGCTCGAACGCCTGCATATTGCCGTGCGAACCGATCAACGTGTGACTGCGGTCGATAAGCGAGGCGTACAAACCGCGGCCGGGGACTTCTATCCGGCGGATTTAGTCGTCTGGGCTGCAGGCATCCAGGCGCCGGCATTTCTCGCGCAACTCGACGGACTGGAGGTCAATCGCGCCAATCAACTCGTGGTCAAGCCGACGCTGCAAACAACGCGAGACCCGGATGTCTTCGCTTTCGGCGACTGCGCCGCGTGTCCATGGCGAGGGGCGGGAAAAGATGGAGCGTTGGTACCACCACGGGCGCAAGCCGCGCGCCAGCAGGCCCTGCTCCTGGTGAAGGGCATGAAGGCGCGTCTTGCAGGACGGCCTCTGCCCGAGTTCGAATTCCGCGATTTCGGGTCTTTGGTGTCGCTGGGCGAGCTGTCGGCCGTCGGCAGTCTCATGGGGCGCCTCATCGGCGGCAGCTTGCTGATCCAGGGTCTCATTGCGCGCTGGATGTACGCGTCGTTATACAAGCTGCATCAGGTGTCGATTCATGGCTATGCCAAGGTGGCCTTCGATACCCTCGGGCGCTTCCTGCGCCGCCGGATGGAGCCGCGCGTCAAGCTGCATTGAACTTGGGTATGTTAACGCTATGGGCGCGAAACGCGAACGGGTGGCATAGGGCACCAATCGCGACAGCCGACCAAGCCAAGACTAGCGGTCTTGGCGAGGAGATCAGGGCTGAAAATCCTTGACTCCGAACTGCCAAAAAAGGAACGCGAAGACGTCGGCTTGTTCCTCGTAGCGCTGTTTCTTGGTCGATCCGAAGCCATGGCCGGCGTCGTAGTCGATGCGCAGCAGGATGGGTTTGCCGCTCGTAGACGCCGCCTGCAGCCGGGCCGCCATCTTGGCGGACTCCCATGCATCGACGCGCGGATCGTTGATGCCGGTAGCGATCAGCACCGCGGGATACTTCACCCCATCCTTGACCCAGTGGTACGGGCTCATGGCATAGAGCGCCTTGAAGCCTTCCTCGGTTTTCACGCTGCCGAATTCGGGAATGTTGGGCACGCCATTGGCGGTTGTTTCCATGCGGATGAGATCCGACACCGGGACTTGGTCGATGGCAGCGCCGAAAAGGTCCGGCCGCTCGGTGATCGAGCGTCCGACAAAGATCCCGCCGGCGCTTCCTCCTTGAATCGCCAACTTGTCCGGTGACGTGTATTTGTTGGCAATCAACCATTCGGCGCAGGCGATTGCATCGTTCCAGGTGTTTGGCTTGGTCGTCTTGTAGCCCGCCTTGTGCCAGTCTTCGCCGTACTCGCCTCCGCCGCGAACGTGAGCGACGGCAAACACGCCGCCGCGATTGAACCAGGCGAGAAACTGAGGACGGTAGAACGGGGTCTGCGAAATGCCGTAGGCGCCATAGCCGTAGAGGATCGTCGGATTGCTGCCGTCGAGCTTGATGCCCTTCTTGTGCACGATGGACAGAGGAATGAGCGTGCCGTCAGGAGCCTTGGCTTTAACTTCGTCCGCGATCAGATCACGGGGATTGTCGTACCTGCCTTGAGGCTGCAAGGTGGTGTCACTCACCCGGCCCGACTGGGGATCGTAGGCGTACCAGCCACCGAAGCGCGTCCACGCCCCGGCGTTGAACACGACACCCGGCAGACGTGGGTCGGCAGCGAGCGCTTCGATGTCGCCGGCGAAGGGCAACGCGACCGGCGCCGGCTTGGAGCCGGGCGTGTAAGCGAGTCGCAGCAGATCGCTGATGCCGCCGTTCATGCGCCGCACATAGAGCGCGTCCTTGGCTGCTGCAATGCCGGTGATCACCGCTTCGCTTGCCGGCACGACGACCTGCGCCGCCGCCAGTTCTGGCTTGGCGAGGGCGAGACGCAGCACCTTGAAGCGCGACGCGTCCTTGTGCGTGAGCAGGTACAAGGTGTCTCCGTTGACGGCGAGGTCAGTCACATCGTCCGCTGTATCGGCGATCTTGACCCATGGCGTCTTGTCTCCGTTGAGGGACGCGAGCGGGGAGGCGTAGAGACGGAACTCGTTCTGCGTGCCGTTGACCACCAGACCCAGCACGTATTTCGAACCGATCGGATAGCCTGCGAAGACGAGTTCAGCCGGCTCGGCTGACACGGCGGGTGAGATCCCTGCTCCCAGCAACACGGAGTCGTTGTCCGGATTGGTGCCGAGTTTGTGCACGTACACCTTCTGGTTCTGGTACTTGTCGGTGGGCGGCGCGCCGGGAGCGAGCTTTTGCATGCGGCTGTAGATCATGCGTGCGTCGGGAAGCCACGAAGGTTGCGCATAGTTGGCGCGGTCGATGACGTCGCCGGTTTCCTTGCCGGTTGCGACATCGAGGACGTGCAGCACGCTCTCCTCGGAGCCGCCGATGGAGATGCCGTAGGCGACGTACTTGTTGTCCGGTGAGGGTTGGTAGTAATCGATGGCGTAGTGTTTATCGGCTGGCGCTTCCATCTTGTCCGGGTCGACGAGCACCTGCTCGTTGCCGTGAAAGCCGTCGCGCACATAGAGCTTGGGGATGTTCTCGCTCGCCTTGCGCTTCAAATAGTAGGCGCGATCCCCTACTACCTGGACCGCGGTCACGCGCGCTGCCGCCGCGTCGCCAAAAGTGGTAATTTCGTCGAGCAATACTTTTCGCTGCAGAATCTTGTCGAGCACGCCGCGGGTGTATTGCGCTTGAGCCTTCATCCATGCGGCGACGTCCGCATTCTTCATGTCCTCGAAGTAGCGATACGGGTCGTGCACGGTGACGCCGTAATGCGTGTCGCTGACGTCCTTCACCGGCGCGACGGGCGGCGGCGTCTGGGCCGAAGCGATGGACGAGGCGAGCGAGAGGATCGCGACAACCGGGAGAGACAGGATCGACGCTGGCATGGGGACGCTCCGGGAAGACGGGGGTGCAGAAGCGCGCGATTATGCCAGCGCCAAGGGCAAGGAGCCAACCGGCCTGTGACAAGGGGCAAGCTATCGCCGTTACCAGATGACGACACGCTTCTCCGGAGGCAGATACATCTTGTCGCGAGGTGTGACGCCGAACGCATCGCTGAACGCAGACTGATTGATCAGAGCGCCATTGCAACGAAATTTCTCGGGAGCGTGTGGGTCGACCTTGATGCGTCGGATGATTTCGGCATCGCGGCTCTTGTCCTCCCATGAAAGCGCGTAGCCGACAAAAAAGCGCTGATCTCCCGTCAGCCCGTCGATTGTCGGCGCTTCGCCACCGGCGAGCGAGATTCGATAGGCCTTATACGCAATCGCCAGCCCGGAGATGTCGGCGATATTCTCGCCGAGCGTCAACTCGCCGTTGACGTGATAGCCGGGCAGGGGACTGTAAGCGTTGTACTGCGCGACAAGCGCCTTGGTCCTGGCCTTGAATCGGGCGCGATCGCCTTTCGTCCACCAGTCGCGCAAATTGCCATCGCCGTCGAATTGACTGCCCTCGTCGTCGAAGGCATGGCTGATTTCGTGCCCGATCGTCGCGCCGACGTCTCCATAATTGATCGCGTCGTCGGCGTTCGGAATGAAGAACGGCGGCTGCAGATACGCAGCCGGAAACACAATCTCATTCATCCCCGCGTTGTAATAAGCATTGACCGTTTGCGGCGTCATGAACCACTCGCTGCGGTCGATCGGTTTACCCAGCTTGGCGATATTGCGTTCGTACTCGAACCGGTTGGCGCGTAGCACGTTGCCAATCAGGTCGCCGTGGACGATATCGAGCCTGGAATAGTCGCGCCACCGATCGGGGTAGCCGATCTTGATGGTTACTTTCGCCAGCTTGATCCGCGCTTCGGTTTTGGTCGCTGAGTCCATCCAATCCAGCGTCTCGATGCTCTGCGCGTACGCGGCAAGCAAATTCCTGACGAGTGCGGTCACGCGACCCTTGCTCTCGGCAGGGAAGTATCTGGCTACATACAGCTTGCCGAGCGCTTCATCCATCGACTCTTCCACGAGCTTGACGCCACGCTTCCAGCGCAGCTCATTTTCGGGAGTGTCGCGCAACACCGTGCCATTGAAGGCGAAGTCCTCGGCGACAAATCGCGAATCAAGGAACCGGGCGTGCGCACTCAGAAGATGCCATTTGAAATACGACTTCCAGACCGATAGAGGCGTCTTGTTCAGCGCGCTCGCAAACCCCCGGATATAGCTCGGCTGGCTCACGATACAAGCGTTGTCCTTGCCCTCGAGCTTTGCTGCGGCAAGGTATGAGGGCCAGTCATATGCCGCCGCGAGCGTCTTCAGCCTGACGAATTCAACCTTGTTGTAGGTCTTGATAGGATCGCGGTTCTGCACCTTGGTCCATTGCGCGCGGGCAAGATCCGTCTCGAGCGCCAGAATATCGCGCGCGTTCTTCGCGGCCGACCGATCGCCCGCGAGCGCGAGCATCTTCTCGACATGGGCGAGGTATTGGCGGCGGATCGATTTGAGGCGCGCGTCGCCGTCCTTGAGGTAATAGTCCCGATCGGGCAGCCCTAGGCCGGCTTGCGAAAGATGCGCGATGTAAGCGTTCGAATTTCGCTCGTCCTGGTCAATGTAGAGCGCATAGGGTGCGTTCACTCGGATTTGCTGAAAGTGGGCGATCAGCGCAGGAATCGCATCCTTGCCGGCAAGAGCAGCGACGCCCGCGAGCTCGGCTTCCAGCGCCTTCAGGCCAAGATCCTCGAGCCGTGCCTCGTCCATGAAGCCAGCGTAGAGATCGCCGATCTTCTGCTCTTCCGAGTGAGGCGCGGAGCGCTCCAATGCGATCGGCTCTATGAGCTCGCGCAATTGCGGCTGAATGCTTTCGGTGAGCTCGTAGTCGGCCCCCCACTTCGATTTGTCGGGCGGAATCGGCGTTGCAGCGAGCCACTTACCATTGACGTAGGTGAAGAAGTCGTCCTGCGCCCGCACCGACGCGTCGAATTGCCTGACGTCGATGCCTGATGCCAGAGCTTGGGCGATAACGGCAGCGCTGACGAATGAAAGCGCCATCGCAGCGAAACGCAGGTGGGAAATAGACGGCAGACGCATAGCGACTCCGCACGCATTCGACCGGCGGGATTGTGCCAGGGCTGAAGGCTCGGGACCAAGCGGGCGATATACTCCGTCGGCGAACCAGGCGCGACCGACTGCGATGAACTCCGAGCTGCTTTCTGCGACGATTCTGCTGATCCTCGTTATCGATCCGTTCGGCAATGTGCCGCTGGTAGTGAGCGCGCTTTCCTCGACGCCTGCCGAACGACGCATCCGGATCGTGCTTCGAGAGTGTCTGATCGCCTACGCAGTGCTGCTGGTCTTTCTCGTTGGGGGACACGCCTTTCTCGCGCTGATGCATCTCTCCGAAACGTCGCTCTCCATCGCCGGCGGTGTGATCCTCTTTTTGATTGCTTTGCGCATGGTTTTTTCACATACCGAGGGCGTCTTCGGAACGCCCGAAGGCACCGAGCCGTTCATCGTTCCGCTGGCGATTCCAGCGATCGCGGGACCTTCAGCCCTGGCCACAGTCATGCTGATGGCGTCGCGGGATCCGGGCCACAGCGGCGTTCTCGCGCTCGCGTTGACGGGCGCGATGACGGTGACCACCGTGACTCTCGCCTGCGCAGGATGGCTGCAGCGACTGCTCGGAGAACGGGTCATGCGCGCATTCGAGCGGCTGATGGGACTGGTGCTGACTGCCGTCGCGGTGGAGATGCTTCTGGGCGGAATCAAGGACGTCGCGTCGCAGTTTCGCGGCTGATGGGCCATGCCGTGCAACGGCGAGGCTCAGGACGCCCTTAACCGCGAGCAGAGGGCCCACCCCTGCACGGCCACGCGGCAATGGTGGCGAAATTCCGCGTGGACCGCTATCGGCCGAACGGCTAAGCGGTTTCGCCCACTGGCACGGCGATGGGCTGCTGCGGCGTAAGCTTCCGCGCGAGCTCGAGCAGCGCATCTTCATCGAGCGTCTCCGCCTCGAGCAGCTTGCGCGCGCCGTCGAGCAGCACCGCCCGGTTCGTCCGCAGGATGGCAAGCGAGTGCGCGAAGGCGCGGTCGATGACGCGCTTGACCGCGTTGTCGATCCGCTGCGCGGTCGCTTCGCTGTACTTGCGCTCGAAGTAGGTCTGTCCCTCGACCGGTCCCAGCAGCGCCGAGCGGTCGCTCTCGTAGCTGACGCCGCCCAGATCGTCATCCATCCCGAAGCGGGCGACCATGCTGCGCGCGATGTCGGTTGCCTTGGCGAGGTCGTCGGCGGCGCCGGTCGAAAAACGGTCGAAGACGAGCTTCTCCGCCGCGCGGCCGCCGAGCAGCACGGCGATCTTGTCGTCGAGCTCGCCCTTGGTCATCAGGAAGCGATCGTCGGTCGGCCGCCGGATCGTGTAGCCCAGCGCTCCGATGCCGCGGGGAATGATCGACACCTTGTGCACGCTCTCGGTGCCAGGCAGGCAGAGCGCGACCAGCGCATGCCCCATCTCGTGGTGGGCGACGATCTCGCGCTCGCGCGGGATGAGCAGCCGATGCTTCTTCTCCAGGCCCGCGACGATGCGCTCGATCGCCTCGTTGAAGTCGCGAAGCGCAATGGCCTGCGCCTCGCGGCGGGTAGCGAGCAGCGCAGCCTCGTTGGCCAGGTTGGCGAGATCGGCGCCGGTGAAGCCCGGCGTGAGCGCCGCGACCTTGTCCGCATCGACGTCGGGCGCGAGGCGCAGCTTGCGGGTGTGGACCTTGATGATCTCGACGCGGTCGCGCTTGTCGGGGCGGTCGACCAGGATCTGTCGGTCGAAGCGACCGGCGCGCAGTAGCGCAGGGTCGAGGATCTCGGGGCGGTTCGTCGCCGCGAGCAGTACGACACCCTCGCGCGGATCGAAGCCGTCGAGCTCCGCCAGAAGCTGGTTCAGCGTCTGTTCGCGCTCGTCGTTGGTTGCGAGCGAACCCAGCGTGCTCCGCGCGCGGCCCAGCGAATCGAGTTCGTCGATGAAGATGATCGCCGGCGCTTGCTTCAGGGCCTCGGCGAAGAGATCGCGGACGCGCGCGGCGCCGACACCGACGAACATCTCGATGAACTGCGAGCCGGAAATCGAGAAGAACGGCACGCCAGCTTCGCCCGCGACCGCTCGTGAAAGCAGCGTCTTGCCCGTTCCGGGCGGGCCGACCAGAAGGATGCCCTTGGGAATGCGCGCCCCGAGCCGCCCATAGTCCTGCGGGCTCTTGAGGAAGTCGATCACCTCGCGCAGCTCTTGCTTCGCCTCGGTCGCGCCGGCGACATCATCGAACGTCACCCGCGTGTTCTTCTCGACGTAGATCTTGGCCCGGCTCTTGCCGATGCTCGTGAGCCCGCCCGCGCCCATTCCCATTCGGTCGGCGAAGCGGCGATAGAGGAAGAACCAGATGCCGAAGAAGGCGAGGGCGGGAACGATCCACGACAGGAGGTTCGAGAGCAGATTCGATTCCTCGCCGCCGCTCACGTCGACGCCCGCATCGCGCATCTCCCGAGCGAGCGCCTCATCGATGCCCACGCGCGTGGTCATGAACTGCGTCTTTCCGTTCTGCGGAGCCTTGAATGTGCCGATGATGTGGCGGTCGGTGATCGTCACTTTCGCGATCGTCTTCTGCGCAATCTGACGCTCGAACTCGCTGTAAGAGATCTGCTCCGTCGTCGTCGCCTGATGCAGAAACTGCTGCATCAGCACGATAGCGACGACGGCGATCGCCACGTACCAGAAGTTTAGCTTGGTCGAGTTCTCCATTACCTTGTTCCGGCAGAGCAAGCAGGGTTTTCGACACAAGTTAGACCGGAGCGCCGTCGAAGGTTGCGGCCCGGAAGGGCCGTTGTAAATCTTGCTCGACTGGAACCGCAATCCTTGGCGGCGCGCATACCATTACGCCCGCCGTAGCCGGCGGAATCACTTCAACTTGCCTAGGAACTCCTCCACCAGCACCACACGATCGGCAAGCTCCGGTGCAGCGCGCTCGATGCGCACCCGGTCCTGCCCAGCGAAGCGATAATGGCCGTCACGCTGCACCAGGCTGATCAATTTGCTGGGATCGAAAGGCGGCTTGCGCGCAAACTGGACCTGCGAGCGCTCAGGTCCCGCGTCGATCTTGGTGACGCCTAGCGGTTTGGCAACGAGCCGAAGTCGATGGCAGGCGAGCAGCGCCTGCGCCTGCTCCGGCGGAAGACCGAAGCGGTCGATCAATTCTTCCTGCATCGCGGACAACTCCTCCGCGCTGTTGCAATTGGCGAGGCGCTTGTAGAGCACCAAGCGCTCGTGCACGTCGTTGCAATAGGTCTCGGGAAGAAGTGCCGGGACGTGCAGGCTGATCTCGGTGACCACTCCGAGCGGCTCCGTAAGATCCGGCTCGCGGCCTGCTTTAAGTGCGTCGACGGCGACCTTCAGCATGTCGGTGTAGAGCTGGAAGCCAATCTGCTGCATCTCGCCCGACTGTTCCTCGCCGAGTACTTCGCCGGCGCCGCGAATCTCCAGATCGTGCATCGCCAGATAGAAGCCTGAACCGAGATCTTCCATAAGCTGGATCGCTTCCAGGCGCTTTTTGGCTTGCGCGGAGAGCGCTTCCTCGGGCGGCGTGAGGAGATAGGCGTATGCCTGGTGGTGCGATCGGCCGACGCGGCCTCTCAACTGGTGCAGTTGCGCCAGCCCGAACTTGTCGGCGCGGTTGATGATGATGGTATTGGCCGTCGGCACGTCGATGCCGCTTTCGATGATGGTCGAGCACAGCAGCAGGTTGCACCGCTGCTGATAGAAGTCGCGCATCACGCGTTCCAGCTCGCGCTCAGGCATCTGTCCATGGGCGATAGCAAGCCGCGCTTCGGGCACCAGCGCCTTGAGCTTTTCGCCCATGCTCACGATCGAGTCGATGTCATTGTGCAGGAAGTAGATCTGCCCGCCGCGATGCAATTCGCGTAAAGCCGCCTCGCGCACAATGCCGGGCGAGTATCGGCTTACAAAGGTCTTGATCGCAAGCCGTCGCTCTGGTGCCGTCGCGATCACCGAGAAGTCGCGCAAGCCTTCGAGCGACAGCGCGAGCGTACGGGGGATCGGAGTCGCAGTGAGCGTCAAGACATCCACCTGGGCGCGCAGACGCTTCAGTTGCTCTTTCTGCCGTACGCCGAAGCGGTGCTCCTCGTCGATGATCACCAGGCCGAGGCGTTTGAATTTGGCGTCCGGCTGGATCAGCTTGTGTGTGCCGATCACCAGGTCGATTCTTCCCGAAGCAAGGCCTTCGAGAGCCGTCTTGGTCTCCTTCGCCGAGCGAAACCGGGAAAGCTCGACAATCTTCACCGGCAGTTCCGCGAAGCGATCGCTGAACACCTGCAGATGCTGCTCGGCGAGCAGCGTCGTGGGTACCAGCACAGCGACTTGCTTGCCGTCGGCGATGGCGACGAAGGCTGCTCGCAGCGCCACTTCGGTCTTGCCGAAGCCGACGTCGCCGCAGACGAGCCGGTCCATCGGCTTGCCCGACACGAGATCGCCGATGACGGACTCGATGGCTGCGGCCTGATCCGGTGTTTCCTCGAATCCGAAGCCCGCGGCAAAGGCTTCGTAGTCGTGCACATTGAACTTGAATGCATGTCCTTCACGCGCAGCCCGCTGCGCGTAGAGATTGAGCAACTCTGCGGCGGTGTCATGCGCGCGCTGTGCGGCCTTCTTCTTGGCTTTGTCCCACTGGCCGCTGCCCAGTTCGTGCAGAGGCGCGGCCTCGGGCGACGCGCCGCTGTAGCGGCTGATCAGATGAAGGCTCGATACTGGGACGTAGAGCTTCGCGTCGTTGGCGTAGTGCAAATGCAGAAACTCGTTCGATCCGTCGCCCAGATCGAGGGTCGTGAGTCCCAGATAACGGCCAATGCCGTGCTGTTCATGCACCACCGGATCGCCGATGCGCATCTCGGAGAGATCGCGAAGCATGGCGTCGATGTTGCTGCGCCGTCCTTCTCGTTTACCGGAACGACGTACCGTGCCGGCGTAGAGCTCTGCTTCGGTGACCAGCGCGAGATTTGCTTCGGGCCAGATGAAGCCCGATTGCAAGGGACTCACCGTGAGCGCGGGACTCGCTTCCCCAGCAACGAACTCGGTCCAGTTGGCAACGGGTGCCGGCTTGAAGCCGTATTCCGCGAAGTATTGCTGCATGGTTTCCCGGCGGCCCAGGCTCTCCGCAACAATAAGTACCCGCTCGCGTGTTCCTGTGACAAAGCGTTTGAGCGCCCGCAACGGATCGTCTGCACGCCGATCGACTTCGATTGCCGGCAGCGGCTGAGGCGGAGCATGCTTGCCTGCCCTGATGGAAGCCTCGGTCGATTTCTCAGGCGCGAGATGGACGCGTGAAAAGAGCTTCCACATCCCATTGAACTCGTCCTCGGGCAAAAATAATTCATGCGGCGGCAACAATGGTCGAGCCTTGTCGCCGCGCATCAGGCGGTAGCGAGTCTGAGTATCCTCCCAGAAGCGGCTGACCGCCGTCTTGATGTCACCGTGCATACAGATGATCGCGCCGGACGGCAGATACTCATTGAGCGTTGCGGTCTTGTCGAAAAACAGCGGCAGGTAGTACTCGATGCCACCCGGTGTCACGCCGCTGGAAATGTCCTTGTAGAGCGGTGATTTCGAAGGATCGCCCTCGAAGACTTCGCGGAAGCGCCCGCGAAAGCGCGTACGTCCGCTGTCGTCGAGCGGGAACTCACGGGCTGGCAACAACCGGACCTTGGGAACGGGATAGACGGTGCGTTGACTGTCGACGTCGAAAGTGCGGATCGATTCGATGTCGTTGTCGAACAGATCGATGCGGTAGGGCAGCGAGCTGCCCATCGGGTAGAGATCGATCAGCCCGCCGCGGATCGCATATTCTCCCGGTGAGACGACCTGGGTAACGTGCTGATAGCCAGCTAACGTGAGCTGCTCACGCAGCCGGTTGAGATCGAGCTTCTCGCCCTGGTCGAGGAAGAAGGTGAACCCCGCGAGGTAAGACGGCGGAGCGAATCGATACAGCGCGGTCGTCGCAGCGACCAGCACCACATCGCATTCTCCGCGCGATACGTGATAGAGCGTGGCGAGCCGCTCCGAAACGAGATCCTGGTGCGGCGAGAAGTGGTCATAGGGGAGGGTCTCCCAATCGGGCAGCACCGAGACGCGAAGATGGGGAGCGAGCCACGCGATCTCTGCCGAGAGGCGCTGTGCCGCAAGCGCTTCGGCGCAGACCACGACGACGAGCTGGCTCGCTGCCGCGGCATCGCCGGCGAGTTGAGCAAGGCCGAGCGCGTCGGAGGAGCCGGCAAGCGGCCGCGCCACCACGCTTTTCCCTGCAGGAGGTGACACCGGGAGAAGGCGCGGTAAGGCGACGGATACAGCAGCGGGAGATGACGACACCGAAGACACGGCACAAGCGAACCGACAAAGAGCAAATTATACGTGCCGGTCCGCGTGCCCTCGTCCGCGGATGCTATTTGGCGTCCTTCGCGCAGGACCGGGCTACGCTCTACGTCCTGACCCGCCCGTACTGGTCGTCGAAGCGAACGATATCGTCCTCACCGACATAGCTGCCGCATTGCACTTCGATCATGACCAGCGCCTCCAGGCCGGGGTTTTCAAGCCGGTGCCGCGTTTCCTGAGGAATGAAGGTCGATTCGTTGGTGCGAATGGTGTACACGTGCTCACCATTGGTGACGCGAGCCTCGCCGCTCACGACGACCCAGTGTTCGCTGCGCCGATGATGCAGTTGCAATGACAAGATGCCGCCAGGGCGAACCTCGATGCGCTTGATCTTGAATCCCGACCCCTCCTGCAACACGGTGTAGGCTCCCCACGGTCGGGAAACGGTCTTATGCAGCTTATAGGAGTCATGTCCGCGCGCCTTCAATTCGCCGACCACTTCCCGCACGCGCTGCAATTGATCGCGGTGAGCAACCAGTACGGCATCCGGCGTGTCGACGATGACAAGGTTGTCAACGCCCACAGTAGCGACGATGCGATCCTGTGCATGAACAAAGGTGCCGCGAGTGTCGATGGCGACGCGTTCGCCCTGGCCGCGGTTGCCCGAAGCATCCGGCTCGGTCAGCGCCGATACTGCCTGCCACGAGCCGACGTCGCTCCAGTCAAAGCTTCCACGCACTACGGCGACATTGGCCGCCTTTTCCATGACCGCGTAGTCGATGGAGATATCAGGAACCGCCGCGAACAGGGCCGCATCGATTTCCAGCATCCCTGCGTCCTTCTGTGCCCGCAGCGGCTGCCACACCGAACGCACTGCTTCGAGCACCGGGGGAGCGTATTCTGCGAACGCAGCCAGCATCACTGAGGGAGTGAAACAGAACATTCCCGAGTTCCAGACGTGGCTGCCACCGGTGACATAAGCGGTTGCGTCAGCCAGCGGCGGTTTTTCAATGAAGCGGCTGACGCGGAATGCCTCGGGTACGTCGAGGGCCTTACCGCATTCGAGATAGCCGTAGCCCGTTTCCGGATGCGTCGGACCGATGCCGAAAGTCGTGAGCCATCCCCTTTGCGCGAGCGAACTTGCTCGCTCCACCGCCGCTGCAAAGGCGGAGGCGTTGCGGATCAAGTGATCGGCGGGAAGGACCAGAAGCGTGGCATCGGAACCGAAGACCGCTTCTGCATACAACGCGCCGAGCGCGACCGCGGGAGCCGTGTTGCGCCCGAAAGGCTCGAGCAGGTAGGTGAGGCGCGGTACGTTGATGGCGACGTCCGAATAGACGTCCTTGGTATGGAAATAACAGTCGCGGTTGGTGATTGTCACCAGACCGGCAATGTCAGGCAGTCCCGAGGCGCGTACGGCCGTCTTGCCAAGCAGGGTCTCGCCGTCGGGTAAAGGCATGAACGGCTTGGGAGCAGTCTCGCGCGACAACGGCCACAGGCGCGTACCTGCACCGCCTGACAGGATGATGGGAACGAGGGACATGGTGGCCAATCCTCGGGAAGCGGGAACGGCATTTTACCCGATCAGAAATCGCGTTCGCTCTTGTAATTCCAAAGCGGTGTCCCAATGTTGTAGTGGACTGCGCGTCCGATGTCCGATAGATGTAAGGCGGGACGGTGTTATGATGTGCACTCCAGCGCGCACGTCTCGTGTACTGGTGCGGACGTGCCTCAGGACCGGTTACCGGGGGCGACCTGGTTTCGACGGGGACTGCGAAGCAGCGCGGGGCATGCCAAGGTGCAGAACCTTGTGAATCCTCTGCAATCGCAAACTTAACTGCGAACGACGAAACATACGCTCTGGCGGCTTAATCCCGCCGGACCTCGCACCGGGCGGCGCTCAGCCCGGGTGATGTAAAAGTCACAGCGAGGACATTCTGAGCGATCGCGTGCGTCCGGGCCACTTGGGCGACACGTTAAAGCTAGGTGGCTGGCATCGGCGTCGCCTGTCCGTCAGTGGCGCCGGAGTGAGAGGTTGAATGACGAGGCTAAGCATGTAGTCCCGACTGTGTAGTGTTTCCGGACGCGGGTTCGATCCCCGCCGCCTCCACCAGACTTCAGAATGACGGCCTCCAAGCGGGGCCGTTTCCTTTCATACGTCTTAGTCGACAACGGTCTTGCGCGAGCCCGTGTGCAAGCTGTACGCGTTGCTATTGAACGATCGACGCCCCGTTGAATCTGCTGTGGGCCGCGTATCGCGGTTGCGCAGCCCCGACAAATCCCAGAATATTTTTTCCAACCACGGGAATAGTGGATCTCAACACGCTCGTTTACTTTTTTGGGTTAGCGCGATTCGCAAACCGGGTCGCGATTCGTCGAATTTTGTGTCGGACGTTGTCCGACAAGCCAGGTCAGAACATTGCAAGAGTTGTGCTTTCTGTGATTCACCGCGAATAAGGCCGGAACATGGTTCGTTGACTCATGTCGAAAAACTTGCCCGGTCCTCGACGCGATCTAGCGGCGAAGAGCGGCGCAATCGAAAGCAAGGAGACAGCTCATGAAGTCCTCTTTCACTAGTACAGCAGTTGGCGCGCTATTACTGGCTATTTCGGCTAGCGCGGTTGCCGTCACCGGGACCGGATCGTTGACGCAGGAGACGGTGCGTGTGCGTGGCACGATCGAGCGGGTCGAAGGGCAGACCTTGGTCGTCAAGTCGCGCGACGGTGCTGAACAGAAACTTGTCTTAGCTGCCAACGCGCCTGTTGTGGGCATCGTCAAGGCGTCACTCGCCGACCTAAAGCCTGGCGCGTTCGTGGGAGTTACCGGGATGCCGCAGACTGACGGGAGTCAGAAGGCGGTCGAAGTGCATATTTTTCCGGAGTCGATGCGCGGCACCGGTGAAGGGCACCGCCCGTGGGATCTTCGGCCACAGAGTACTATGACTAACGCCAATGTCGAGCAGACTGTTGCCGGCGTCGACGGACGGACGCTGACCGTGAAGTACAACGGTGGGGAGAAGAAGATAATCGTCCCGCCGGATGCCCCGATAGTTTCCTACGTGCCGGGTGACAAGAGTGAGCTCCAACCCGGGGTGAAGATTTTCGTCGCTGCCGCGAAAGAACAGGCCGATGGAACGCTAGAGGCGTCGCGAGTGAATTTCGGCAAGGGCGGGCTTACGCCGCCGATGTAATTAGCAGATTCACCACGAATAGCATGCACAACACGGGTGACGCTCGCAAGATGTTGTCACGCGGTTGCTACGCCGAATAATGACAAGGGGCACACTCACTATCACCGAATCAAACTCACGCGAAAGGAAGGAAGAGGACCGTGAACAAGACACTTCGACAGTTCTTTGTCGCTTCGGCCATCGGCGTCGCAAGCTTAGGCTCCCACGCGCAGTCCCCGTCCGTGATGCCATTGACGCCCGCTTCGCCAGAGACGGCCCAGACCCAAGCGGAACGCGATTATGAGGCCGCGAAAGCCGCGTGCGATGCGCAGCGCTTTCGAACGGCCAAAATCGAATGTCTGCGCAATGCCGAGGACGATTACCGTGCGACGGGTACCTCGCCCGGAGGCGGTAAGAACGGGGCAGGCGGCCCCGCTGGAGGCAGAAGTGCAAGCCAATAACCCGCTGAACTCTTCGATCAGGTTTGGCGGACGTTACTAACGGTCTCGCGGATTCGCCGGCGGTTTTTGAGCCGACGAATCCGGTGCCGCAGTCGTGGAGTCCTTTCCTTTAGGCGTCGGGTCCTCCCCCTTAGACCTGCTTTTTCCTTTTTCTTCGGCATTCTTCATTTCGTCGGCTTCAGCCTGCGACTTTGGCACCGCGTCGCGCGCTGCCTGATCAACACGACCGGACTTTACGAATGCTGCCTCGTCATCGTCGAAGCGCTTCGCCGACTCGTAGTCGCCTTCACCTTGAACTTTTCCCATCTACGACCTCCATTTGTGAATGGTTGGATTCTCGTCGCGACCATCCCGTGCCGACAATCGGAGATCAACTGATTCGAGTGTAGGACTCTCCGGCGCAGGTCTTCGAGCGCAGCAACGTCCTCAAAGAATGATGCGACGATCGCCTGTTTTTCGTCGTCAAGCTGCGACGCCGATGTCCGAACCGACCTCAGCAGGCTCGAACCGCAACGATGTGTGGGTAACAGCCTGTGCTAAGCGTTGCCCGCGACGAGATGTCGGACGATCTTACGAACGAGCCTCCTGGCTTGGCTCATCGGCCGAACAAGTGGTTGGCTATCCTCGGATTAGGGAGTTCTGGAACGCATCTTGCTGTATGGTAAGGGGTGAACGCTTCTAGTGCACAACCCTGAGGGCGGAGATGCATCATGAAATCCATTCTTGATCCTTCTTTCCGATACACCAAGAGCGTCGATACCGATTTGCGCAAGACGTTCGCAAGGATCCGTCGCGAGCAGCGGAATCGGGTGCAAGCCAGCAATGATCAAAATTCGAGAAAAGTTGTACCGATGCACGATCGCAAGCACGTCTCCGGATTCTAAAGACGCGCTGCATTTAAAAAAGCCGCGAGATATTTGACGGTCACGGCTTGCCCGGCATGATTGCCGGGCCAAGTTGGACGTTGTTCATGGTGATGTCCTAACGACCCCCGTTTCACCGGGGGTTCTTTTTGGCTGGGCCAACCGTTCAAGAAACATCTTCGACTACCGGGAACACGACCATGGGAAAAAACGAGTTCAGACCGACAACGGTTCGTCCCTTAACGCCTGCAGAATTTGCAAGGCTGAGCAGCTCCCTTCAGCTGGCCCTTCTCGCCATTCGAAGGGCGCAGCTCAGCAGCCGCGAAGCGGTGGCTCCAAGCCGAAAAGGCAAAAAGTTCTAGGCCGAATTCGTCCTACTTCAAAATCAGTCCGACGCCGATACACTCTGCGCCAACTCCGCGGGATAGTAGCGTGAGCGACTTTCTTGGGCCTGGATATGAACGACGCAAAATCGGCACGGTCTCATCAACGGGACAATCGTGTCCGCAAGAGACCTCCCCCGTTTCGAGGTGCGATATTACGTGTAGGCCGCAGCCTAATTTACGAGGTAGACTTCGAAGGGCCGAGTGACGCCCAACCCGCGCGCAGGGAGCCTGTCAAGAAACCAGCTTGAAGAAGCGCCGCGACTGATCGCCGTGCCACGCTAGAAAGAAGAATCATGACCCTCACCAACGCTCCGTATAGATTCGTCAGCAATGGGAACGACCATCATTTACAAATGTCTGGACCGCAATCTCGGCCTGGTATACACCGACGAGCCATGCAAAGACGGCGAGAGAATGGCGATTCGGGCCGGTGACGCCGATCCTTCTGCCGTAGCGCGTCTTGAGCGCGAGCGAGAGTCCCTTGATCGCAGCGCGGCGCAGCGCATCGCGGACGAGCGCCGAATCGCGGCGCAGCGGGATCTCGCGGATCGCGCCGCCCGATCTACCTACACCCTGGAGCCCTCGAACCCGGAAAACTACGCCGGGTATGCTCCCTACGACTCCGGCCTGGCCTGGGGATACCCTCCCTATCCCGGTGCATTGAGTCCGCGTTCAAGATACCCGCGTGGCTACGCCCCGCCGAGGTTCCGTCCGGGCCAGCGCTTCATGGCACGACGCTCGACGGTACACCACGGTTAATCAAGGAGCTTACGCCGCGCGCCTTGCGCAGAAGCCGCGAGGGCAAGCTCTATTTCGCCGGAGGCATGGGCGCCGGCACCTGGTTCTGAATCGGTTTGATCGATTTCAGATAAGCGAATATTGCCTTCAAATCGGGATCGTTGAGGAAGGCAATGTCAGATGAGGGCATCGGCGGCAGAAGCCTGCGGCCGGTTCCCAGATGTCGGCCGCTGCGGATGGTCTTGACGAATTGATCAGCATTCCATCCGCCTAAACCTGTTGCCGCGTCAGGAGTGAGGTTCGCGGCATAGCTAATTCCCCACGGTCCCGCCCAGGCGGTGAAATCGCTGTTGGTAATCGCGGCCCACTGGTTGGGCTGGCGACCGATCACGTCGGACGGAGGAAGCGGAGGGGTTGGCGTGGCTGCCCAGTGACCTGACAACAGTCGGGAGGCGTCGGGGACCGGACCCTTGGAAGTGATCAACTTCGGGGTGTGACAGTCGTTGCATCCGCCAAAATTCACCAGGTACGCGCCCCTTTTGACCGGGTCCTTCGACTCTGCAGCACCTTCCGCGGCGATCGCGCTACCCGCCAATAGACTTACCGCCATGCATGCGGTACTGAACTGAACCACCACTCGCCTAAGCCGCATCTCCACCCTCCCTGACAAAGCTGCGAAGTCTAGCGACAAGCGCGCTTGCAAATCAAGCGTGGGCTGCGCCAGCGCAATGCTGCAAAAAAACCCCGCCGAAGCGGGGTCTTCTTTCAACAGCAACCACTACGCCGGCACGGTATCGGGAGTTTTCGCCGGGTCGGTTGCTTCGGCGGGAGGCTTGGGAGCGACAGGCGCCTCAGCCCGCCTCTTTTGCTCCTCCGCCCTTTTGCGCAATTCCTCAGCGATGCGTGCCTTGGTGTGATAGGTCTCGAATCCGTAACACATAAGTGAAACTCCTTCTCGCGATGGGACGCAGTCTCCCTCTCTGCGTATGGATTATCGACTCATCGTACGCGTGGCGACGATGTATTTCAAGCGTTAAGCGGATTCTCCTATGACGAGAGCATTGCAAGCACCAGCTTCCTAAGACCGCTTCACACATCACGCGCAAAATGGCCGGCTTCGAAGATGTAAGACGAGGTCTGACGCATGGGATATTTTCTCCTACACGTGAAAGAGCGGCTGTCCGATTGACCCTGTTGCATCGTGGTTTGACCATCTGCACACCCAGTGAGGTGCCACTTCGTGTGGACGGCATGTTGCTCAGTCGTAGAGTTTTTACTTAAATTTATTTATACGAAGGAGGTCGCATGAGAGCGTTTCCAAAATCCTGCTTGCACATCGCAGCTGCGTTTGCGGTCACGACGTTTGCCTCCTGCTGGGCCTTGGCGGCTGACGTTAAAGTTACTCTATCGGGGGATCAGGAAGTTCCGCCGGTCAAGACAGCCGCATCGGGCACCGGAACAATCTCTGTCAACGCCGACAAGAGTGTGAGTGGAGCAGTAACGACCCAAGGCATCAAGGGAACTGCCGCGCACATTCACGAAGGACCGATGGGCAAGAATGGCGGTGTTGCCGTTCCAATGGAAAAAAGCGGAGACAACGGTTGGAAGCTGCCCTCGGGCGCGAAGCTGACCGATGCGCAATACAGCGCCTTCCAAGCCGGAAACCTCTATGTCAATGTGCACAGCGCCGCTCATCCCGATGGTGAGATCCGGGCACAAATGAAGTCGAGTGGCATGTAACGGATGAGAAAGGCCATGCCCGAGGGGAAAGCGAAGTTTGCGCCGCACGCAAATCCTGCTTTTGCGGATGAAGTGACTCGAAACGATAGGGCCGGTGTGGCGCCGAGGCTGGACTCGTTGCTCCAGCAGCTCACCGCAATGCGACTCGACCTCATGCACGGGATCATCCCGAGAGCCGAGCGTATCGGCTTGACCAAGGATGACCTTGAATACGTATTACGGCAGCTCGACGACGCCATTGCCGTGGGCCAGGACATCGCGGCGTGTCTGCGCCAGTCGGTTGATGCCGCCACAACGCCGGGAGCATGGCGCAGCGAGGACACTCCGGCAAAGGTCAGGGAGGTCTCATGAAGTCGATTCTCGACCCTTCTTTCCGTTACATTCCAAGCACGCAGACCGACGTCAGAAAAACGTTCGCCAGGGTTCGTCGGGAGCTTCGAGCGCGCGAGCAGGCAAAGAATCTCCCGGCCGACCCAGGGGTCAATGTGCTGTCGATGCGGCAGCGAGCCCCTGCGCCAGCTCGCTAGTTTTCAGCAGAAGGCAGTCATCGTCGACGGCGTTAGCTGCGGCGTCTGGAAAGCGACGCAAGTCGCGACTTGAGGTGCTCGGACTTGAGCGAGGCCTCGTAGTCCTTTCGCGACTGCGCCGCCCCGGGGTCACCGCGGGCGATCGCATCGATCTGACGTTTCATCGACTTCACCGTGGCGGGCTCGCACTGTTCGAGTGCCGCGATGTATTCGGTAACCCTTGCTGCAAGCGCGCGACGTTCCACCAGCTCAGTCAGAAAACCGATTCTGAGCATCTCCGTGTCGCGAACTGTCTGCGCGGTCAGGAACAACCGTTTTGCGTGGCTCGCTCCCAGTGCTTTGACGTAGCGGCGCAGACCTCCGGGGTAATAGTGCAGCCCGAACTTCGCCGCCGGCATGAACATGCGCGTGCCGCGAATTCCGATGCGGAAGTCGCAGCACAGGGCCAGATCGGTCGCCCCGCCGTAAACGCTCCCGTTGAGGGCGCAGAGGGTCGGCAGAGGGAGGCCTTCAATCTCGTCGAGAAGCTCTTCGAAACCATGATCCAGTCGGTCGACGATGGCGTCGACGGTGTAACCCGAGCTGAAAGTCTTGTCACCTGTGCCGGTGATTACTACGGCGAGAACGCCGCGCCGCACCGCGATTTCGCGAAGCTGTTCGCGCATTACCCCAATGTCGTCGGGATCGATGCGATTGTGGGCAGACGGGCGGCACAGGCGAATCGTCGCAGCCGCGCCATGAATTTCCAAGATCGGCGGCCCTTCGGAAGGAACTGAGCGCTGGCTCATGACGGCAGATGGGCAGATGACCCGGTCGATGATACGCGGTTCCCTCGAAGGGACGAGGCAGAAACCCACCATCGGCCGCTCTCGCGTGCCGCGCGGGCCATACCGGGCTGAGCAGGCCCTGACCCATGTCTGATCCGACCGCGTCGCGAATCGAAGACTATGCGCTGCTTGGCAACACGCGCAGTGCGGCCCTTGTTTCTCGACAGGGCTCGATCGACTGGTTGTGCGTACCTCGCTTCGACGGCCGCGCCTGTTTTGCCGCACTTCTCGGCACGCCTGAACATGGGCGATGGCTGGTCGCGCCGCGCTCGGAAGTGCGCAGAGTCCGGCGTCGCTACCGCGAATTGCATGTCGCTGTGGCCGGATCGCACCGACATCATCCGCGTGGTCGAGGGCCTGCGCGGACGCGTTTCGATGCATACGGAGCTGATACTGCGCTTTGGGTATGGCATGGTTATTCCTTGGGTGCGTCGCGTCAACGGAGTGCTGCTGGCAACGGCAGGACCCGATTCTCTGGAATTGCGCTCCGCGGCCGACTTGCACGGCAAGGGCTTTACAACCGTCGGTACCTTTGCGGTGGAGCGCGGCCAGCGGGTGCCTTTTGTCCTGACACACTATCCTTCGCACGAACCGCGCCCCATTCCGATCGATCCCGATGCGGCCATCGATGCCACCGAACGCGCCTGGCGCGCATGGTGCGCTCGCTGCGCTTACGATGGTCGCTGGCGAGAGGCTGTCATCCGATCGTTGATTACATTGAAGGCGCTTACTTATGCGCCCACCGGTGGGATGGTCGCGGCCGTCACGACATCGCTGCCCGAGCAAATTGGCGGCACGCGAAATTGGGACTATCGCTTCTGCTGGCCGCGCGATGCCACCTTCACGCTCTATGCGTTACTGCTTGCAGGCTACCGGGAAGAAGCGAGCGCCTGGCGACAATGGCTGTTGCGTGCCGCTGCGGGCCGACCCCAGGATATGCAGACGGTGTACGGCGTCGCTGGCGAGCGCCAACTCACCGAGCTGACTTTGCCCTGGTTGCCGGGGTATGAGGCGTCGGCGCCGGTGCGCGTGGGCAATGCCGCGTCAACTCAGCGGCAGCTCGACGTCTACGGCGAGGTCATCGACACCCTGCAGCTCGCGCGCATTGCCGGGCTCGACCCGGATGCCGATTCGTGGAATTTCGAGCGAGCGCTTATTGACTATGTCGAATCATCCTGGTGCGAACCGGATCAAGGCATCTGGGAGACGCGTGGCCCAGCGCGGCATTTCACCCATTCCAAAGTCATGGCGTGGGTTGCGGTCGACCGTGCCATACAAGCCGCGCAGATGTTCGGTCTGAAAGCCCCTTTGCGTCGCTGGAACCCACTGCGTGCGGCGATCCACGCCGATGTTTGCCGCAACGGCTTCGACGCTTCGCGCAAGAGCTTCGTCCAGTACTACGGCTCGAAGGAGGTGGACGCGAGCCTGCTTCTTATTCCTATCGTCGGCTTTCTGCCTCCGACCGATCCCCGCGTGCGAGGCACCCTTTCTGCCATTGAGCGTGACCTGATGTCGGATGGTTTGATGGCCCGCTACCGGACGACGCCCGATCTCGACGCCTTACCTCCCGGTGAGGGACGGTTTCTGCCGTGTTCGTTCTGGCTGGCCGACAACTTGAGTCTGGCTGGACAACGGCGCCAGGCCGCGACGCTGTTTTCGCGCCTGCTCGCCTTGCGAAACGACGTTGGTCTTCTCGCCGAGGAATATGATCCCACCGCGAGGCGCCAGCTTGGAAATTTTCCTCAGGCGCTCACCCATGTCGCGCTTATCAACACCGCCCGCAACCTGTCGCGGCGGGGCGGGCCATCCGAGCACAGGAGCGGCCGAATGCGCGATGCGCCGCCGGGTGCGCCTTTCCGTCATCGAGAGGCCCCTGATACGTCCGAGCGGCCAAAACGAAGCGGGCGCACGAAGCGCCCGCACTGATCCCAATGTTTCGCTTCAGTTATACGCGGCGGCGATATTCCCCAGTGCGCGTATCGACCTCAATCCTGTCTCCGGTTGCGACGAACAGCGGTACCTGGACTTGGAGCCCGCTGCCGAGCTTGGCTGGCTTGAGTACCTTACCCGAAGTGTCGCCCCGCACGGCGGGTTCGGTATAAGTGATTTCGCGCACCACCGAAGTGGGCAACTCGACCGAGATCGGCTTGCCGTTATAGAGCGTAAGCTCGCACGCGAGCCCGTCCTCCAGATAATGGACGGCTTCGCCAAGATTTTCCTTTTCCACCTCGATCTGGTTGTAGTCGCTGTCCATGAACACGTACATCGGGTCCTGGAAATACGAATACGTCACTTCCTTGCGTTCAAGCTGGATGACGTCGAACTTTTCGTCGGCACGATACACCGTCTCCGACCCCGACCCGGAAAGCAGATTCCTCAACTTCATCTTCACGACGGACGCGTTACGTCCGGATTTGTTGAATTCCGCCTTCTGCACGACCATCGGGTCCTTGCCGACCATGATCACGTTGCCCGCCCGGACTTCCTGTGCGGTTTTCATATTGGCACCCGCAAATTTCGTAAATTAGGAAACCTTTGATTATACCCGATCTGCAGCAAATCTGACCAGGTTGCTAGCCAGGTCCTTCTGCTCGGCCAGCGCTCGGGCCCACCCTTGAGCGTGCGTTTGCAGGTCTGGCAGGACACGGGTCAAGGCGCTCCAGGAAAGCACGCCGGCAGCATCGCCATTCCACCTCCGCGAGAATGCGGCGTACGCCGTGGATGCGCCTTGCGCCAGACCGACGTCATAGCGGGCGATAAAAGCCCCTAGTTTGGCAACATGTGCTGCATCAGTCTGAGGGTAGCAATGCCAGATCAGTGGTGTCGCTGCCCATTGAGCGCGAACAAACGAATCTTCGCCGCGCACAAAGTTCAAATCGCAGGCCCATAGAAGGCGATCGTAGTCTTCCTGCGACACGAAGGGCACGCGCGCGACGGTTAGCGCCCCCCCGCGAAAGCTTCGCCCCGATGCCGCGGTTGCTGTTGCCAACCATGCGTCGATCGCAGCGTCTGCGACAGCTTCGGGAACCGCACAAAAGATCGCGTCGCTTCCATTCGCCCAGGCATCGAGCAGCGTCTGCAGCGGTGCGTCGGGATAGCAGAACAGGGAGACTTTGAGCGCCTCCGCCGGCGGCGGATCTACGCCCAGCATGTGCCATAGAGCTGCTTGCTCCTCCGGTCGTGCGCGAAAGGCGTCTCGTCGTGCGAAAAGATGGCGTTCGCGCAAAAGACCGCCGGCATGGGCTGTGAATCCGGGAAAGAAGAAGTGCCGCGTCAGCGATCGCCGGGAATGGCGCGAAGCGAGACCATGACAACTCTCGATCCAGTCCTCCGCCGACAGGTATTCGAGGTTGATCCAAACAGGCTGCATCGCGTGCCCTTCCATGGCGGCAAGGTAGTTTGGCGGCAGGCCGCATCCGAACGCTTCGATGACCACGTCGCCCAAGGCTGCGACTGCAGCGCGCGGCGCATCCTTCTGCGGTCCGTCCCAGGAGAGAACGTCGACCTTCTGCACCCGCTGCTCATCGCTTCCTGCATCGACTTGCGGAGCTAGGCGGGAAAGTGCCGCGAGAGCATCGACAAAAAGGCGCACCGCCACGCCGTGCTCCGACGCGAGCTGCCGCGCGAGGCGCCATGCGACGCCAACGTCGCCGTAGTTGTCGACGACCGAGCAGAAAATGTCCCAATGCAGCGGAATACGAGCAACGGCCATGAGCGCCCGAATGTCAGAAGGCTTGCGCCCATTATCGCGCTTGGGCGATATGCTGAGGCGTCGGCGGTTGACCGCACGCCAGCCCCGGCCGCAGACTGCCAGGATGAACACTCGCGCCAACGCGGGACACAATCCCGCGCCGGACCTTGTTGTCGATGTCATCTCGGACGTCGTCTGTCCATGGTGCTACATCGGCAAAAGAAAGCTCGAGACGGCACTCTCCGAGCTCGGGCACGCCGAGCCTCACTTGGATGTCTCCGTGCGCTGGCACGCTTTTCAGCTTAATCCCGATCTGCCACCGGAAGGCATGCCGCGCGTCGAATACCTCGCGGCAAAATTCGGAGGCGCGCGATCTGCGGCGGAGATCCACGCGCGCGTGAAAAGCGTCGGTGTCGAAGTCGGCATTCCGTTCGACTTCGATCGAATTGTGAGGCAACCGAACACGCTTGATGCACATACGGTGATTGCGTGGGCTCAGCGCCGCGACGCACGCCTTGCCGATGCATTGGTTGAAGGTCTGTTCCGTGCCTACTTCATCGAAGGCCGTCTGCTGAACGACCCTGCCGAGCTTGCGCGTGTCGCTGGCGAAGCGGGCTTTTCCGCGCAGGAAGCGCAGTCGTCGCTGATATCAGTTTCGCTGCGTTCGGAGGTGGAGGCCGAAGACCGCGAGGCCCGCGGCGTCGGGATCAACGGCGTGCCGTTTTTCATTTTCAATGGCAGGACTGCGGTCGCGGGCGCACACGATCCCGGCACACTGCTGGAAGCCATCACCGCTGCGAGGATTGCCTCGCAAGGGCATCAATGAGCGCAACGCTCGCGTCTTCACCATCGATGGCCGGCGACGCCGAACGGCTGCTGGCCGTCCAGCGAGCTGCCTTCGACGCTGAGCGCGATCCGCCGCTCGCCGTGCGTCGCCATCGTCTCGACCGACTTCTTGCACTCGCCGAGCGTCACGAGGACGAAATCGTCGCCGCCATTGCGGCTGACTTCGGGACGCGATCCGCGCAGGAGACACGTCTCGCCGAGCTCTTCATGGTGACTGCAGGAATTCGTCACGCTCAGCGAAACCTCCCGCGCTGGATGCGCTCGAGGCGAGTGGTGACTCCCCTCTATCTGAAGCCCGGAACAAGCCGCGTCGTGCGTCAGCCGCGCGGCGTGGTTGGGGTGATCAGCCCGTGGAACTATCCATTCCAACTCGCCATGCTTCCGGCCGTTGCTGCGCTCGCTGCAGGGAATCGCGTGCTGCTCAAGCCGAGTGAACTTACTCCAAGGACCTCAATGCTGCTGGAGCGGCTGGTCGCACTCCACTTCGCGGCAGACGAATTCGCAGTGGTTACCGGCGGCCCCGAGATCGGCGAAGCTTTCTCGCACCTCGCATTCGATCACTTGTTCTTCACAGGGTCGACTTCAGTCGGACGCAAGATCGCGCTCGCGGCGGCTGCCAATCTGACGCCCGTGACCCTCGAGCTTGGCGGCAAATCTCCGGCGATGGTGCTCGACGGCGCAGACTGGACAAGGCTCGCGCCTCGACTTGCGACCGGCAAGTTGCTCAACGCCGGCCAGACCTGCATCGCGCCCGACTATGTTCTGGCGCCTGCCGATCGCGTCGATGCCCTCGTGCAAGCGATCGGGAATAGCATGCGGCAGCTCTACCCGACCATCACAGAGAATCCGGACTACACCAGCATCGTTAGTGAGCGCCATTATTCACGGCTCGAAGGCTTGATCGAAGATGCACGCCGCAAGGGCGCGCGAGTAGTGAGACTTCATTCCGCCGACAGACCGGGCACCATCAGCCGCAAGCTGGCGCCTACCTTGCTGACTGGCGTGCGCTCTGACATGGCGGTGATGCAGGAAGAAATCTTCGGGCCCGTGCTTCCCATCGAGACCTACACGTCGGTCGATGAGGCGATCGCCAGAATCAACGCGCGGCCGAATCCCCTGGCGCTCTACCTCTTTGGTGGCGACTCTGCAGCGCGCCGACGCGTGCTGGCGCAAACGCACGCCGGCGGCGTCACGCTCGACGACACGCTCTGGCACTTCTGCAATGAGGCGTTGCCCTTTGGAGGCATCGGCGCATCCGGCATCGGCGCCTATCATGGCGAGCAGGGGTTTCTCACCTTCACCCATCAAAAACCGGTGTTCAGGCAGCCTCGCGCTGCGTTCACCTGGATGCTGAGACCGCCTTACGGAAAGCGCTTCGAGAAGATGCTGCAGCTACTGCGTCGAATCGCGTAGTACCCCGCATTGAGCGCGAGCGAGATCCGGGAACTCGTTACACGACGTTGGCCGCCGCCGATGGGTGGCTATATCGGATGGCTACATCGCGCGCTCGAGTATCGCTTGCGCGTGCGTAATGACCGGCCGGTCGACCATCTTGCCATCGACCTGAACGGCGCCGCGACCCGATGCGACTGCGGCCATCACGCGCCTTGCCCATGCGACTTCGTCGGCCGTCGGCGCAAAGGCCCGGTGGGTGATCGCGAGCTACCGAGGGTGAATGCACAGCTTCGCACCAAAGCCGCAGGCGCGCGCAAAGGCGAGATCGGCTTCGAGCCTTGCGTCGTTCGCCAACTCGGTCGTGACTCCGGCGATGGGCGCGCCAATGCCGGCGACTTTGGAGGAAAGCGCCATGCGGCATGAGGGATACACCAGTCCGCGCTCATCGCCTGAGAGACCCACGTCGACGGCGTAGTCGAGCGTGCCAAACGCGAACCGTTGCACGCTCTGCGCTGCGGCGAGCGCGTCCACGCCGAGCATGCCCTGCGCGGTCTCGACGATCGGAATGATAAAACCATTGCCCGGTAGCGCATCCCTGACACGAGCGATATCGGTGACACGTTCCGCCTTGGGGAACACTACGCCAGCAATCGAACATTCGCGCACCAGGGAAAGATCATCGTCGAACCAGGGAGTTGTCGCATCGTTGATGCGCAAGAGCAGGCGTGTGCCGGGATCCGGCCCGGTGGTGCGCCAGGCACGGATGTGTTGCCGCGCCTCTTCCTTGCCTGCCGGTGACACCGCGTCCTCGAGATCGATGATCACCGCCTCGGCAGCGGAAGCGAAAGCCTTGGCAAAGCGATCGGGTCGATCGCCGGGAACGAATAGATAGCTGACCGGCAGCTTCACGCTTCGTCCACTTCGCGTGACGCTCTTGTGCTCATATGGCGTTGGCGACGCGCAATCTGGCAATGTCTGCGGGCGAACAGCCCATGCTCGCCAGGATGGCGTCGGTGTGTGCTCCTAATGCCGGAACGGGCCCGGGAAGGGCAGCGGTTTCGGGATCAAAGCCGGGCGGAAGCAGTGCCGGAATCTTTCCCGCGGGCGAATCGATGTCGAACCAGCGCCGCCGCGCATGCAACTGGGGATGTTCCCACACCGCATGCATATCGTTGACCTGTGCGTTGGCGATCTGGGCACTGTCGAGACGGCGCACGACTTCATCTGCAGTGAGCTTCGAGAACGCGCTCACGATCATCTCTCGCAACTCCGCGCGGGCTTCGCTGCGCTTGGAATTGTTCGAATAGCGTGGATCCGTTGCAAGCTCGGGGCGCTGCAGGACTTTGCTGCAGAAGGCGCTCCATTCGCGCTCATTCTGAAGCCCCAGCATCACCGTCTTGTCATCTCCCGCAGGGAAGGGCCCGTAGGGATAGATCGTGGCGTGGCTCGCGCCTGTGCGCGCCGGCGGCGATGCGCCGTGATACGCATAGTAGAGCGGATAGCTCATCCATTCGACCAGCGCTTCGAGCATGGAAATGTCGAGATGCGCTCCCTGTCCCGTTTTCGCGCGTCCGAGCAGCGCTGCCAGAATATTGGCGTACGCGTACATCCCGGCCGCGATGTCGGCGATCGACAGCCCCGCCTTCGCGGGCTCTTCCTGCGTTCCGGTGACCGACAGGAACCCCGCTTCGCTCTGAATCATCAGGTCGTAGGCCTTCTTGTCGCGATACGGGCCATCTTCGCCATAACCCGAAATATCGCAGACGATCAGCGAAGGTTTGGCGGCCGACAAGGAAGCATAGGAGAGGCCGAGCCGCGCCGCCGCTCCGGGAGCGAGATTCTGAACCACGATATCGGCGCGCTCGACGATAAGGCGATTGAGCAGCGCCATCGCTTCCGGATGCTTGATGTCGAGCGTGAGGCTTTCCTTGGACCGATTGGCCCATACGAAATGCGACGCGAGTCCATGAACCCGCTCGTCGTAGCCCCGGGCAAAATCTCCTACGCCGGGCCGCTCGATCTTGATCACCCGCGCTCCAAGATCAGCCAATTGCCGCGTCGCGAATGGCGCGGCAATGGCGTGCTCGAGCGTGACGACGGTGATTCCTGAGAGCGGACTCATGTCAGCGAATCGATGCCGTGGCGTCCATTGCCATGGCTCCCTCTGGGTCGCTTATCCACAGATGCGCCGATTTGCCGTCGGTCGAAGGTTCGCCGCAGACCCGAAATGGATGAGTGTCGAAGACCGGCCGCGCCGCCCGGAATTCGTAGCGCGTCACGGTGGCTTCCGGACGCTCGCGCCGAAGCAGGTCGAGCAGCAGCGTTGCGAGCAGCGGTCCGTGCACCACCAGCCCGGGGTAGCCCTCTACGGTGGTGACGTAGCGCCGGTCGTAGTGAATGCGGTGAGCGTTGAAGGTCAGCGCGGAATAGCGGAACAGCAGCACGTCATCGGGCACGATTGTGCGCTCCCACGTCGCGCCCGCAGGGGCCAGGCGAGGCGCAGGCGCGACAGCATCCGCCTTTGGCGCTTCGCGGTACACGATGTCGTGGAATTCGACGATAGCGGGCTCGCGGTGTCCTGCGCGGCGGATGTCGTGACGGACCCTTACGAAGACCAGCGCTCCGCTGCGACCGGTCTTTTCGGTCACGTCGGCGATCGTGGATGTGCGGCTGATTTCGTCGCCGATGCGCAACGGCTCGCGAAAATCGAATTGGCTGGCCGCCCACATACGCCGCGGCAATGGAACCGGTGGCAGGAAGGCTCCGCGCTTGGCGTGGCCGTCAGCGCCAACCTCCGATTCTCGATACAGCGGGAGGAAGTACAACCAGTGCCACAACGGTGGCAGCGGAGTCCCCGCAACGGGTCGCTCCGGCAGATAGTCGAGCGTCGCGGAGAGTGCTGCGAAGGGCGTCGCCGTGACAATGTCGTGCGCCGATTCCGCTCTGCCGATCCAATCGCGCAGATGGGGCTCCACTGCAGTCATTGGACGATGTGCACCGGGCAGGTTCTCTTGCCGCGTTACCGCTTGCGGCCGATGAGGATGATTCCGGCGCCCGGCCTCGCGCCTCCTTCAATGCCTCAAGGGCGGCCCCGCGCTCACCGCGCGCGGGGCTTGATCCGCAGCGCTTGCTACTTTCCCCGGGACAAGGTGGCGATCAGTTTGTCGCTGCCTTTGTTGTGGGGGCCGGCGCGGACCAGGATGTCGGGTGGCAGCAGCGGCTTCTTCTGGTAGTAGACCTCGTTCCAGTCGTTGGACGAAGTGATCACCGTGCCGTCCAGATTCAGGCCGCCGTAGATACCCTTGGCGCGGCTGAAGGTAATGAAGTCGGCAATGATGTCGGACTTGGCCCCCGCCCCTATAGGACCCGCGGCGACGCTCGCATCACCGCCCAGCTTCACAGAGGTCGCCAGCAGCGAATTGAAGCCCTTATCCGTCATGACCAGAGTCACATTTTCAGACACCGAAACGCCGGCCTGGAAGCCGACGCTCGCAGTCGCCACTGTATAGAAAGCGGGCCCGACCCACCTGCCATTCGAGCCGCGTGCAAGGACAACCGCTCGCCCACCGGAACCGCCAAAAATGAATCCGGCCTTGAGCAATTCCGGCGCAATCATCACGGCCTTGGCGCGGCCGATGTTCTGCTGCAGCCAGCCCATGTCCGGATCACGCATGAAATTCGAAAGTGAGGCGTTCGCCTGATCGACCAGCTTCTGTTGTTCACCTTGCGCGAGCGCGACGCTGCTGGCGACGATCAGCACCGACATCAGCAACCCGCGAGCGAAGTGCGTAACGTACGTTTTCTTCATTGGGATCTCCGTTCGGATTCTAGTGACGTAGAGTTCGCCTGCGGTCCCGATTATACCTCGACGCGCCTTTGCCAGACAGCGTCGGTCTCGTGTCGGTTCAGTGCAGCGGCTCCAGTCCTCGATCGGTTACCAGCACGCGTTCGCCGACGTGAAATGGGGGCGATGACGATTGCCTGATCGTTCCCCAGGTGCGATCGTCGTACCTCACCGCGATCTCGTACACCACGTGGGTCTTCGACTTTTCGAGGTTGTGCCCGACGTACCCTCCGCCTACCGCGCCGACGATGGTCGCCACGGTACGACCCGTGCCGCTTCCGATCAGGCTCCCCAGACCGCCGCCGATGAGTCCTCCGGCGACCAAGCCCAATCCGCTCGGATTGCTGTTCTGCTGAACAACCTCGCGTATCGATTCAATGGTTGCGGGACGCGCCGAGCTTACGCTGTAGCTTTGCGCCGACGCGCTCACGGGCAGCACCAGCGCAAGCAAAAACAGTGCGATGCCGTTTGCAAATCGTTCACGCAGACTGAAATCGCTTACCTGTTTCATATTCTCTCCTGCGCAACGGCGCTTCATGGCTGCAGCAGTTCGACACCGCGATCGCTGACCACCACTCGATCGCCAACGTGCAGACCCATGGGCGAGTTCTGCTGAATTGTCGCCCACGTGCCGTCGTCATAGCGCACGCTGATCTGGTAGACGACCTGCGTTTGCGATTTCTCGACCTGGTTGCCGATGTAGCCGCCGCCGACCGCTCCTACGACGGTGGCGACGGTGCGCCCCGTTCCGCCACCGACGAGACTGCCGAGTCCCCCGCCCACCAGACCGCCAATGATCATGCCGGCGCCGGAGGGATCCTTGTTCTGGACGACTTCGCGCACCGATTCCACTGTGCCCGTGCGCGCGACGGGCGCGCTCGTCACCTCATACGCGGGTTGCGACCCGCAGCTCAGGAGCGTCGCCATGGCAACGGCCCACAGCACGCCCCAACGGATAACTTCGATGATCATCTGCATGCGTCGCTTATCCTCACCGTGGTCGACCCAGAGAAGTCTATGGCTCATTCCGGAATGGAGTTGAGAACATACATCGCCGCAAGCAGCCCGCTGGGACGTCCGAGCTTGCCCAGCCACTTGTTGAAGATCGGATCAATCTCGCCGGAGAGATAAATCTGGGTGAGCGCGCTGTTGACGACGAGGCGGTACCCGGAGTCGTTGCGCGGCAGCATGAAAGCGTAAGGCTCGAAGGAGAGATCCTCGGCGAGCATCGCGAAGACCTTCGGATCCTTGGCCTGAGCCGCCAGGCCGATCAGCTTGATCTTGTCGCTCGCGAAGGCGGCGACGGCCCGGGACTCGAGCATTGCTGTACCTTCAACGCCATCCTTCACCGTTACGACCTTGGCGTTGATGAGCCTGTCCTTGAGCATCGCGTTCAATCGACGCTCGGTAGTCGTGCCCGAGGTCACCGCGACAGACTTACCGGCGAGATCGGCAAAGCCGTTGATCGGGCCGTCCGCGCGGATCAGAAAGCCGCCACCGTCGACAAAAATGAGACTGCTGAAATCGACGTTCTTCATGCGCGACTGCGACGCCGTCGTGTTGGCGCATTCGAGATCGGCTTTGCCCGTAGATACCATCGCAATGCGATTCGGCACCGTGTCGACGAGCCAGTTGATCTTGAGCTCGGGGATGCCGACCGCACGGCCGATGGCGGCGATCACCCTTTTGCAAAGGTCGACCGAATAACCCGCGGGCTGATTGTTGCTCTCTATGTAGGAGAAGGGCAGCGAGTCACCGGCAACCGCCACCGTGATCGATCCTGCAGCCTTGATCTTCGAGAGCGTATCCGGCGCATTCTGGGCAAGTGCGGCGGGTGCGATAACGACGGATGCGACGATGGCGAACAGCAGACGTTTCACGATGGGCTCCCTGGAGTGACAATTGGCGCGGTTGCCAGGCGCAAAACAATGGCAACCGGAGAATTGATTATAGCCCACCGGTCGTCCCGCACCGGGATTGGAGCGAAGCGACACATGCTAAACTTTGCGGCAGACCTATTGAGTTTGCGCGTCACCCGCGTGAGACTCGTTTGAGGAGAGCCATGCCGAGTCGCATCCGCCGCCGTTGCATTGCATGGTATCTGCTGGCCTTCGTCGCTGTGTGGACGACGGCAGCCGCGGGCCCGTCACGCACGCTCGACCGCATCAAGGATGAGGGCACGATTCATCTGGGCTATCGCAGCGGCGCAGCGCCTTTTTCCTTCAAGGAGCGAAACGGCATCGTGCGCGGGTACAGCGTTGAGCTGTGCACGCGCATTGCGTCGATTCTGCAGAAACAGCTTGGGCTATCGAAGCTCTCGGTCGAGTGGATGCCGGTTGACGCGAGCGACCGCCTCGAGGCTGTCGCGTCAGGAAAGGTCGACATCGAATGCGGGACCACGACCATTGCGCTATCGCGCATGGAGCGCGTCGATTTCAGCGTGCCGATTTTTGTCGACGGTGGCAGCGTCCTCACCAAGCTCGACGCCAAGATCAGCCGGCTTGCGGATCTCAACGGCAAGCGCGTGGCGGTGATCCCTGGTACGACGACCGAGACCGCGCTCAAGCGTGAGCTAGGCATCGTTGAGGCCAAGGTCGAGATCGTGCCCGTCCGGCGGCTACGCCGGAGATCGCATCGTGCTCATCTCTTTGCGTGCCGGCAGTCGCGATCCGTCCAGCCTTGCATTGCTGGGCTCGGATTTCTCCTACGAGCCTTACGCGCTGATCGTTCGCCGAGATGATCCCGACTTCCGCCTGGCGGTCAACCGTGCGCTCGTGGGGATTTACCGCAGCGGAGAAATAGACACCATTTTCGAGCGCTGGCTGGGTGCGCTCGGTGCGCCCGGTCCCCTTTTGCACTCGATGTTTTACTTGAGCACGCTGCCCGAATGAAACGCTCTACAGAGCTCTACATGTTCGCGCTGTGCGCTTTAGTGGCAGCATGGCTCGGCGTTCCAGCGTCTGCGCAAGCGCCGCCGCCCTTGCAAGCGCCACTGACGCTGCCGCCGCCGATTCTTTCGTCGCCGGGGACCCCATCGTCAACATCGGCAACGCCAGCGCTCGGGACTACCGGCTGCGATCGCTGCGGCACGGTGGACTCGATTCGCCAGGTCGTCACCAAGGATCAATGGACGCCTCTGGGCAGCGTGCCGTCTTCCGCCGACGTCGGCACCTCCAGCATGACGATGTATCAGATCGGCAAAGGCTTCACCAACCAGGGTCAGGTACTGGTCGGCGCGGCTGGCGGTACTGTTTATCGTACCCAGCCCAACCAGCGCAATATCACGCGCTGGGAGGTGAGCGTTCGCATGGACGATGGCAGCACGCGGACTTTGACCCAGAACTACGAACCCCTGCTGCAGGTCAGCGACCGGGTCCGCGTCTTCGGAACGCAGATCGAGCTCGTGCAGTGACCGCGCTTGACAGCGCCGTCGCCGCGCCGGCAATCGCGACGCTGGCGGTCGCCAATGCGACCGACGGCAGCCGCGAATTGCGGCTGGCGGGCAGACTCGACGCTTATTCGATCGCCGGCGTCTGGTGGCAAGCGCGCGCTGAGGTGCAGCGCATGCGGGACCGGCGCATTGTCATCGACGCAACCGCTGTCGACTACTGTGATGGCGGGGGCGTCGCAATGCTCGTCGATCTTCTGCGCCAGGAGCGGCCACCCACTGCTCCTGTCGTCGTGCGTGGGCTAAAGCGCGAGTTCCAGACACTGCTCGACCAGTTCGATCCAGCATCGTTGCGTGCTCCCGCCGGGGCGCCGCCGGAGCGATTGCGGTCGGTCGAGGAAATCGGCCGAGCCGCACTGATCGTCGAACGCGACATCGTCACCCAGATCGCCTTTATCGGCGAGACCAGCTCCGCAATCTGGTACGCCATCCGCAACCCGCACCGCGTGCGCTGGAAGGATGTCTGGTATACCTGCGAACAAGTCGGCGTCAATGCTCTGCCGATCGTCGCGCTGATTTCTTTCCTGCTCGGCCTAATCATCGCGTTCCAGTCGGCGGTGCCGATGCGCCAGTACGGAGCTGAGCTGTTCGTCGCTGACCTGGTCGGTCTTTCCATTCTGCGCGAATTGGGCCCGCTGATGACAGCGATTCTGCTCGCTGGGCGCTCGGGCGCTGCGTTTGCCGCCGAGATCGGAACGATGAAAGTCAACGAAGAGCTCAATGCGCTCACCACCATGGGACTTGATCCGGTGCGCTTCCTGGTGGTGACGCGAATCATCGCCGCATTACTGACGGTGCCGCTGCTGACTCTTTTTGCAGACGTCATCGGGATTTTTGGCGGCGCTGTAACCATGGTGAGCTTCAACATTCCCATTCTTGCTTATCTGCGTGAGATCGACACGCTGGTCGACGTCAAGGATCTATGGGCAGGGCTCGCCAAGGCGCCGGCCTTCGCCATTCTGATCGCTGGAATCGGTTGCCTCAGGGGTCTGCAAACTCAGAGCGGAGCCAGCGCCGTCGGCATTTCTGCAACGCGCGCCGTCGTCTCGGGCATCATTCTGCTGGTCGTCGTCGACGGTATCTACGCCTTCATCTACTATCTGCTGGACATCTGAAACGCCTCGTTCGAGGTACATGCCCGCTGATCCGATCATTCGCGTTGAGAATCTCAGTGCCGGTTACGACGGCGCAGTGATCATGCGAAACGTGAACTTCACCGTCAATCGCGGCGAAGTGTTCGTTATTCTCGGAGCCTCCGGGGGCGGCAAGAGCACGCTGCTCAAGCACATGATCGGCCTCTACCAACCCTTGACGGGACGAGTGTTTATCGACGGCGACGACATCGTCAGCGCAGAGGGAGAGGCGCGCTACGCGATCCTGAAGAAGATCGGCGTGATGTACCAGAGCGGAGCTCTGTTCGGGTCGATGACGCTACTCGAGAATGTTCGTCTTGCGCTTGAGGAGTACACAGCACTCGACGACGACGCCATGGACCTGCTCGCAAGGACCAAGCTGCGACTGGTCGGTCTCGACGCGTTCGCAGGGCACATGCCCGCGGAATTAAGCGGCGGAATGCAAAAGCGGGCGGCGATCGCGCGCGCGATGGCGCTCGATCCGATGATTCTGTTCCTCGACGAGCCATCCGCGGGTCTGGACCCGATCACGTCGGCGACGCTCGATGAGCTCATTCTGCGGCTCGCGGACAGCCTGCACATCACCTTCGTCATCGTCACGCACGAGCTGGCGAGCATCTACACCGTCGCCGACCGGGTGATCATGCTCGACAGACGCAAGCAGGGAATCATTGCCGAGGGCGATCCCAAGGTCTTGCGCGATACCAGCGATGACCCATGGGTGCGTCAGTTCTTCCGGCGCGAAGCTGCTGTCGAGCCCGCCTGACCGATGAGCGCACGGGCGAACTTTTTCAAGATCGGCCTGTTTGTCATCGGTGCGACCGCGGCGCTGGTCGTGCTGCTGGTACTGCTGGGCGCAGGGAAGCTGTTCCAGACCAAGATCGTGATGGAGACGTATTTCAACGAGTCGGTCCAGGGACTGGAGCTCGGCTCCAAGGTCAAGTATCGAGGCGTCATCGTCGGCGAAGTGAAGAGCATCGGCTTTACCTATACCCGATACCAGCTCGACAAGCCGATGGCCGACCGCTTGCGCTACGTCATGGTGGAAGCGACCATCCTGCCGCGGCTGATCGGCGGACGCGCGGGAGCCGGAGACCTCACGCGGGCGGACACCGCCAAGGCGGAGATCGAGAAAGGCTTGCGGGTGCGGCTCGCGCCGCAGGGAATCACCGGCACGAGTTATCTGGAAATCGATTACGTGGATTCCAAGAACAATCCAATCCTGCCCATCTCCTGGGAACCGGACAATCTCTACATCCCCAGTGCGACCTCGACGGTGACTCAATTCGTCGCTGCCGCATCGGACATCGTCGACCGGCTGCGCAAGCTCGATCTCGACACGACGTTCGCCAACCTGAACCGGCTGCTGGTGACGACCAACAGCCGCATCGAGGCAGTCGATTCGGCGAAGATATCCGACCAGACCAAGCAGGTCTTGGGCAAGCTCGACACGAAGCTCGATCAGCTGCCAATGGACAAGATCGGCAAGGAAGGGACCGCGCTGCTCGCGGAACTGCGTACGACCAACGAGCGGCTCGGCTCCATTCTCAACGATCCGGCGTGGAAAACGCTGCCGGGCAATACCGATGCTGCGCTCGCTGGCGCTAGAAAGCTGGTCCAGGATCCCAATCTTCCGAGCGCCATTGCCCATCTGCAGCGCACCCTTGCCCGCCTCGATCGCCTCATGGGCGGTGGCGAAGCTGATCTGTCAGCGACACTCGACAACCTGCGACAGATCACCGACAACCTTCGCGATCTCACTGAGAATGCCAAGCGCTATCCCTCCGGCGTTCTTCTTGGCGAGCCGCCGCCGCCGATCAAAGGTTCCCCATGATGCTTTTTCGCCGCTGCTCTGATTCACTCGCGGTTCGCGTGGTGGTCGCGGGCCTCGCTTGTGTGCTTGCGGCTTGCACCTTATCGCGGCCATCGCCGGTCAAGCAGACCTACCTCTTGGTGGTCACTTTGCCGACAAAGCCGTCAACCGCGCCACGCCCCGGGACACTCAAGATCGGCGTCATGGGAGTTGCCGCGCCGTTTCGCGGCAAAGTGCTGGTTTATCGCGAAACGGATCTGAAGTACGAGACGGATTTCTACAACGAATTCCTGGTGTCTCCAACGGCAATGCTGACGGATGCCGCCAGCGCGTGGCTCGCCGCCGCGCACGTCTTTCGCGGCGTTCTTCCGGCATCGGCCAATACGGAAGGCGATTTCGTACTCGAGGGCTTCGTGAGCGAGTTCTATGGCGACTTCCGCGACGTATCGAAACCTGCGGCTGTGATTACCGCGAAGTTCTTCCTGATCGACAATCGCAGCCTGGGTGGCGTGCCGATGTGGCAGATCGAGCTGACGCAACGGGTTCCGATCAATGGCCGCAACGCCGATGCGCTCGTCACCGGATTGAACACGGCATGGGGCGCGATGCTCGCCGAGCTCGCGAAACAGCTTGTCACTGTCCCTTTGCCGGAAAGCGCGCCGTCGGCGGTGGTTCCCAAGGATCAGAACAGTGGTACTTTTTGCGCGCGCTCCGCGATGGGCTGCCCTTTGCCCGCCGCAGTCGCCTCATCGGCGATACCGACCCAACCGCCTCCCATCGCTTTGTAGATGTTCACGCTCGAGGAAAAGACCTGAGCGCGGACCGAAGCGAGTGTGAGCTCGGCCGGAAACAGCGATTGCTCCGCCTGCAGGACCGTGGTGTAGGAGGTGTAACCGTTGTTGTATTGAAGCGTCGCAAGGCGGGCGTAATCTTTCAGCGCCGCGACCAGGCGGCCTTGTGCAGCAACTTGCTCCTGCAGCTTCTGGCTGGCAACAAGGGCATTGGCGACGTCGGCAAAGGCATTCTGGATCGACTGCTGATAGCCATAAAGGGCCGCCTGCTGTCCGGCCTGCGCCTGCGCGACCTGGCCGCTTACCGCACCGAAGGTGAAGATCGGACCCACCGCCTGGCCCGCGTAATTCCATACACGCGCTGGCCCGGTAAAGAGATTCGACAGGTCACCGCTGGCGCGGCCGAACGCGCCGGTCAGCGAAATCGTCGGAAAGTAAAGCGCCTTGGCTGCGCCGATCTGCGCATTGGCGGCGATGAGCTGCTGCTCCGATTGCATCAGATCCGGCCGTCTTTCCAGGAGCTGCGAGGGGATTCCGGACGGCACAGACGGTAGCATGAGCTCAGCGATTGACTTGCCGCGCGCAATCGATCCCGGATTGCGTCCGAGCAGTATGGACAGCGCGTTCTCGGTCTGAGCGATCTGCGACTCGATCTGCGGGATCTGCGCCGCGGCGGTCTCGTATTCAGATTGGACCTGGGCGACGTTCATCTGTGAAACCTGACCATACTTGAACTGCAGCTCGAAGAGCTTGATGTAATCGCTGGCGACCGAGGCGACCAACGACAGGATCATGCCGCGGCGCGCGTCATCGGACGCGAGGACGTTGGCGAGAGCTGCTTCGCTCTGGCGACGGATGCGCCCCCAGAGGTCGATCTCCCAGCTTGCCGTGAGCAGAGCCTGGTACGCGGTCTGCGGGTTCGGGAGCCTAGCCGCTTCCCGGCTGAGTCCCGCTTCCGTGGTCCGCACCTTCTCTCCCGTCGCTGTGTAACCGATCTGCGGGAAGAGCTGCGAGCGCGTTTGCGTGAGCACGCCTGCCGCCTGCTCGACGTTGGCGACTGCGATGTTGAGATTGACGTTGTTGGCAAGCGCTTCGTCGATCATCGTGTCGAGCACCGGATCTCCGAAACGCTTCCACCACGCGGTATCCGCTGTTTCCGCCACCGCCTTAGGCTCGAAGCGAAACTCGGTCGGAGTATCGAACTTGGGACGCTGCAATGCACGAGCGTACGCATCTTCAGCCGCTGTCTTTCGGCGCGTGCGGTGCCGGTAGCGAACCGGCCCCGCCGCTGGCGGAGGCTACGGGCGGCGCAGCCGTCTTTTTCGCGACGCTGCGCTCGGCGAGTCGGTCGAACAGGTAAAAGAGCAGTGGCACGTACAGCATGGCCAGCGTAGTCTCGCCGATCATCCCGCCAATGATGCCGGTACCGATCGAGTGCCGTGCATTAGCTCCGGCGCCCACCGCAATGGCGAGTGGAAGACAGCCGATGGCGAAGGCGAGAGAGGTCATGATGATCGGCCGCAGGCGCTGTTCGCCGGCGAGCACGGTCGCCTCCATGATCGATTTGCCTTGCTTGCGGAAGTCGACGGCTGCGGAGACTCGCAACACCGCGTTCTTTGCTCCCAAGCCGATGAGCACCAGCAAACCGATCTGGAAGTACACATCGTTTTCCAGACCACGCGCCCAATT
>VBCY01000048.1 GCA_005882995.1 Betaproteobacteria bacterium
CAGACTGCAGCAACAGTCCCGCCTTCGGTTGCATCCAAAGAGCGATGGCCAAGCCGGCGATGTTGCCGTGCCATTCGGGATCGCTCGCAAGAGCGAGTCGCTCGACGCCATCGCCTTGCCAGGAAAAGCTCTTGGCGAAGGTTGTCATCGGTCCGTCTGCCTGTCGCCACAGGAGCTTTGCGGCCACGGGCTGGGTATCGGCGAGCGCCGTCAGACGCAAGGTCGGAAACGACGCGGTGTCGATCGTGCGATTCGACAGGCGGATGATGAGAACTCCTTGCGCATCCGCGGTTGGCGCCCACAACGAGCCGCGGGACTGGGACTCACCGCGGATGACCGACGCCTCTTCGAGGCTCAATCTCATCGGCGGTGTGCTTGCGAACCAGCCTCCTCTTGCCGCAAGCGCTACATAGCCACCGCCCAGGATAACCACGCTTGCAACCAGCGCGATGGCAGCGAAGAAACGATGCAGAGATTGCGAACTGTTAGCGCTTGTTGCTTCGCGCACTAGAGTGCCGCCGTGATTCAGAGGAGTACCGCCGTAGTCGAGTGGCGCGCCCGACAGGAGTCGAACCTGTGACCTTTGGCTTCGGAAACCAACACTCTATCCAACTGAGCTACGGGCGCACGGGCTCGCATTTTACGCGCCGCGCCGATGGGCGTCCATCGATTGCACGGTAGAAAAAGCGCTTAACTACACACGAGACAGCGCGCTATAGGCGCTATCGGCGGTGACGATATAATGCCGCCTTTGTCACGCAGCGGACTTTGAAGGGGTCGCATTATCGGTCCTAAGCCAAACGCGATGAACGCCGCAAACAACGAGCATAGGTCCTTTATCAAGACGCCCAAGCAGCTGGTAATTGTCGTTGCGCTGGCGTTTGCGGTGCCCATTGCATTGATCGTCCTCGTTTCTCAGCTCATCACCGGCATCCGCCCTGCGGGCAGCGGAGACTATGAGAGCCAGGTGCTTTCACGCATCCAGCCGGTCGGACAAGTGACGCTCGCCGATGCGAGCGCGCCCGCAGGCAACAAAACCGGCGAGCAGGTATTTCAGGCGGTTTGCCGCGCGTGTCATGAAGCAGGGCTCGCCGGCGCGCCGAAGATGGGAGACAAGGCGGCATGGGCGCCAGCGATCAAAAGAGGCTACGCCACGCTGGTGCAGCATGCAATCAACGGTTTTCAGGAGCCCGGCAAAGTGATGCCCCCGAAAGGCGGCACACCCGATCTCGCCGATATCGAAGTCGAGCGCGCTGTCGTGTATATGGCGAATCAATCGGGGGCGAACTTCAAGGAGCCAGCGGCGCCCGCAGCCACGGTTTCGGCAGGCGCGACCGCGAGTGCTCCGGCTCCCGCGGCTGTCGCGTCGGCTCCGTCGACTGCAACGCCTTCTGCCGGCGCGACCGCAACGACGACGTCGGCCTCTGCACCCGCCAAGGCCGGCACTCCGCTGGATCTCAAGGCGGGTGAAGCGTTGATGGCCAAAGACGGCTGCTCGGCCTGCCATGGCGTCGACAAGAAGATCGTGGGACCGGCGTTTATGGACGTTGCTGCCAAGTACAAGGGCGACTCGTCTGCGCTCGCCAAGCTCACGCAGAAGGTCAAAGGCGGCGGCTCCGGTGTGTGGGGACCGATTCCGATGCCGCCCAACGCGCAAGTGCCGGACGACGACATCAAAGCATTGGTGAGCTGGATTCTTTCGCTCAACAAGTAATCTCTCGCGGCTTACGCTGTAGCCAAGTCGCACGCGAGCTGCCGACCGCACCCCCTTCCATGAGTCACTATGTCGTCGGCGATATCCAGGGTTGCCACGCGGAATTTCGGCAGCTTCTGGATCTGATCGGGTTCGATGCAGCCAGCGACCGTTTGTGGCTGGTCGGCGACCTGGTGAATCGCGGGCCTGACTCGCTCGGCGTGCTGCGAACGGTGAGGGCGATGGGAAGTGCGGCAGTTACGGTCCTCGGAAATCACGATTTCCATCTGTTGACTGTCGCTGCGGGGCACCGCCGGCCACACCGTCACGACACGCTGAACGCGATCCTCGACGCGCCTGACCGCGAAGAGCTGCTCGCGTGGTTGCGCACAAGACCGCTCATCGTCAGCGAAGCCGACAGGGTAATGGTGCACGCGGGGCTGCTGCCCTCATGGACGCCTTCTGCAGCAGTGGCGCTCGCGCGGGAAGTCGAAGCAATGCTCGCTTCCGATGAACACGACGACTTTCTGCGCCAGCTCTATGGCGACGAGCCGTCGTGCTGGAGCAGCTCACTCACCGGCTACGATCGCCTCCGGGTGATCGTCAACGTGTGCACGCGACTGCGCTACTGCAGCGCCGATGACGTGCTGCAGCTCGCCGAAAAACGCGGGCCCGACCACACGCCCCAGGGTTACGCCCCGTGGTTCGCACATCCGCAGCGCAAGTCTTCCGGTGTCACGGTGTTCTGTGGCCATTGGTCAACGCTCGAGTTGCTGATTGCGCCCCGTGTGGTGATGCTCGATTCGGGATGCCTCTGGGGCGGCACGCTCACTGCATTGCGGCTCGACGACTGGCGGCTGTTCCAGGTGCCGAGCCGCGCCCCGCTCGATCCCGCGCCTAAAGGTTGATTTGCCCGAGTCGGTTGATCTACCAGAGTCTTCCGCCGAACTGCTCTGCGTAGCGCGTCTCCAGCCGCTCGCGGTCGATGGTGTGATTCTGGCCGCCACGCGAGGCGATCTTGAGCGAGCCGAGCAGCGACGCGAGTCTTCCGGTGCGTCCCCAATCCCATCCTTGAGCGATGCCATAGAGAAGTCCCGCGCGATACGCGTCGCCGCAACCCGTGGGATCCATGACCATAATCGGCTTCACCGCAGGAATTTCAATAATCCGCCCATCGGTATGGATCCGTGACCCATCCGCGCCGAGCGTGACGAACAAGGCCTTCACACGTGAAGCAATGTCGGTCATCGCGAGCCCGGTGCGTTCGGCGAGCAAGCGACCTTCGTAATCATTGACCGCCAGATAGTCAGCGCATTCGATCATCTCGACCAGTTCCTCGCCGGAAAATAGCGGAAGACCCTGGCCGGGGTCGAATATGAACGGAATTCCTGCCGCGGCGAACTCGCGCGCATGCGAGCGCATGCCCTCGCGTCCATCCGGAGCCACGATGCCCAGCGCGATATCCGCGACATCGCTCACGCGGTTGACGTGGGAATGATTCATCGCGCCGGGGTGGAAGGCGGTGATCTGGTTGTCATCGAGATCGGTGATGATGAAGGCTTGCGCGGTGTAGGTGCCGTCCACGGCGCGCACCCCCTCGCTCCTGATACCCAGCTCGGAGAGTCGCTCGGGATAGATGCGATCGTCTCCGCCGATTGTCGCCATCACTACCGGCTCCCCGCCCAGCGCTTTCAGGTTGTATGCAATATTGCCCGCGCAGCCGCCCCATTCGCGACGCATCTCGCCGATCTGGAAGGAAACCGAAAGGACGTGCGTCTGGTCGGGAAGGATGTGACGCGAAAAACGGTCCGGGAACACCATGATGGTGTCGAGTGCGAGCGAGCCACAGATCAGAGTGCGCGGAGCGGTCATCGTCTAAGGACCTTTGCCTTCGTCGTCCCCGCGAATGCGGGGACCCAGTGGCGTGCGGGCGAAGACGCTGGATTCCCGCTTTCGCGGGAATGACCCTGCTCGACATTGTTGCTGGTCAATTCGCAAGCGCTCAACAAGCCCTCAAGCCGAAGAATCCCGCCCGATTTCTCGGACGATGAACTGCTGTCGCCGCGACACTGCCAGCGCCTCGGGCACGTCCCGCAGCAAAACTTCCCAGTGCGCGTCGCCGTCTGCGCTAACGCGGCGTTCGAATCCGCGGATCGCGCTCCGGGCCACGAGGCAGTTGCGGTGAATCCTCACGAATCTCTGACCGAATTCTTCTTCCAGCTTGGTCAGCGATTCCTCGAGAAGGTACTCGCGGTCCGAGGTGCGAATGGTGATGTACTTGAGCTCGGCCTTGAGATAGACCACTTCGTCGATCGGCACCAGCACGACGCGCGAGCGTTCGGTCACCGACAAGAACCGGCGCGCCGCCGAAGGCAGGCGGTTGAGCTTCGCATCGGACAGCGGTCGCAGCCTCGGGACCTTGTCGAGCGCCGCGAGCAGCCGCTGGACGCGCACCGGCTTCACCAGATAGTCAATGGCGTGCACTTCGAATGCGGCTATCGCGTGTTCGTGATAGGCCGTGGTGAAGATGAGCACGGGCGGCGTCGGCAATTTGAGCAGGTGGCGCGCGAGCTCGATGCCGTCCATGTCGGGCATGTGAATGTCGGTGAGTACCAGGTCCGCCGCCATGGTGCCAAGCAAGGCGAGCGCTTCCCGGCCGCTTGCCGCTTCCCCTACGACGATCAGCGGCACCGCATTGGTGCAGTCGTCGAGCACTTCGCGCAATCGATGCCGCGCCGGCGCCTCGTCGTCGACGATGAGGATCTTCAGCGGCGCATCAGCCACGCGCCGCCTCGCCTGCTGCCGCTGTCCGGTACGGCATGCGGATGTGCACTTCGTAGTTCTCCCGGTTCATCTTGCTCTCGAGGCCCGCCTCAGCGTCGAAATGCAGCGCCAGCCTTTCGCGGATGTTGGCGAGCGCCATCTTGTTTCCGACCTGATGGCGACCAGCCGACTGATAGGGGTTGCGCAGAATCGCATGCACCTCGCCGCGCCGCAGGAATATGTTAATCGCGATCACCCCGGGTGCGCTAGACGGTTCGATTCCATGATAGACGGCGTTTTCGAGCAGCGGCTGGAGAACCAGCGGCGGCACCAGCGCATCGCGCGGCATGTTGTCGACGTGCCACTCTATTCGCAGCCGATCGCCCAGCCGCAGTTTTTCAAGGTCCAGGTACTGGCGGCACAGCGCGACCTCGTCCAGCAGCGGCGCAAGTTGCCGGTTGTCGCGCATCAGCACCCTGAAGAGGTCCGCCATGTCTTCCAGCGCCGACTCCGCTCGCCGCGGCTCGCTGCGCACCAGCGACAGCACCGCGTTGATGCTGTTGAACAGGAAATGGGGACGGATACGTGCCTGGAGCGCCTGCAGGCGGGCTTCGGTAATCGCCGGCGAGAGCGCTTTGCTGCGGAGCGCGAAATAATACAGAAGCGCTCCTGCAATCAGCAGCGCAAACGCGAGCCGGCGCAACAGAGTGGCCGTAGTGACGTCGGAAAACACTGCGGCCATCACGGTGTTGAAGGTGACGCCAACGCCGAAGGTCATGAGGAGAACGGTAATGGCGCCTGCCCGGTAGGGCAACCGCTCGAGCCATGGCGCGGTCACATACAGGATCAGCAGTGCGAGAAGGAGCTGCGGCTCCACGATCGCGGTCGACTGGACCCACGCATCGGAAATGGCGCTCCAGCGCGTCTCCGCGACGATCGCTACCATCAGCAGCATGGCATTAACCGCGAGGAGAATGCGCAGAATCGTTCCGAGATTGCGCAATTCCGGCAGGGCGAGAGGAACGCTGTTTTGATTTATAATGGCGCGCATTGTTTTGCTGCTCCTGCGGCGGCGATTTCGATGCGCCGCTTGGGGAGCTTCGGCAATCCACGAAAAAGTTGCCGCCCGGTATTGTGGGGAAGAGCTCCGGGTGAGGCAAGTCATGTCAAACAAACAGCATCCCGACGACGGGCGAAGCAGCGGCTGGTCCGGAAGATTCAGTGAGCCGGTCGATGAGCTCGTCAAGTTGTACACCGCATCGGTGGACTTCGATCGCAGGCTGGCTCAAGCTGACATCGAAGCGTCCCGCGCCCATGCCCGAATGCTCGGCGCGACGAAGGTTTTGAGCCCTGAAGACGTCGCCGCGATCGAGCGAGGACTTTCGACGATCCTCGGTGAAATCGAGCGCGGCGAGTTCACCTGGTCGCGCGATCTCGAGGACGTCCACCTCAACATCGAAAAGCGGCTGGTGGCGCTCATCGGAGACCCCGGGAAGAGACTTCATACCGGACGCTCGCGCAACGATCAGGTGGCGACCGATCTGCGGCTCTACCTGCGCTCGGCTGTCGATGCGATCGCAGCGTCGATCAAGCGCCTGCGCCACGCGCTGCTCGATCTAGCCGAAAAGCATGCAGAAACCATCATGCCGGGATTCACGCACCTGCAGGTGGCGCAGCCGGTAACCTTCGGCCATCACCTCCTCGCCTATGACGCGATGCTCTCCCGCGACGCTCAACGTCTCGCCGAATGCCGCAAGCGGATCAATCTCTTGCCGCTGGGCAGCGCGGCGCTTGCGGGCACGAGCTTCGCCATCGACCGCGAGCGCGTCGCTCAGGAGCTTGGCTTCGACGGCCTTTGTTCCAACTCGCTCGACGCCGTGTCGGACCGCGACTTCGCCATCGAGTTTGCCGCCGCCGCGGCGCTGATCATGATGCACCTGTCGCGCTTCTCCGAGGAGCTGGTGCTTTGGTCGAATCCGCGCTTCGGATTCGTGCGTCTGGCGGATCGCTTCTGCACCGGCAGCTCGATCATGCCGCAGAAAAGAAACCCGGATGTCCCCGAGCTCGTGCGCGGCAAATCGGGTCGCGTGTTCGGTGACCTGATTGCGCTGCTCACTGTCATGAAAGGACAGCCGCTTGCGTACAACAAGGACAACCAGGAAGACAAGGAACCGGTGTTCGATATCGTCGACACGCTTGGACCAACGCTCGCCATCATGACCGATCTGATCGCGGGCGGAATCGAAGCCGACGCCGCGCGCATGCGCGCCGCGGCCAGCGAAGGCTTCGCGACGGCAACCGATCTCGCCGACTATCTGGTGCGCAAGGGCGTGCCCTTTCGTGACGCGCATGAGGTTGTCGCACAGGCCGTCCGCCATGCCGAGAGCGAGCATCGCGACTTGAGCGAGCTGCCGCTTGCGTCGTTGCAGCGGTTCTCATCTTTGATTGGCGAAGACGTCTACGTGGTGTTGACGCTCGAGGGTTCGGTGGCAAGTCGCGCTCATCCAGGTGGCACCGCGCCCGAACAGGTGCGTGCGGCAATACGCGCCGCGCGGGCGAGTCTCGGCTCTGGCTGATCCAGGAGTAAAACATGTCGGGCAGGCGACTCGCATTTCTCGGGTTGGGCGTGATGGGCTCCCCAATGGCGGGTCATCTCGCGCGTGCCGGTCATCAGGTGACGGTCTACAACCGCACGGCCGCCAAGGCTGCGCGGTGGACAGAAAAGCACGGCGGAAAGACTGCAGCCACGCCCGCTGCAGCCGTGACCGGCGCGGAAATCGTTTTGATGTGCGTGGGCAACGACGACGATGTGCGCTCGGTCGCGCTGGGCGCCAACGGTGTGCTCGCCGCGATGCAAAGCGGCGCGATCCTTGTCGATCACACGACCGCCTCGGCAAGGGTCGCGCGAGAGCTCTACGCCGCGGCGCAATCGCATGGCGTACGATTCCTCGACGCGCCGGTTTCAGGAGGACAAGCCGGCGCAGAGAACGGCAAGCTCACCATCATGGTCGGTGGCGATGCCGATGTCTTCGCCGAGGCGCAGCCGATGCTCGCCTGTTATGCCAAAGCAGTCACCCTGATGGGCGCCGCAGGTGCTGGTCAGCTCACCAAGATGGTCAACCAGATCTGCGTGGCTGGAGTCATCGAAGGCCTTGCCGAGGGGATCAATTTTGCGGCGCGGGCGGGCCTCGATGTCGATCGCGTGCTGGAAGTCATCTCGAAAGGTGCAGCGCAATCCTGGCAGATGGAAAACCGCGGCAGGACGATGGCGGCGGATCAGTTCGACTTCGGCTTTGCCGTCGATTGGATACGCAAGGACCTGTCCATCTGCCTTGCTGAAGCGCGCAACAACGGCGCCGCGCTGCCCATCATCGCGGTCATCGATCAGTTCTACTCGCGCATCCAGGCGCGCGGCGGTGGACGTTGGGACACGTCGAGCCTGATACGCTTGTTGAGCGACTGAGGGTTTTCCCTCACCCCTGCCCCTCTCCCGCGGGGAGAGGGGTCCCTCTCGTGGTCCGCTTGTTGAGCGACTAGCTGTTCGTCGTCTCCGCGAACGCGGGGACCCAGGGTCGTTGCGACCAACGCCGCTAGATTCCCCTTCCGCGGGAATGACTACCTCTCGTGGAGCTGCTTGCCGCCAACGTAGGTTTCCGCCACTGCGCGGTCGTCTCCCAGCATCATCAGCACGAACAGCTCTTCCACAACGCCCGAAGCGCTTTGCATGCGCCGCGCCATCAGCGGCGTTGCCGACGCATCGAGGACGATAAAATCGGCAGGTTTGCCGGGCGCGAAGTTGCCGAGACGGTCCTCGAGTCCCAGCGCCCGTGCGCCGCCCAGTGTCGCAAGATAGAAAGCTCGCAGCGGCGAGAGCCGCTGGCGGGCAAGCTGCGCGACCTTGTAGCTCTCTGCCAACGTACGCAGCATGGAAAAACTCGTGCCTCCACCGACGTCCGTGCCGATGGAAACCTTGACGCCATGCTCCAACGCTGCATCGAGATCGAACAGCCCGCTTCCGAGAAACAGGTTGGACGTCGCGCAGAATGCCATGGCTGCGCCGGTTTCGGACATGCGACGCCGGTCGAGTGCGTCCAGATGAATGCAGTGCGCGTAGACCGCACCCTCGCGCAACAGGCCGAAATGATCGTAGACGTCGAGATAGCTGCGACTCCACGTAAACAACTCGGAGACCCAGCGTACTTCGTCCAGGTTCTCGGCCAGATGCGACTGCATGAGCACGCCGGGATTCTCCTCGAGCAACTTCCCGGCAAGCTCGAGTTGACGCTCCGTTGAAGTCGGCGCGAAACGCGGCGTGACTGCGTAGAGCAGCCGATCGCGGCCGTGCCAGCGCGCGATCAACTCGGCGCTTTGCGCACAGCCGGAATCGGCCGTGTCACGCAGAAATTCCGGACAGTTGCGGTCCATCAGCACCTTGCCCGCGATCAGACACATGCCGCGCGTTCGCGCCGCCTCGAAGATCGCGTCCACCGATGATGGATGCACGCTGGCGAAGACCATGGCCGACGTCGTTCCGTTGCGCAGCAATTCATCGAGGAAGAAGCCAGCCACTTCACTGGCATGCGCCGGGTCGCCGAAGCGTTGCTCGGTAGGAAATGTGTAGCGCTCCAGCCACTCGAGCAATTGCTCGCCGTAGGAAGCGATGATGTCCGATTGCGGATAATGGATGTGGGTATCGATGAAGCCTGGAGTAATGAGTCGGCCGCGGCGGTCGACAGTCACGGCATCGCCAGGCAGATCGTCTTTTATCGACGCCCATGCAACGGCCTGCTCGATCTTTCCTTGGCGGACCAGCAGTGCGCCGTCGTCGAGATAGACGTAGGCGCGTTCGCCGGCGATCGCAGGATCGTCGACGAAATGCAGGATTTTTCCTCGAAAGACGGTCACGTCGGCGCCTGTTGCAGCCGCGCGCCGCCCACTCGCCGATCGAGGTGTTGCTGCGTCGGTCACTGCGTCTTCGCGCCTTGAACGAACCAGGCGCCGATGAGCGCCCGCTCGTCGTCGGTCATCTGCGTCAGATTGCCGATCGGCATGTAGCGCGTGCTGACGGTTTCGTTGATCTTGCTCGCCTGCGCCGCGATCTGTTCGGTGGTTTCGAGCATGACGCCCTTCGGCGGCTGAGCGAAGCCTTCCTGTCGCGGTTGCGCCGCGTGGCAGGTGGTGCATCGCTGAGCGATGACGCCCTGAACCTTCGAGAATGCCACCTTTTCGTTGGGCGCCGACACGCTGGGAGCGATCGCAGCGGCAACGCCGGCGAGCAGCAGGCCCGCCGCAATCGGCAACGCCGGTTGGACGAGGCCTTTGTGCCGCAGGACGAAGAACTGTCGGATGAGCACGCCGGCGAGCATGATCACGCACAGCACCAGCCAGCCGTAGCGTTGGCCGAAGGTCATCGGATAATGATTGCTGATCATCACGAACAACACCGGCAGCGTGAAATAGGTGTTGTGCACCGAGCGCTGCTTGCCGGCGAGACCAGGGGCAGGATCGGGATCGCGTCCTGCACGGATCTCGGCGACCATCCGCTTCTGCCCCGGAATGATCACGAAAAAGACGTTGGCTACCATGATTGTGCCGAGCATGGCACCCACATGCATGTACGCCGCGCGGGCGCCGAAGACATGGAACAACGCCCAGGACAACGCCACCACGAACGCGAACACCAGTCCGGCGAGGACGTTCTCGTTGCTGCCGAATATCCTGCACAGCGCGTCATAGACCAGCCAGCCGCCGACGATGGTGGCGACGCTGAGCGCGATGCCGGACAGCGGCGAGATGTCGAGCACGCTTTTGTCGACCAGGTAAGTGGCAGCGCCCAACCAGTAGATGATCGCGAGCAGCCCCATGCCGGAGAGCCACGTCGTATAGGCCTCCCACTTCGACCAGTGCAGGTCGGACGCTAAGGGCTCTCCCTTGGGACCGGTCGGAAATTTCTGGCTCACGTAGAAGCCGCCGCCGTGCACCGCCCACAATTCGCCGAACACGCCGCGCCTCGCGTCCTCGGACTTACTCGGAGCCTTGAGGGAATTGTCCAGCATGACGAAATAGAACGAAGCGCCGATCCAGGCAATGCCGGCGATCATATGCAGCCAGCGCAGCAGGAGATTGAGCCAGTCGAGGATGTACGCTTCCATGGCGTTGCTGCTTTGTGCGAGTCCGGTTTACCGCTGTGCCCGGTCCAACGGGGATCTTCCCTGTGACATTGGCATGCATCGACTGTAGGTTGAGCCGCTGTGAGCGCGGGCGCGATGTGGCGCAGTCGTCGCAGGCGGGTGGCTCGTGCGCGGCCTCTCGTGGGTTGAGTGGCCGCCGCGAGCCGGGTACCCGCGCGACGACACGTCTTGCGCCACTGCCGCCAAGCTGCAGCGGCTCAACCTACTCCTCGTCGAGCCGGGCGACCCGCCCGACGACACGTCTTGCGCCACTGTCGCCAAGCAGCAGCGGCTCAACCTCGAATCGCCAAGCTGCAGCGGCTTAACCTACTCCTCGTAACCCCGCCTGCGAGCTACCTTACTTCTTCGGCAGGTTGCCGGCGACGCCTTCGACGTAATAGTCCATCTTGCCGAGCTCATCGTCGCTGATCACCTTGCCAGCGGGCACGCGCTCCTTGCCACTCTGGTCCTTCACGGGGCCGGTAAAGGGATGGAATTTCCCGGCCTTGAGCTCGCCCTCGAGCTTGACCACCGTCTCTTTCACGTCCGCGGGAACCGCCGGATTGAGCGGCGCGAGCTTGATCATCCCTTCCTTGTAGCCTCCCCAGGTAGACATCGGCTTCCATGTCCCGGCGATCACCTCCTGCACCTGCCTGGTGTAGAAGTCACCCCACTGGTGTGTCGTCGCGGTGAGATGCGCCTTCGGTCCGTACTTGGACATGTCGGAGTGATAACCGAAAGCGTACTTGCCCTTTTCTTCGGCCGCCTGCACGACGGCGGTGGAGTCGGTGTGATGCGTGACGATGTCGGCGCCCTGCGAAATGAGCGTCAACGCCGCCTCGCGCTCCTTGCCGGGGTCGTACCATGAGTTCACCCAGATCACGCGCACCTCCGCTTTCGGATTCACGCTGCGCGCGCCGCGAGCAAAGGCGTTGATTCCCTGCAACACCTCGGGAATCGGGAACGCAGCGACGTATCCGAGAATGTTCGACTTGGTCATCTTGCCGGCGATCACGCCCGTGAGATAGCGTCCTTCGTAGAATCGAGCGTTGTAGTTCCCCATGTTGGGGCCCATCTTGTAGCCGGTCGCATGCATGAAATCGTTCTTCGGAAACTGCTTGGCGACTTTCTCCGTGGGATTCATATAGCCGAAGCTGGTGGTGAAGATGATGGTGTTGCCGCTTTGCGCGAGCTCACGGATCACCCGTTCCGCATCGGCGCCCTCGGCAACGTTCTCGACGTACTTGCTCTGTACCTTGCTGCCCAATGCCTGCTCCATCTGCTTGCGCCCCTGGTCATGCTGAAAAGTCCAGCCTGCGTCGCTGATGGGGCTCACATAGACGAATCCGACTTTGACCGGCGTTTGCGCCGGCGCCTGCGCGATCGCGCCGGATATCCAGCTTGCTGCAAAAGCTGCTGCGCAGGCGCAGCCCATTCTGATCAGTGCTCTGCAGTGCATCATCGTTCCTCTCCCATAGGATGCAGTGAATGAACCTTGCCCGACGGTCACCCGATCATTATGCCCGACACGTGTTCACTCCGGCCGATACGGCTGGCCCAGCGATACCGGCGAATTCAGCCGGATGGTCTGCACGTTTCGCGAAATGATGACGAGCACAACGATGGTCGCCCAGTAAGGCAGTGATGACAGGAACTGCGACGGGATATCGATCTGTGCGCCGGATCCCTGTAGAAAGAGCTGCGAGATCATGACTCCACCGAACAGGTAGGCGCCGACCAGCACGCGCAGCGGTCGCCACGTCGCGAAGACGACCAGGGCGAGCGCGATCCAGCCGCGCCCCGCTACCATCCCTTCGACCCACAGCGGCGTATAGAACACCGAGAGAAAAGCTCCGCCCGCGCCGGCCATCGCTCCACCGAACAGCGTCGCGAGATAGCGGATGCGAATCACGGGATAGCCGATCGAATGCGCAGACGATGGCGATTCGCCGACGGCGCGCAGCACCAGTCCTGCGCGCGAGCGATACAGAAACCACGTCACACCGGCCATGAGCAGCCACGACAGATACACCAGCGATTGCTGCTCGAAGAGCGCCGGGCCGATGACCGGGATATCGGAGAGCAATGGAACCCTGATCGGCGGAACGGCAACCATGCTCGCCGATTCGTAGGGCTTGCCGACGAACGCGGAGAGTCCCACGCCAAAGATCGACAGGGCGAGGCCCGACGCGACCTGATTCGCCATGAGGGTGAGCGTCAGCACCGCGAAAATGAGCGACATCGCTGCACCGGCCGCCATTCCGGCAATGACTCCGGCCCACGTGCTGTGCGTATCATGCGCGACCGCAAAGGCGGCGACCGCCCCGACCGCCATGATGCCCTCGGCTCCGAGATTGAGCACTCCCGATTTTTCGGTGACGAGCTCGCCCAGGGCAGTAATGATCAGCGGCGTTCCCGCAACGATGGTCGCGAACAGCATGGACGTAACGATGTTGTCCACGCGCTACTGTCGCGCGCTGCGGCGCAGCCGATACTGGATGAAGACGTCGGAGCCGAGCAGGAAAAACAGCAGCATCCCCTGGAATACCTTCGAGATCGAAGCCGGCAGGCTCAGGTATTGCTGCGCCTGCTCGCCGCCGATGTAGAGCAGCGCCATCAGAAGGCTCGCGAAAAAGATCCCGATGGGATTGAGCCTTCCTACGAACGCGACGATGATTGCGGCGAAACCGTAGCCACTGCTGATCTTGTCGGTAAGTTGGCCGACGGGTCCTGCCACTTCAGCCATACCCGCCAGGCCCGCCGCGGCGCCTCCGGCAAGGAGACCGATCCAGATCGTGGTGACGGCGGAATAACCCGCATAGCGCGCCGCGGCTTCCGATTCTCCGGCGACGCGCATCTTGAAGCCGGTGTAGCTCCTCTCCATGAACACGTAGCCGGCGGCAAGCACGCCAAGCGCCAGGATGAACGCGTAGTTGAGCCGGGTCCCCTCGATGAGCATCGGCAGCAGTGCGGCGTCGGAGAACATTTCGGTCTGCGGAAAGTTGAATCCGGCCGGATCCCGCCAGGGCCCGAACACCAGCCACGACACCGCGAGCTGCGCGATGTACACCAGCATCAGTGACGTCAGGATTTCGTTGGCGTTGAATCGTGTCTTGAGCAGCGCGGGCAGCGCCGCCCAAAGCGCGCCGCCAATGGCGCCCGCGACCACCATCGTCGGCAGGACGAGTGCGCTCTCCGAACTCTGAAACGCCAGTGCCACAGCCGTCGCCGCGACGGCACCCATGAGGAACTGTCCCTCGGCGCCGATATTCCATACGTTGGCGCGAAAGCCGACTGCGAGCCCGACCGCGATCAGCATCAGCGGTGTCGCCTTGAGCAACAGCTCGGTGACCGCGTTCAAATCACGCATCGGGTTCAAGAAGAACACCTGGAAGCCTTCGATCGGGTTTCGCCCGAGCGCGGAAAAGACTACGACGCCGGCGATGAGCATCAACACTACGGCGATCGCCGGCGAGGCATAGCGCATCGCGAGCGATGCCTGCGGACGCGCCTCAAGCTTGAACACGCGCCTGGTCCATTGTCGCGTCCACTCCCGGCCAGATGCCGCTCATCCAAACGCCGATCTCCTCGACGTTGGTCTCCGCCGCCCGTTTTGTCGGTGACAGTCTCCCCTTGGCGATCACCGCGATGCGGTCGCACATCTCGAACAACTCATCCAGCTCCTCGGAAATCACCAACACCGCGCAACCGCGGTTGCGCAGATCGATGATCGACTGGCGGATGAACGCCGCCGCACCGACGTCGACGCCCCATGTGGGTTGCGCGACCACGAGCATCTTGGGATCCTGCATGATCTCGCGTCCGACGATGAACTTCTGCAGGTTACCGCCGGAGAGTGATCGCGCCTGTGCAAACACGCCGCCCGCCTTGACGCTGTAGCGTTCGATGCATTCTGCTGCGAAGGCGCGCGCGGCTTTGAAATCGATGAGGGATCGGCGCACCAGTCGCCGCCGCTTGGCCGCTGTCAATATGACATTCTCGGCGAGCGACATGCTCGGCACCGCTCCGCGGCCGAGCCGCTCCTCGGGAACGAAACAAAGGCCGAGCCTGCGCCGCCGGCCCGGCGACATCCGTCCTGCCTGGGTGCCACAGATCTGCACCGGGAATCGCTCGCTTAAGCACTCCTCTCCGGACACGGCATAGAGCAGCTCCTGCTGACCGTTGCCCGAAACACCGGCGATGCCAACGATTTCGCCGGAATGCACCTCGAGATGCAGATCCTGCAGATCGATGCCGAAGGGATCATCGGAGGCGTGCGAGAGGCCCGCGAGCTTGAGCAGTACTTCGCCGCCCTCCTTCGCCTGCGTGTGCTCGCAGACCGGGAGGTCCTTGCCGATCATCAGTCGCGCCATCGACTTCGGCGACTCCTTCGACGGCACGCAGTGGCCCGAGACCTTGCCGCCACGCAACACCGTCGCGGTGTCGCACAGCTCCTGGATCTCGTCGAGCTTGTGGCTGATGTAGAGAATCGAGCAGCCTTCGGAAGCGAGCTGGCGCAGCGTCTCGAACAACTTGCGTACCGCCTGCGGCGTGAGCACCGAAGTGGGCTCGTCCATGATCAGAAGCTTCGGCGTCTGCAACAGGCAGCGGATGATCTCGACGCGCTGTCGTTCGCCCACGGAAAGAGAATGCACGATGCGGCGTGGATCGACCGGCAGCCCGTACTTGTCCGAGACCTGCCGGATGCGCTCGGAAAGCGCGCGCAGATCCTGCTTCCCCGGCAGCGACAGCGCGACGTTGTCGACGACGGTGAGTGTCTCGAACAGCGAAAAATGCTGGAACACCATGCCGATGCCCAATTCGCGCGCGTGCGCCGGATTGGCGATGGTGACCTTCTGCCCTTGCCACATCATTTCGCCGGCATCGGGCTTGACCACGCCGTAGATCATCTTCATCAGCGTGCTTTTGCCCGCGCCGTTCTCGCCGAGCACAGCGTGAATCTCACCCGGCATGACGGTAAGATCGATGTTGTCGTTGGCGACGACCGAGGGGTAGATCTTGGTGATGCCGGAGAGCTTGAGCCGCGGCGTCGCGCTCTGCGTTCCGGAACTCGGTTGCTCTTGCGGCATGCCCGCACGTCCTCCCAGATTCGCCTTCTCTTTGCGGATCGCTGGCCGCAGCCGTCAGCGGACAGCCGCTTGCACTGGCTCGGCGGCGGCAAGCAAGCGCTCCCGCACTTGCAGTAACTGCGCCGCGACCGCGATCGCAATGCTCACCGGGTCCTTGCTTTTGATGCCGGGGACCCCGATCGGACACGTCATCCCGGCAAAGCGCATCACCGGGATGCCCCGCTGCGTGAGCCGTCGTTCGAACTGCCGTCGCTTGCTGACTGAACCGATGAGCCCGAAATACGCGAAATCACCGCGCTTGAGTATGGATTCAGCAAGCGTCTGGTCGAGCGCATGGCTGTGGGTCATCACCAGGAAATAGGTGTTCGCGGCGGCGGCCGCAATTTCTGCTTCGGGATCGTCCGTGATCACGATGGTCGCGTTGTGGGGCACTTGCGAAGGGAACTCGTGCTCGCGACTGTCGACCCATATGACATGGCAGGGAAGCTCCGAGAGCACACTCACCAGCGATCTTCCGACGTGTCCCGCGCCGAAGAGCACGATTCTGAAATCGGTATCGCGCACCGGCTCGATAAACACCAGCGCTTCACCGCGCAACGCTTTCACCGGCACGCGGATGAGTTGCGCCGCAGCACGGATTGCAAGCATGTCGCGCGCCCTGATGGAGATGTCTCTATCGAGCTGCGCATCGCCGAGGGAGCCGAGCATCGCATCCTCGGTTACCAGCAGATCGCCGGGCGTCGTCCGGTTGACCATCGTCGCCACCGCAACCGCCTTTCCCGATCGGCGCAAGGGAAGCAGCTGATCGATCCATTCGGCTTCGGGAGCGATCGGCTGGAAAAGCAGATTGACGACTCCTCCGCAGCATTGACCCAAGCTCGCGCCTAAAGGAAAACGCTTGAGCTCACGCATGTCGTCGGGCTGAGTCGCAAGCATGTCGCGCGCGATCCCGATCGACTGCAATTCCAGGTGGCCACCGCCGATGGTGCCAGTAATCTCCTCGGCAGTGACGACCATCCGCGTCCCAGGCTCGCGTGGCACGGAGCCTCTGCACGAGATCACGCTCACCAGTACGGCGCGAGCGTTGCGTGCGCGACAACGCTCGAGCGACGCGACCCAGTCGCTCAAGCGCTCACCTTCTCGGTCCGTGAAGTCGCGGCGGCTTCGTTCACGCGCGCGCGCAGCTCTTCGACGCAATGAAGGATCTCCTCTGCCGTGGCCGGCGTGTTGAGTCTCGGGCTCGCATGGTAATCAACGAGGCTGGCAATCGCATCCTTGATCGCGTGATGCACCGAGATCGCCAGCATCAACGGCGGCTCGCCGACGGCTTTCGATCTGTAGATCGAATCCTCGGCGTTGATGCCGGATTCGTAGATCTTCACATTGAACACTGGCGGCACATCGTTGGCCACGGGGATCTTGTATGTCGACGGTGCATGCGTCATGAGCTTGCCCTTGTCGTTCCACCACAAGTGCTCCATGGTGAGCCAGCCCATGCCCTGGATGAAGCCACCCTCGATCTGACCGGTATCGATGGCGGGATTGAGCGAGCGCCCGACGTCGTGCAGGATGTCCACGCGCAGGAGTCGATTTTCGCCGGTCAGCACATCGACGACGACTTCGGACACGGCCGCGCCATAGCAGAAGTAGTAGAAGGGATTCCCGGTCCATGTCTTGCGGTCATAGCCGATCTTCGGCGTCTTGTAGAAGCCGGTTGCCGATAGCGACACGCGCGCAAAGTACGCGAGCCGAACCAGTTCCGCGAAGGCAATCGTGCGCTCGCCGATTCTGACATGATTGTTGCTGAAGCGAACGTGTTCGGCAGGGACATCGAACTGGTCGGCTGCAAACGCCGTCAGGCGCTGTCGCAGCGTGCTCGCCGCTGCCTGCGCCGCCTTGCCGTTGATGTCTGATCCCGAGGAAGCCGCAGTCGCCGAGGCATTGGGTACCTTGCTCGTGTCGGAGGCGGTGACGCGAATGTGATCGACGTCGATCGCCAGCTCCTCGGCCACGACCTGGGCGACCTTGGTGAACAGTCCCTGCCCCATCTCCGTACCGCCGTGATTGAGCAGAACCGTGCCGTCGGTGTAGACATGGATGAGCGCGCCGGCTTGATTGAGATGCGTTGCGGTAAACGATATGCCGAATTTGACCGGGGTAAAGGCGATGCCCCGCTTGAGCCAGGGACTGCCGCGATTCCAGGCGCGGATCGCCTCGCGCCTGGCGCGATAACCGGAGCTCTCCTCCAGCTCTTCCACGATGTCGCCGATCACATTGTCGACGATCGTCTGCTGATAATGGGTGACATTGCGCTCCTTGGTGCCGTAGAAATTGATGCGGCGCACGTCGATAGGATCCTTGTCGAGGAACCGGGCGATCTCGTCGATGACATGCTCAACGCCGATCATCCCCTGCGGGCCGCCGAAGCCGCGGAACGCAGTGTTCGATTGAGTGTTCGTCTTGCAGCGATGACTGGTGATTCCGACATTGCCGAGGTAGTAGCAGTTGTCGGCGTGGAACATGGCACGATCGTTGATCGAGCAGGAGAGATCGACGGAATACCCGCAGCGACCGGCGAGCGTGAATTCGACGCCGAGAATCCGCCCTTGATCGTCGAAGCCGACCTCGTAGTCGGTGACGAAGTCGTGCCGCTTGCCGGTGATCAGCATGTCATCGTCGCGATCGGCGCGAAGCTTGACCGGACGCTTGAGCTTCTGCGCGAAGATGCCCGCGATGCAGGCGAAGAGTCCCGGCTGGCTCTCCTTGCCACCGAACCCGCCGCCCATGCGCCGGCATTCGACAGCGACGGCGTTGGCGTCGAGGTCGAGCGCGTGCGCCACCTGATGCTGCACTTCGCCGGGGTGCTGAGTGGAGCTATAGACCAGCAATGTGCCGTCCTCTTTGGGCACCGCGTAGGCGATCATGCCTTCCAAATAGAACTGCTCCTGCCCGCCGATGTGAATACGGCCGGACAGGCGATGTGGCGCTGTGGCGATGGCTCCCGCGGGGTCGCCGCGCTGCAGGCGTTCGGTCGGCAGCACGAATGATTCCGCGCGCACTGCCGCTTCCGCCGTCAGGATGGGTTTGAGATCCTCGTACTCGACCACCGCCAGGCGGGCAGCCCGGCGCGCCTGCTCGACGGTTTCAGCCGCGACCGCGAAGATCGACTGTCCGTAGTACTGCACCAGCGTCGTGGCAAAGATGGGATCGTCGGCGACCACCGGGCCGTAATCGTTCTTACCGGGCACGTCCCTGGCGGTCAGCACGGCCACCACACCCGGCGCCGCCCGCACCCTCGAGAGATCCATGGATTTGATGCGAGCGTGCGCGCGCTCGCTCATGCCGATCGCCGCGTGAAGCGTTCCGCGCACCTCGGGAATGTCGTCGATATAGAGCGCCTCGCCGCTGACGTGCAGATGCGCGCTGTCGTGGGGAACGCTCAAGCCCACGCCTCCGGCCGGATGAGAGTCCATGCGGTGCCTCTACATTGCGAACTCGACGACCTGCGTCGGCGCCTTCTGCCCGCACGTCTCGAGGTAGCACTTGTACAACAGATTGCGTGCAACGCTGCACCGGTACCCGGCGCTGGCGCGCATGTCGGTGATCGGCGCAAAGTCCTTGTCCAGCGCCGCCATGGCCGCTTTGACGCTGGCTTCGCTCCAGTCGCGGCCCACGAGTGCATTCTCGGTTGCTGCAGCGCGCTTCGGCGTCGCCGCCATGCCCCCGAAGGCGATGCGCGCTTCGGCCACCTTGCCTTTTTGCAGCGTGATGCAAAATGCGCCGCACGCGGCGGAGATGTCCTGGTCGAAGCGCTTGGAGATCTTGTAGGTGCGCAGCAGCGACAACGGATCACGCCGGGGCACGCGAATGCGCTCGACGAATTCGCCAGGTTCGAGCGCCGTTTTCTGGTAGCCAACATAAAACTCGTCGAGCCCAAGCTCGCGTGCGCGCCTGCCTTTGCGAAGAAGGAGCCTGGTGCCGAGAACCATGAGCACGGGCATCGAATCGCCGATTGGCGAGCCATTGGCGATGTTGCCGCCGAGCGTTCCGGCATTGCGGATCGGCGGCGACGCAAAGCGGCGGTAGAGCTCCGAAAGCTCCGGATGCGTACTCACAAGCGCGTCATAGGCATCGGTCAAACTCGCCGCGGCGCCGATGTCGATTCCTGCATCGGTCCGGTCGATGGCTTTGAGCTCGGCGACATCGCCCACGTAGATGACCACGGGAAGATCCTTGTGTTGCTTGGTAACCCACAGCGCGACATCGGTACCGCCGGCGAGGATGCGCGCGTCCGGGTGCGCCAACCTGAGATCAGCCAATTCCTTGAGCGTCAGCGGAGCGTAGAAGGTCGACCCACCATGACGAACAAAGAGCGTCTTGCTGCGGCGAATGGCGCGCAGCCTTTCGATCATTTCGCGCTCGCTCTGATTGAGCTCGCGGTCGTTCGCTGACGAAAACGAACAATTCATCCAGTGCTGGTGGCGATCCTGTCGCTCCGCACCGTACTCGTACATTTTCTTTCCGGCGTCGACGATGGGCCGGTATCCGGTGCAACGACACAGATTGCCTGCCAGCGCGTCGGCGATTTGAGAGCGCGACGGATCGTGCTGCGTCTTGTACAAGGCAAACAGCGACATCACAAAACCGGGCGTGCAGAAGCCGCATTGCGAAGCGTGGCAATCGACGAGCGCCCGCTGCACGGGGTGCAGAGCGCCATCCTCCCCTTTCAGGCTCTCGACGGTGATCAGCTCCTTGCCGTCAAGCGTCGGCAGAAACTGGATACACGCGTTGACGGCGCGGAATCGGACGTCGTTGCCCGCAAGCTCGCCGAGCACGACGGTGCAGGCGCCGCAGTCGCCCTCGGCGCAGCCTTCCTTGGTACCGGTCCGGCCGAGGTCCTCGCGCAGGAAATTGAGCACGGTACGGGTCGGTGCCACGCCATCGACGCTGCGAATCTCGCCGTCGAGCACGAAACGAATGGGATCGCCATGCGTGGCTGTTCTTTGCCTGGTTGCCATGACTATCTCCGGTCCATGTCCCCGGCGATCGGCCGGGCTTCAATCGATGCCGCTAACTGCCGCGATAGGTCGAGTAACTCCAGGGAGACACCAGCAGCGGCACGTGATAATGCTGCGCCGCGTTGGCGATGCCGAAGCGTAACACCACATCGTCAACAAACGCAGGCTGCTCCTGAATCGCCCCGATCGAGGCGAAATACGCACCCGCGCCGAAGACGACTTCGTACCGGCCGGTCAAAAAATGCTCTCCCTCGATCAGCGGCTCATCGCAACGTCCCTCGGCGTTGGTCATCACGTCGCGCAACAAGCGCCGGGTATTGCCGTCGGGCCCCTCCAGCGCGTAAAGGCGCACCCTGACCCCAGCGGCGGGACGCCCGTTGGCTGTATCGAGCACGTGGGTGGTGAGCCGCCCCAAGGTCATTCACTCCACTATCGCATGAGACCAACGTTATTGTCAACAATACACCCAATAAATTGTCGACAATAACGAAGTATCGTGTCAACGATGCCCTGGCTTCGTATAGACATCTTATTGCCAAAGGTAGGGGACCGGCGCCGCGCGACCGGTAATCTCCTCCCGGGCGATCCGCCAGAATTCACGAACCCTGGCTTTGACCTGGGAGGTTTCGCGCCCGAGAACCTTGTAGACGAGGCCGGCGCCATTGGGAAGCCGGCACGCACCGTATGCGTTTCCGCGATCGAGATCGACTTCAGCCTCAACGCGCGCCTCGATCCGATCGGCATTGCCGGAAGGAGTGCAGAGGATGACGTTTGCGAACACGTCGAAGCAGTCCATGACCCCCGCCTGGCGCATCGAATGGCGCGCGGGATCCATCAGCAGCTTCTCGGTAAACAAGGTGGACCGGTCCGGACGCGCAGCGTGGATTGCAAATGACAACAGTGTTGCGCCGAAGCACTCGTCGGCGCGATGGTGTTTGCGCCCCGGCTGAACGATTTCCGAATAGAGCAGCGAAGCGCTGGGGGCGACCATGATCCGGGTATCGGCGGCAAAGCGCGCGCGGCGATGCGGAATGATCGGATCGGGCAGAAACTCCAGATAGGAATCTTCCTCAAGCGTGAGAAGCTGCGTCTGCATTGCGTAGTTGGCGTCCATCGCGTGGATCTTGGTCGCCGATTGCGTGGTGAGGTGCGCTCTCGCATCCGCTCCGAGCGCGACTTCCAGTCGCAAGCGATCACCCTGCAGCACGCAACCGGTCGTGTTGATCATGAACAACCAGGCCATGTCCGGGAGCGCCTCGTCGCAATGCAGTGCGCGCTGCGCGAGGTACGGGGTACGCGAGTAGAGATCGGCGAGGATCGTGCGATCGCCGCGGCGCTCGAATCCGAGGCGCAGGTAACCCGATTTGCCCACCGTGCCACTGCGCATCTGAGGCGGCTCGTCGCTATAGAGCGCGAGCTCCGAAGGCACCGCAACCTGGATATCGCTCGACCCCGCTGCCGGCAACCACCCTGCCCGCTCGGTCGCGCCCATCAGCGTGTATGCCTCGCCGGAAGCTTCAAATCGAAGAGAAGCTCGCTGCGGATCAATTCGACCAGCGCGGAAATACCCTCCCCCGTGCGACAGTTGGTGAACAGAAACGGCTTGTCGCCGCGCATGAGCTTCGAATCGTGCGCCATCAGCTCGAGGCTCGCGCCGACGTGAACGGCGAGATCGGTCTTGTTGATGATCAGAATGTCCGATTGAGTAATGCCGGGGCCGTTCTTGCGCGGGATCTTGTCGCCAGCCGCGACGTCGATCACGTAAATGAAGAAATCGACCAACGCCGGCGAAAAGGTGAGTGTCAGATTATCGCCGCCGCTCTCGATAAGCACGACATCACCGTCGGGAAAGCGTGCTTCCATGTCCTCCACCGCCGCGAGATTCATGCTCGGGTCTTCGCGCACCGCCGTATGGGGACAGGCGCCTGTTTCCACGCCAAGGATGCGTTCTTCGAGCAGGATTCCCTTCAACGTGCGCTGGACGTGCTTCGCATCCTCGGTCGTTACCACGTCGTTGGTGATGATGAGGACGTTGATGCCCATATCCAGGAGCTGCGGCGTGATGGCTTCGACGATCGCCGTCTTGCCGGAACCGACCGGACCGCCGATGCCGATGCGAGTGATCTTCTTACTCACCGTACGCTTCCAGTCCGATCGTTTTAGGGCCTGTTAACGGGCCCTAATTCATGAACAGCCGGACATGCGCTTTGACGTGTACCGCTGCGAGGATCTCCATCAGCGGCGCGAAGCCGGCCATGTCTGGAAGACGGGCCATCGCCGCCGTGCGATAGGCGGCGTCGAGGTCGGCATTGAGCGCGTAGAGCATCCGCTGCGTGTCTACATGACCGATGCGCATCAGGCGAAGCGCGGCGCTCAGGATCGCTGCAGCGACCCCGTACTGGTGCACGACGAATGCGTCGCGTTCTGTCAGTGCCTGGGCAGCAAAATTCACTGCGAGGGCGACTGGATGGCAGCCGGGTGTCGAGCCTGCGTCGACGCGGTCGCGCCAGGCGAGCACGAGTGGCGACCCGATCACTGCGGCGCCCATTTCGGTGAGTCTCTTGCCTGTGCGCACCGACATGGTCCGCGTTTCGCTGGAGAGCTTGCGCGCGAAGAGCAGATGATCAATGCGCACGATTTCGTCAATGTCCATTGCCAAGGCCGCCCGGTGCGCGCGGAGGACCCCGATCCCGTCGCCGCGGTTCGCTTGCTCAATCGCAGTGCGCGTGAATGCCAACAGCGTTAAGGAATCGCGGACTACGCCTTTTTGGACGGCCGATTCGAGGCCGCATGAAAAGGCAAAGACGCCGATGGGAAACATCGAGTCTCCGAACTGAAGCATGTGCGCCACCTGTTCTGCAGACACGGCGGGCGCAGTGCGTTCGTCGATCGATTTCATTCGGGTGGGTCGTGCGGGTGAGCGTGCCCGCGCACCGGCGCACGTCCATATGGGCGTCCGGTTTCGGCTTCGATCGCGACGTAGCGATCGTTGGTGTGAGTGTGGACCGGCCCTTCTGCACCGCCGAACAATCGCCGCGATTCGTGGGGAGCAAGATACGGAACGATGTCGTCGCCAGGTACGAACTCGTAGCGGATCCCTTCGAAACCGTGGGTCTTCATGACCGACGCCATCACTTTGCGGTCAACCGTAAGTGGTATATAGACGCGTGTGCCCTTGACCAGCGCGGGCCAGTGCTGATTGCCGAGAGCGTGTCCCAGTTCGACACAGGTGCGCATGGCGATCTCGGAAGGCTGCGACCCCAATTGATCGAGATGGACGATCATCACGTCGCGCAGGCTGATCGTGGCGACCACCGCGCGCTTGGCGAATTCTTCCCACACCAGCACGTCACCATTGCGCAGGAACGTACCCCGATCGAGCGATAGTGCGATCTCCACGCCGCTCGCGGTCTTTTTCCGCAAACGGTTTTTCTGCGCTTCCCAGTGATCGAGCGCCAGCGATTCGACCGTGCTCGCAGCGAGGCGCAGCTCCCATTCAGGATCGCTCGCATTGCCGAGGATCTTCTCGACGAGTATCAAGTAAAGCTCCGTCAGCTGAAGAAATACTTCTGGTTGAGCGCGACCGACTTCAACGGCGGCACCGTCGCGTGCACACCATCGACGGTAACTGCGAACGTTTCCGGCGAGACTTCGATCCTGGGCGTGCCGGCATTGCGTACCATGTCGCGTTTGCCGATCTTACGCGTGTTGCGCACCGCCACGACCTGTCGCTGCAAGCCGAGCCGCTCCGCGATTCCGGCATCGTGCGCGGCCTGCGAGACGAAGGTGACACAGGTTGCAGGCAACGCCAATCCCTGGGCGGCAAACATCGGCCGGTAGTAGGTTGGCTGAGGTGTGGGCAGAGAAGCATTGGGATCGCCCATGACCGCCCAGCTGATCATGCCACCCTTGATCACCAGCTTGGGCTTGGCTCCGAAGAAAGCCGGTTCCCACAGCACCAGATCTGCGAGCTTGCCCACTTCGACCGAGCCTAGCATGTGGGAGACGCCGTGTGCGATGGCCGGGTTGATGGTGATTTTCGCGACGTAGCGCAGCACGCGGAAGTTGTCGTTGCCCGGTGCGTCCTCCGGCAACTTGCCGCGCCCCGTTTTCATCGCATCGGCGGTCTGGATGCAGCGTAACCAGCATTCGCCTATACGTCCCATCGCCTGCGCGTCACTGGAAAACATGGAGATCACGCCGAGATCCTGCAGCACATTCTCCGCTGCGATGGTTTCCGCGCGAATGCGGCTCTCGGCGAAGGCGACATCGGACGGAACGTCGGGGCTCAGATGATGGCAGACCATGATCATGTCGTAGAGCTCCGCCTGCGAATTGATGCCGTAGGGAAGCGTGGGATTGGTCGACGAAGGCAGCACGTTGGGCAATCCCGCGACCTTGATGATGTCGGGCGCGTGACCTCCGCCCGAGCCTTCGGTATGAAAGGAGTGAATGGTGCGGCCCTCGAAGGCTGCGATCGTGTCTTCGACGAAGCCCGATTCGTTCAGCGTATCGGTGTGCATGCACACCTGCACGTCCATTTCGTCGGCGACTGTGAGTGCCGATCGGAGCACTGACGGCGTCGTGCCCCAATCCTCGTGGCACTTGAAGCCCACCGCGCCGGCTTCCACTTGCTCGATCAACGGAGCCTTGCCATGCGCATGACCCTTGCCGAGGAAGCCCACATTGACCGGCCAGCCTTCGGCGGAGCGCAGCATATTGGCAATGTTACCGGGACCCGCTGTGACGGTGGTGGCGTTGGAGCCATCGGAGGGACCGGTGCCACCGCCGATCAGCGTGGCAGTGCCGTTGGAGAGCGCTGCATAGGCCTGTTGCGGGCAGATGAAATGGATGTGCGTATCGATGCCAGCGGCGGTCAGGATAAGGTGCGCTCCGGAGATGGCATCGGTCGCAAGACCGCATTCGAGACCCGGAGTGATGTCATCCATGGTCTGCGGATTGCCCGCCTTGCCAATGGCGCAGATGCGACCCTCCCTGATGCCGACATCCGCTTTCACCACACCCAGCACCGCGTCGATGATGGTCACGTTGGTAATCACCAGATCCGGCGCCCCGCCAGCGTGCGTCAACTGGTTGTCCATGCCCATGCCTTCGCGCAGGCTCTTGCCTCCGCCGAACACGATTTCGTCGCCGTAGGCGCCGCGTAGGTCGCGTTCGATCTCGACGAACAGGCCGGTGTCTCCCAAGCGGACTCGATCGCCCACGGTAGGACCGAACAGCCCGACGTACTCGTGACGCGAAATCGTTGCCATTTCCTCAAACCCTCGATTTGCGCCGGCTGCCGTGTTTGGTGTCAGGCCTTGGAGCGAAAGCCGCGTCGATTTGCCGCCGCGAGCGCTCGGCTCTTGTTCGCCTCGCCCGAATCGCAGACAGTCGGACCATCGACTAAATTGTTGAAGCCGTACACAGCGCGCTTGCCACCATAGGGAACCAGCCTCACCTCGCGTTCATCTCCGGGTTCGAAGCGCAGCGCCGTCGAAGCCGCAATGTTGAGATGCTG
>VBCY01000323.1:0-2217 GCA_005882995.1 Betaproteobacteria bacterium
CGTCGCTCGGTGACACGGCCTCGTTCGGTCTCGACTTCGGCGAGATCTACAAGCGATCGATCATCGGCGTGCGCGTCTACGGCGTCCCTGCGGCAGAGAAGGAGGCTCTCGCGGCATTCTTCCAGCGTATCAACGACGACTATCACAACCGGGTCAGGAGCACCGAATACCACGACGGCGAGATACGCTACGACTACATCCGCCTGAACTGCGCCAAGACCATCGGCGCCGCATTCAAGTACGGCGCCGGGTACCAGGACCTCGAGGTGACGAGCGCAAAGCTTCTCTCCGGGCGGAGGTTGGTGGCCGCTGCCAACGCCAACATTCCCACAGAGATGGCGATGAAGCTTCTCAAGGGGTGGAACGCACGCGGATACGGGTTGGACGTGGTGTGGTACAAGAAGTACGACGGCTCGACCTACGTGGATCCGCACGAAGAGGAGAAGGTGGCGTTCAAGAACCTGCCGAACCGCTTTCCGTCTGTTCTGTCCAGCGACTTCCGGAAAGAACAGGATCATTACGAGGACATCGACAATCTCTTCGCGATGTACCTCCTCTACAACTTGGGCAAGTACAGCGTGCGCGTCAACGACGAGACGAAGCTGCTCGAGATCGGGGCGAGCAAGAACCCCATTGCCTATCCCGAGGCCACCGAGCTCGCCACTCAGAGCGCCCAGGCGGACAGCAAAAACTTCAGTCAGCGCCGACCGTTCCGACGACAGGGGACGGAGATTGGGGAACCCACCGACAGGAGCAAGAATAGGGCGGTGCCTTAGTTAGGCGCCGCCCGTGCTCGAGAATATCGGCTCGCGGCATATCGGTCGCATTGGCTCCCGCGCGACGCGGTCGCCGTGGCGTCGGTACCGCTCCGGAACGCGCAACGTGAGCCGCGGCAACCCGGAATCACAATCCGCCGCCCCAGCGGTATTGCCACGCAATCCCGAGGAGGTCGTAATTGTTGCCCGTGCGTGCCGAAACTCCCGAGCTGGCGTAGAGCTTGACCGAGTTGTGGATGTCTACGGGAAACGCAAGCGTGCCGCCGGCGCGCCAGTTCTGCTGGAGGTCACTGTTCAATGTGCCGTTCAGCGTAGTGCGTCCGCCGGCGAAGTACGTCGCGTCGAGAGACCCCCAGATGCCCGAGCGGAAGTTGTAGATGGCATGCGCCTGGATTGAATAGAGTGGATCCTGCGAACGCGTGTTGCCGCCGAAGAAGTCCTTGTTGTCAGTGAACAGGGTTGCCGCAGCCGTGAGCTCCAGTGTCCACGGACCCTCCGCCTTGGAAATACCCACTTCCGGCTTGAACGACCAGCGGTTCGTTCCGATGTTGACGACGCGGGTGTCGTCGTACTGGCCCCAAGGCGCTGACACCTGGAGACTCGCACCGATGATCAGGTCCTGCTCGTAATCCTGAAACTCCTTCAGGGTGAGCGCAGGCGCTCCGTACAGGTTCACCGATAGTCGGAACGACGGATCGGCTCCTCCATTGACCACTCGCTGCACGGTTTCTCCAGCGTACTGCGCCGATCCGGACAGCCAGGTGTAGGGCACCACGACGTCGAACTTGCCTGACGTTCCCCACAGATCGAGCGAGCGCGCATAGGCCAGGACCGCGTTCGACGTGTGGAGATGCGCGTCCGTAATGGGCAATGAGGTATCGAACTGAAGGCCGCCTCGCGTGTATGCGTATCCTGCAATTAGGAAGTTCACGCCGACCGGCGCGTTCGAGTAGGCGCGGGGCTCGATGGATTGCGCACGCGCGGTAGTCGCAGCCAATAGGAGTGCGCACACCGCGACCGTATAGACAATCGGCGCACTCATCGCATTGGCCGCTGGCGAAACGCGTCGCATCCGGAAGTCGACAGAGCCGGCCCAGGCCACGGGGCCATTTTGCTCGGGCAACGGGCGGTATCGTCTTCGCAACGGAGCCTAATCAGCGCCGCCTTCGAGTAGCGCTGCGATGCGATCCGATCGTACGACCGGATCGGCGAAATCGGAGAAGGCCATGAAATCGGTCGGCGGATACGCCAGTCCGTCGCATTCCGAACTACCGCTGCGCGGTGCCCAGATCTGCCGCGCCGCGAGCAGATAGACGCCGTATGACGCTCGCAATCCGTGAGCATCGGGCGTTCCGATCTCCTGCTGGAGCGTATAAGCCGTGAGTGCTGCGTTTGACACGATCGCCGCTTCGATCAGCGCTTGGCGATAGCCGGGCCGGCG
>VBCY01000323.1:2264-5091 GCA_005882995.1 Betaproteobacteria bacterium
GCCGCGTGCACCACCAGGAGGAGGCGATCGAGAATGTTGCGTAACGAATGCTCCTCGGCGAGAGACAGATAAGCTTCCGGCTTGAGGAAGATGTCGACCGCGGCTGATAGAGCTCCGCAGCCGCTGTGCCCCAGAACCACGATCAGCTTCATGCTGCCGGCAAGATGGTCGACTGCATACTTGAGGCTGCCCAGCACTTCGGCGCCCAAACCGTTTCCTGCGACGCGGACGACGAACAGATCGTTCGGGCCTTCGTTGAAGATCAGCTCAATCGGCACGCGTGCATCGGAGCATCCGAGCACAGCGGCATACGGCCGCTGCTTGGATGCGCCCGGAGCGCCCGTCGCGAGTCCTAGATCGCTCGGGTCGACCGGGATGACGCGCCGCGCCGTGCCGCTGCCCTCTCCGAGGCTTTCGAAGAGCGCCGCCATCGTCCGGCTTCCGTGGTTGAGCCGGTCGCGCGCAGAGCTCGCATCATTCGGCCGCGGTCGAGCAGCAGCATCGCTGCCGTCGTACCGATAGGTGATCTCGACGACTTTCAAGTGATCCCTCGGCCTTCGCAGCACAAGTGGGGCGGTACGAATTATTGAGAATTACGCGACTGAGTGACGTTTGACCCTCACCCGCGCTGTCGCGCACTTGATTATTGCTTGCTGCCTTTGATATTGCCAACGACGCCGCCAGCGACGGCGCCGATGGCCGCGCCGGTCCAGCCGCTGCCCCCAGAGATGGCCGCGATGCCTGCACCGGCAGCTGCACCGATGGCTGCGCCAGTCACTGTGCCCTGTTGCTGTGGAGTCATGGTTGTACATCCCATCATGCCGAGCGTCACTACGATTGCGATAGTCATTGCGAGTCTTGTCATGGTCTTCTCCGTTACTTGGCGTTTCGCAGTCCGGGAACCACCATCTCGAACCATATGGTTTCGATGACCGGCCGCTGCATTTGATCGGGGTGCGTGGCGTACCATTTGTTGAGCGCTTCACGCACGGTGTCGAGGGTGTGGCCTTTCAGCCCCTTGACCATGCGGGGAAGGAAGCTCTGCGCATCTGAAGCCGGGTTCGCTCCCTCGTAGGCCATCTCGAGGAACACGACATTGGCGATGCCGACGAGATAAGCCTTCTTCATCTCCTCCGACGATTTGGTCCAGTGTTCGCCGGTGACAAGCGGGACTTCCTGCGCGCGCGCGACGCCGCAAACCGTCGCCAGCGCGAACAACGCCGCGAAAATCGCCATAGGGAACTGCCTTTTCATTGCCATCACATTTCTCCTCGTTAATCCGACTTCGAACGTACAACAACCTTTGCACTGCAATCGATCACGGCCCGCTCACCTCGAACACATGGTAACCCCATGGCTCCAGGTCCAAGTAAAGACCGCGCGCAACGAGATCATTTACCTCGCGATCGAAAACGGCTGTACCCATCAGATCCTTGAACCTCACCGCGCGTCCGCTTAGCTCGGGACCTTTGAGTCGGACGTAACACTGGCTCTGGTTCCCGGCATAGTTGACGGCAACCAGTCGCCGCGGTCCTTCGACTCCATCCCAGGTACATGCAATAAAGCAATCGGATGTCCAGTTGCCGTCCCATGCCGGAACGCACTCGAGCAATTTCCACGTGCCGTCGCGCATCACGGGCTGCCGCAGCACCGACAGCAGGTTGGTATAAAAGCGTTGCAGCGTTGCGTCGACAGGTTCTGTCGGCGCGCGTACGAGGTGAGCCGAAATGCGTTTGTTCCGACCCTCGAACTGACCCTGGTGAAAGAATCGGAGGCCGGGCGACAAGTAGGTGATGACCGCCGCGGCCTGATGCATCGCGGGCGCGAATGTTGTCGCCGCCCGTGGCTCGTCGTGATTTTCCATGAAGCGAGCGAGCTTGTTCTGATAATCCAGCTCTGCGCACAGATGCTCCCGCACCGGCCGCGCACGCCCCTCGCGCAGCTGGTCGTATAGTCGCTTGTCGTAAGCGTAGTCGAAGCCCTGTTGCTGCATGGTCCATTCGAGGTCCCAGTACACCTCGGCCATGAAGCAGAACCCGGGATGCCGCTCGCAAATGCGGCGAATCGCGTCCGGCCAGAATGGTGGCGCTTTGCGACCCCACGTGCGTTCGAATACCTCGGGCAAGACCAGCATGGCCATGTCGCAGCGCACGCCGTCGCATTGTTCGGCGATCTTGGCAAGCTCGTCCATCATCGCCCCCTGAGTCGCGGGATTGCTGTAGTCGAGCTGCAGCGTGTCGGTCCAACCGGCGAAGTACGGATCGCGGCCATGAGCGAGCAGCACATCGCCGTGCCTTCGTCTCACCCAGACATAGTTTTGCGGGGTTCGGGCGAGGGCGAGTTCGGTGCCGGCCACGTAATAGTCGGCGTGGTCCTCGACCCACGGATGGTCGAGCGCGGTGTGGTTGGGCACGAAATCGAGCATGAGGCGCAAGCCGCGCTTCTTCAGTCGCTCGCGAACGCGCGCGAGCGCGCCATCGCCGCCCAGCGCCGGCGACGTCGTATAGCCGATAATCGCGAAACCCGAGCCGGCGATGTCTTCCTCACGCAAATTCGGTAGCGTCTGCTCGAATTCCTTGCGCAATTCGGGAATGGAACGCGATATCCGCTGGCCCGCTGCACCTGTGCTCCAGACGCTCAAGAGCCAGATCCAATCGAAACCTGTCGCTGCGAGACGATCGAGGTAGGCGTCCGGAATGTCGTCGAGCGTCGCGTGCCGCCTCAGCGCCCGGGACAGCGCCATGAGCCAGACGCGCGTGTTGATCTGATAGAGCGAGGGATAACGCGCCGCGCGCATATCAGCGTCTTCGGTCGCGCGCCTCGGATG
>VBCY01000324.1 GCA_005882995.1 Betaproteobacteria bacterium
ATACTGCGCCGTCCCTTTCCTCGAGGATCACCGGGCCGAGCTTCCCCGACAGAATCGCCCTGGCGGCGCTCACATCCTGGCTCAGCGCCGTCTCGAGGCGTACCGCGACCTCGCGAATCTTCGCGCCGATCGCTTCTGGGCTAGGGAGGACGGGGGGTCTTGAATCGATGCGCGCAGTCAGGTGCGCATACTCGGCTTCCGCGTCGACAAGGCGAACTCGTAGCGCGTTCGAAAGCCCAAGCTGAGCCACTGCATCGGTTAGCGGAGCAATCTCGCCTTCCAAAGTCCGAATTCGCGCCGCGCGGGCCCTGGTGAGGTCGGTTGCTTGGCACTGTGAGTCGCTGAGCAGCCGCCGGACCTGGTCGCGAATCTTGGCGATCGCGGCGGGGGAAAGCACTTCCTCGCGCAGCATGGCGACGAGGCGGCGATCGGTTTCCTTGCGCGGGGCCCGCACGCCTTGGCATACCGCGGGGCCGCGATCCTTGCGGGCAGCGCAGCCGTACTGGTACGCGCTCACCGCTATGACCGCCCCACCACAGCAACCGCAACGAAGCAGCCCGCCGAAGAGCGAGCGTGGACCGGGTCCGCGTTTCAGGCGCCCCGAGTCGCCGTTCTTCCTGGCCATCCGCGCGCGCACGACGGACCACACCGCGTCGTCGACGATACGAAGATCAGGCCGCTCCTTCACACGCCACTGATCACGCGGGCGCATTCGCGGCGTCCGTTTCTTCGGCTTGTCGGGATCGCGGATCCACTCGCGCCGATTCCACACATAGCGGCCAACGTAGAGCTCGTTGTTCAGGATGCCAGAGCCTGCCGATGGCGTGCCGTACAGCGCGGCCACGGACCACGTCGACGGACGATTCAAACGACGCCCGGGTCCCACGACATGGCGAGCGTTCAAGTCGGCAGCGATGCACTGGCAGGACCAACCGTCCGCATAGCGAGCGAAGACCCATCGGACCACGTCGGTCTGATCATGGTTGATCTCTAGCCGAAAGCCTTCCGCTTCACCGCGCGCATTCAATCCAACCGGTACCGAGCGATAACCGTAGGACATCCCGCCAGCGTGAAAGCCGCGCTCCACCTGGCCGTCAAGGCCACGACGGATCTTGTGCGGTAGATCGCTGCGGTAGAACTCATTGATCAGCCCACGTACTCCGCGCACGATCCGCCGAGTTTCACCGGAAGCCGTATCGTACGAATCGGCAGCGCCGATGATTCGTATGCCGCGGTGTTCGAGCCGGCGGAGCACCGCTTCGCTGTCAACCGAGTCGCGCGAGAGCCGATCCAGAGATTCGACGATCAACACGTCGAATTTGCCTGCGAGCGCTGCAGCGTGCATCGCGCCGGCGCCCGAGCGGTCTATGACCGCGATCGCGCCGGACACTGCGGCATCACTGTACTCCGCGACGACCTGGAATCCGAGCGCCTCAGCCCGCGCGCGGCAGACGCGGAGTTGATCCGCGATCGACGTCAGGTCTTGGCGGTCGGTCGAAAATCGGGCGTAGACGGCGGCGGTTTTCATGAGGCGATAAGAATGCGGGTTTGGGCGCTGGCCTCGTCAACTGGGTCGACTTCCGCGGTGAGTTCGCGCGCCACAATCCGCGCTATGAATTCGAGCAACGGTTCGAGTTGTTGAGCGGCAGCCATTGGGAGCAGGGGTGTCAGCGATTGAGTTCTTGGCGACACAGTAAGAAAGCAGTTTCTCCGAGCGCACGGGGGCGCGCGCGCGTTGTAGGGCGAAGGATGGGCGACATATCGCTATCCCGTCGCAGTCTTGCCCGTGCGCCGCGCCTCATCAACTTCGCGCTGCCGGTCCCTCTCAACCGCGAAGAGCCGCTTCTTGTAATCGGGATAGCTCTCGCCGACGCGCGGCGCAATGCAGAGCTCGGCGCCCTTGCGCCTGATCCCGGCCTCGGTCGTCCACCATCGCGGTTGCGGGTCCGGCGCTGGGTTTTGATTTGCAATTCCTCCTCCCCGCCGTAACTTCAATGGGAAGTTCAATGGAAACTTCTTGGTAACTTCGGGCGCACCACCTGCGCTGGTGATCGGCACGTCATGCGCACCCCCCGTGCATGCCGCGCGCGGAGGAGGCGCAGCACGTGCGCTCTCGGATGCCTCGTTATCCACAGGCGCATTGCGCGCGCTCGTGCAGATCGTGCCCGGCGCCGCAAGGATATTGAGCCGCAACACGCTCGGTCGCCCCGCGCGGGCTGTGCGAACGAGCAGCTGATCATGCATGAGCTTCTGCAAGTGCATCTGTACCGTGCGTCGGGCCAATCCGGTGTCGTCGCAGAGAGTTCGGATGGACGGCCAGCAGATTCCATCCGCGTCAGCACGCGTCGCTAGGGCGTAGAGGATGAGCTTCGGTATCGGGGGCGCTCGCAGTTCGCGAACGAGACGCATGTAGTCGGTCATTTGAGAGCGGATGAGAGATGCGGCGCAGCGAAGGATAGAGCGCCGTCCAGAGAGCCAAAACCCACCACGGCGTAGATTGGCGTAGGGCAGCGCACACGGTTGCGATGGCGGTTGCCTTCCGCGTCAGACCATAGCCTCGGTGCACGAGCAGCGGAGCTCAGGGGCAGCAACTCGTGCGACGGTCCTGGATGCGCATGCCACGGTCAAACGCATGCAAGAACGCCGTCACCGCGGTGCGCGGAAGCATGATGTGGATGTGGTGCCAGCGCTGCTCGAGCGACGAACTCGCGACAGCCCCCGCCCAATCTCGCGGGCAGGGCAATGACCGCGGAGCGACGTAGTGACAGCACTCGCTTGCGCAGGCTGTGCCACGCGGAGAAAAGCTCAGCGTGGCAGGCGATTCGCTCCTGTTGCATCGGTCCTGCTGCACGTCGGTGTGCAGGAGCGTCGTCGCCCGGGCTGCGGCCGACCGCCGCGATCGAAGCCCAGCACGTCAAACGTTGCGGAGGTCGCACCAAGCCACTTTTCTGCTACTCCGTCGGCATGGACTTGTTTCAGGAATCCTGCCAAGTCGGCGTCTCTTCGATAGCATGCGCCCAGCAGTCATTAACGCATCGTTCCTGCGTGGATGAGCAATCAAGGCAACCATCGAGCTGCAACAGATGTGCAACATCGATCCACTTCTGTCGACACGTTTCGTGCGCGCACCGTGCAGGTGTTGTGCACGCGCTTGTGTAGGCCGTTGCCTACGAACTTGTCGACTGGGTGGCCGGAACGAAAGGCAACGGCGGAGGGCAAGATAGACCTCGGCGGCACGCGCCGAGCGGAAATGCTGGTCTGCTCAAGGTTTGGAGCGACACGGAGAGGCAAATCGTGGTGCCGCGCCTTCTTGTTGACGCGCACCCATGCTGGCTTCGTGGCGTGCCTTGTACGCTGGGGTAAGCTGAGGTGCGACGGAGTGCGATCCATGCCTGATCGCGACGAGGACGCTTTTCGACTCGGGCCGCAGCTGCCGCGAGCGCGCGGCAGCTGCACGAGAAAGCGCTTCCTGTCAGTCCGGTTCCCGTCGCTATGTTGGATAC
>VBCY01000325.1 GCA_005882995.1 Betaproteobacteria bacterium
GTGGACATCTGGGGTCGCGCCGGTGATGACATCGCCAAGGCGATGATGGGTCAACTGGGAACGATGGAGGTGATCACCCGCGACGGCAAGTCGACCAAACAGGAGTCGTTCAACTCCATCTACATGATGGCCGACTCAGGCGCGCGCGGTTCGGCGGCGCAAATCCGCCAGCTCGCGGGCATGCGCGGCTTGATGGCCAAGCCGGACGGCTCGATTATCGAAACCCCGATCACCGCGAATTTCCGCGAAGGCCTGAACGTGCTGCAGTACTTCATCTCCACCCACGGCGCGCGCAAGGGCTTGGCTGACACCGCGTTGAAAACGGCGAACTCGGGTTATCTGACTCGCCGCCTGGTCGACGTGACACAGGATCTCGTGGTCACGGAAGATGACTGCGGAACGGGCAATGGCGTGGCCATGAAAGCGCTGGTGGAGGGTGGCGAGGTGATCGAGCCGCTGCGCGAGCGGATTCTGGGCCGCGCAGCCGCCGCTGATATCGTCAATCCCGAGACTCAAGCGACGCTGTTCGAGGCGGGCACGCTGCTGGGCGAAGATGAAGTGGAAACGATCGAGGCTCTGGGCATCGACGAAGTCAAGGTGCGCACTCCGCTCACCTGCGACACGCGCTATGGGCTGTGCGCCACGTGCTACGGCCGTGACCTTGGTCGCGGGCATCTGGTCAACGTAGGGGAGGCGGTCGGAGTCATTGCGGCACAGTCGATCGGTGAGCCGGGAACCCAGCTTACGATGCGGACATTCCACATCGGCGGCGCGGCGTCCCGGACCGCGGCAGCTTCTCATCTGGAGAGCAAATCCGCGGGCGTAGTCCGCTTCTCGGCGGCGATGCGCTACGTGACCAACGCCAAGGGCGAGATGGTGGTCATCGCGCGCTCCGGCGAGGTCATGATCCACGACGACAACGGGCGAGAGCGCGAGCGGCACAAGGTGCCCTATGGCGCGACCATGCTGGTGCGCGACGGTGAGGCGGTGAAAGCCGGGAAGGTGTTGGCATCCTGGGATGCAACTTCGCGGCCGATCATCACCGAGTACGCGGGCCGGGTGAAGTTCGAAAACGTCGAGGAAGGCGTCACGGTCGCCAAACAGGTCGACGAAGTCACGGGACTTTCCACGCTGGTGGTCATCGATCCCAAGCGTCGCTCGGGCATAGCGGCCAAAGGCGTGCGGCCACAGGTGAAGTTGCTCAACGAGCAGGGCGAGGAGGTCAAGCTGGCCACGGGCGATCAGCCGGTCAACATCACCTTCCAGCTTGGCTCGATCATCACGGTGAAGGATAGCCAGGAAGTCGCGGTCGGCGAAGTGCTGGCGCGTATTCCGCAGGAGACCTCGAAGACCCGCGACATCACCGGCGGACTGCCACGGGTGGCGGAGCTCTTTGAAGCACGCTCGCCCAAGGACGCAGGCCTGCTCGCGGAAGTCACCGGCACCGTCTCCTTCGGCAAGGACACCAAGGGCAAGCAGCGGCTGGTCATCACCGATCTCGATGGCGTCGCCCATGAGTATCTGATCCCGAAAGACAAGCACGTCACAGCGCATGACGGTCAGGTCGTCAACAAGGGCGAGACCATCGTCGACGGGCCAGCGGATCCGCACGACATCCTGCGCTTGCTTGGAGTCGAAGCACTTGCCCGCTACATCACCGGTTCGGCAGATGCTGCGGCGGGTGCAAGTGCAGGAACCGGGTGACAGCCGCTTCATTCCCGGTGAGCAAGTCGAGCGTTCGGATTTGCTCGACGAGAACGATCGCGTGGTGGCGGACGGCAAGAAGGGTGCAACGTACGAGCATATGCTGCTCGGCATCACCAAGGCGTCCCTGTCGACCGATTCGTTCATCTCCGCGGCGTCGTTCCAGGAGACAACGCGGGTCCTGACCGAGGCGGCGATCATGGGTAAGAAGGACGAGTTGCGGGGCTTGAAGGAGAACGTAATCGTCGGCCGCCTGATTCCGGCGGGCACCGGTCTCGCTTACCACAACGCGCGCAAGAAGCAGAAGGCCATGGGACCGGCCGAGTTGCTAGGCGAAGCCTTGTCAGCGGAGACTCCGCCAACCGAGGTGAGCGTCGACGCGGCGTAAAGCGATTCGGACCAGGAACGGGCGCCTCTTCGCGGGGCGCCTGTTTTTTAGTCGGATCCGAATGCAGCAGCCTTAGGAGGCCGCCTCGCCGCGCCACCCGTAACGGAAGCCGCGGCCACTCGCGCTTGCCGCGCCATCGGTCGCTGCCATCGAGAAATGCGAAGTCATGCGTCTTGGCGTACGACACCGCACTTTGAAGCTCGCTTTGCATTGACATAAAATCGCTAGCATCTTAAAATCCCAAGTCTTTTCGCCTTTCGCCGGACCACCGGGTCGCCCAGCAAAAGCGCCCGCCCGCTTAAGGCGTTGCGAACCTGCCGGCACTCCCCATGCTTGACTCGGGATTCTCGGGACGAGGCGCAAGAAAGAGTGGCCTGAGCAGCCAATGCTTGGGCCACTTTAATTTGCTGTATCGGAAGTGAGTTTCGAGCACGGCGTTGCGTCCGGCAGGAATGGGCGCAGACGAAACGGACAATCAGGATGCCAACGATCAATCAGCTGGTGCGCAAGGGCCGCGTGGCCCCTGTGTCGAAGAGCAAGGTGCCTGCGCTCAAGCAGAGCCCGCAGAAGCGCGGCGTTTGCACGCGCGTCTACACAACGACGCCGAAGAAGCCGAATTCGGCGTTGCGCAAGGTCGCCAAGGTGCGCCTGACCAACGGATTCGAAGTCATCAGCTACATCGGCGGCGAGGGCCACAACCTGCAGGAGCACTCAGTGGTGCTCATTCGCGGCGGACGGGTAAAGGATCTTCCCGGCGTGCGCTACCACATGGTGCGTGGTTCGCTCGACACCGCCGGCGTCAAGGACCGCAAGCAGGGGCGCTCCAAATACGGCGCCAAGAAACCCAAGGCCGCATAAGAACCTGCTGCGCTTGGCACAACTTTGTTGCTTGGAGCCTCGAAATCCTCATGTATTCATTTATACACTCCGGTTCCTCGGCTCCTGCGCGCCTCGTTGCGCCGGCGCTCGCGACGGTTCTTAGCAGATAGTTATTGGAAGCATAAAAATGCCACGACGCAGAGAAATTCCCAAGCGCGAAATTCTGCCTGACCCGAAGTATTCCAACGGCGACGTCGCGAAGTTCGTCAATGTCCTGATGAGTCAAGGCAAGAAGTCCGTTGCCGAGCGTATCGTTTATGGGGCGCTCGAGTCGATCGCCAAGAAGGGCGGCAAGGATCCGCTCGAGGTGTTCAACCAGGCGCTTTCCAACGCCAAGCCGATGGTCGAAGTGAAAAGCCGGCGCGTCGGCGGCGCGAATTTCCAGGTTCCCGTCGAAGTGCGGCCGGTGCGGCGTATGGCTCTGGCCATGCGCTGGTTGCGCGAAGCGGCGCGCAAGCGTGGTGAAAAATCGATGGGCCAGCGCTTGGCGGCCGAGTTGCTCGAGGCGTCCGAAGGACGTGGCGGCGCGGTGAAAAAACGCGAGGAAGTGCATCGCATGGCTGAAGCAAACCGTGCCTTCTCCCACTTCCGCTTCTAGACGAAAAAGACGAAGCGTCGACGGACGGCAATGGCAGACCTCCTCAACGCGCATGCAAAAGACAAAGCAAAGTGGCACGTACAACACCCATCGAGCGCTATCGGAACATCGGCATCAGCGCGCACATTGATGCCGGCAAGACCACGACCACCGAGCGCATCCTTTTCTACACCGGCGTCTCGCACAAGATGGGCGAGGTCCATGACGGCGCCGCCGTCATGGACTGGATGGAGCAGGAACGCGAGCGCGGCATCACCATCACCTCCGCTGCCACCACGTGCTTCTGGGCGGGAATGGACAACAACCACCCCGAGCATCACATCAACATCATCGACACGCCGGGTCACGTCGACTTCACCATCGAAGTCGAACGCTCGATGCGGGTTCTCGATGGCGCCTGCATGGTCTACGACGCCGTTGCCGGCGTGCAGCCGCAGTCCGAAACCGTGTGGCGACAGGCGAACAAGTACAAGGTCCCGCGTCTCGCGTTTATCAACAAGATGGATCGGCAGGGCGCCGAGTTCTTCAAGTCCTACGATCACATCCGCACTCGGCTGAAGGGCAATCCGGTGCCTATCCAGATTCCGGTTGGCGCAGAAGACAAGTTCGAGGGTGTCGTGGACCTGGTGCGCATGAAGGCGATCTACTGGGACGACGCTACGCAAGGCACCAAATACGAAGCGCGCGACATCCCGGCCGAGCTCATGGAAGAGGCGAAGAAGTGGCGGGAAAAGATGGTCGAGGCCGCGGCGGAAGCGAATGACGATCTGACGCACAAGTACCTCGAAGGTCACGACCTCTCACCGGAAGAGATCAAGCAGGGCCTGCGTATCCGCACCATCAGGAACGAGATCGTGCCGATGCTGTGCGGCAGCGCATTCAAGAACAAGGGCGTGCAGGCCATGCTCGACGCCGTCATCGACTACATGCCTTCGCCTATCGACATCAAAGCGGTTGAAGGCGAGGACGACCGGGCGCGGCCGGCAGTGCGCAAGGCGAGCGACGACGAGCCGTTCTCCGCGCTGGCGTTCAAGATCATGACCGATCCCTACGTCGGGCAGTTGACCTTCATCCGCGTCTATTCCGGCGTGCTCAACTCGGGTGACACGGTCTACAACGCGGTGCGTAATCGCAAGGAGCGCATCGGCCGGCTGCTGCAAATGCACGCAAACCAGCGCGAGGAGATCAAGGAAGTCCGCGCTGGCGATATCGCCGCCGCGGTCGGACTGAAAGAGGCGTCGACCGGCGAAACGCTGTGCGATCCGAGCCACGTGATCACGCTCGAGCGCATGGAATTTCCCGAGCCGGTGATTTCGCAGGCGGTCGAGCCGAAGACCAAGGCCGACCAGGAAAAGATGGGTGTCGCGCTCAATCGCCTGGCGCAGGAGGATCCGTCGTTTCGTGTGCGCACCGATGACGAGTCAGGCCAGACAATCATCTCCGGGATGGGCGAGCTCCATCTCGAAATCATCGTCGACCGCATGAAGCGCGAGTTTGGCGTCGAGGCGAACGTCGGCAAGCCGCAGGTCGCATACCGCGAAGCGATCAGACGTCCGACCGAAGTCGAAGGCAAGTTCATCAAGCAATCAGGCGGACGTGGCCAATACGGTCACGTGTGGCTCAAGATGGAGCCGCAGCCCGCCGGCAAGGGTTTCGAGTTCGTCGACGCGATCAAGGGTGGAACGGTTCCGCGCGAATACATCCCGGCGGTGGAGAAGGGCCTGGTCGAAACCTTGCCCAACGGAGTGCTGGCCGGCTTTCCGGTCGTCGACGTCAAAGTCACGCTCTTCGACGGCAGTTACCACGACGTCGATTCCAACGAGAACGCATTCAAGTTGGCAGCGTCGATGGCGTTCAAGGACGGGATGCGCCAGGCGAGCCCGGTGCTGCTCGAACCCATGATGGCGGTCGAGGTCGAGACGCCCGAAGAATTCATGGGAAACGTCATGGGTGACCTGTCCAGCCGGCGCGGAATCGTGCATGGCATGGACGACGTTGCAGGCGTGAAAGTCATCAAGGCGGAAGTGCCGCTCTCCGAGATGTTCGGTTATTCGACCACGCTGCGTTCTCTCACCCAGGGACGCGCCACCTATACGATGGAATTCAAGCATTACACCGAGGCGCCCAAGAGTGTCGCCGAAGCCGTCATCAACAAGAAGTCCTAAGTTATCGAGGTAAGTCAATGGCCAAGAGCAAATTTCAGCGGACGAAGCCGCACGTGAATGTGGGGACGATAGGGCACGTTGATCATGGCAAGACGACGCTGACGGCGGCGCTGACGCTGGTGTTATCGAAGAAGTACGGTGGCGAGGTGAGGGCCTACGATCAGATCGACAATGCGCCGGAGGAGAAGGCGCGGGGGATCACGATTAACACGGCGCATGTGGAGTACGAGACGGCGAAGCGGCACTATGCGCACGTCGATTGTCCGGGGCACGCTGACTACATCAAGAACATGATCACCGGGGCGGCGCAGATGGACGGGGCGGTGCTGGTGGTGAGTGCGGCGGACGGGCCGATGCCGCAGACGCGCGAGCACATTTTGTTGGCGCGGCAGGTGGGGGTGCCCTACATCGTGGTGTATCTGAACAAGGCCGACATGGTCGATGACAAGGAGCTCTTGGAGTTGGTGGAAGTTGAGGTGCGCGAGCTCTTGTCGAAGTACGATTTTCCGGGGGACAAGACGCCCATTGTGATTGGCTCGGCGAAGATGGCGCTCGACGGTGACGGCTCGGAGATGGGGGCGGGGTCGATCATGAAGCTCGCCGACGCGCTCGATAGCTACATTCCGGAGCCGAAGCGGGCGATCGACGGGCCGTTTTTGATGCCGGTGGAGGATGTGTTCTCGATCTCGGGGCGGGGCACGGTGGTGACCGGTCGGGTGGAGCGCGGGATCTGCAAGGTGGGCGATGAGATCGAGATTGTGGGCTTGCGGGCGACGCAGAAGACGGTGGTGACTGGGGTGGAGATGTTCCGCAAGCTCTTGGATGAAGGGCGGGCGGGGGATAACGTGGGGTGTCTGTTGCGCGGGACGAAGAAGGAGGATGTGGAGCGCGGGCAGGTGCTCTCGAAGCCGGGGAGCATCACGCCGCACACCAAGTTCAACTGCGAGGTGTACGTGCTCTCGAAGGAGGAGGGAGGGCGGCACACGCCGTTCTTCAATGGGTATCGGCCGCAGTTTTATTTTCGGACCACGGATGTAACGGGCAGTGTGGAGTTGCCGGCGGGCACGGAGATGGTGATGCCTGGGGACAACATCCAGATGACGGTGACGCTGATTGCGCCGATTGCG
>VBCY01000326.1 GCA_005882995.1 Betaproteobacteria bacterium
ACTCACGCGGCATGGCTGGATCAGGGTTGCCCCCATTGTCCAAAATTCCCCACTGCTGCCTCCCGTAGGAGTCTGGGCCGTGTCTCAGTCCCAGTGTGGCTGATCATCCTCTCAGACCAGCTACCGATCGTCGCCTTGGTGGGCCGTTACCCCGCCAACAAGCTAATCGGACATCGGCCGCTCCCATAGCATGAGGCCCTTGCGGGTCCCCCACTTTCCTCCGTAGAGCATATGCGGTATTAGTCCGGCTTTCGCCGGGTTATCCCCCACTACGGGACACGTTCCGATGTATTACTCACCCGTTCGCCACTCGCCGCCAGGGTTGCCCCCGCGCTGCCGTTCGACTTGCATGTGTAAAGCATGCCGCCAGCGTTCAATCTGAGCCAGGATCAAACTCTTCAGTTCAATCTCTGATGCAAGATACTCATACTGACGTTGACCAACATCTCACCACCGGACAACCGGAGTTGCCTCCGATGCCAGTGATAGAGTCATTGGCCGCGGACCTTGGCTGTGAAAGCCAAAGGCCCGCTTCCTTCAGTGTGAGTACTGTTTCGGTTCCTAGAGCGCCCCTCGACTACGCCACGTTAGCGGCCGGTTACCCGGCACGGTTACAGGCGAGCCATGGAGCGTCCCACGACCCCAAGTACCCACACCTATCGGTTGTTCAGATTGTTAAAGAGCGAGGCGCCGGAAAAGCAGGCGCCGAGAGATCGATTATACCGCATAAAGGGATTGGGTCAACAGAGCTAGCTACGTTTAGTGCTCGACTGCAGCTCCTCGCCCGCCTCCCGCGTTACTTTGTCGAGTAACATGCGGGCGCTCTCGGCCCACGTCAACCAGCGTCGCGGCGCTTGACGCACTGTCATTCCAGCCGTGATCGCCTCATCGAAGCGCTCTATCGTCGCCTCGAGCCTGCCAGGCTCTTCCAGATCGAAGTACATCGGGTAGTCGGAACCGATCTCGCGAAACACCGGGATGTCACTGGCCAGCACAGGCAGCCCATATTGCATGGCCTCGACCAGTGGCAGGCCGAAACCTTCGCAGCGCGAAGCCACGACGAGTGCAGTAACGTGACGGTAGGCGTAATCGAGCTCCATGTCCGATCCCGCCTCGAACCAGAAGAGGCGACGGCCAAACTCCCGATGTGTGCGTATGCGGCGCGCGAGCGCGTCCGATCGCCACCCGAGGCGCCCGAAGATCACCAGTCGGGTGTTGACGCCTTCGGCCCATAGCCGATCGAAAGCATCCAAGATGAGGGGATGATTCTTGCGAGGCTCGAGCGTACCAACGATCAGGTAGACAGTACCGCCGGATGAATCGCAGGCCCGCTCCACTTCGGCGAGGCGCAGGGACTCGAGCTCATCCCCGTCGAGTCCGGCCCCGAGGTAAAAATAATCAATGCGCGGAACGGAATCAGCGATTCGTGCAAGGTGGACTCGTAATTCATCGGCAACCGTGCGCGAGATGCCCAGCATCGCCGAAGTGTGCGGGAGGACGCGGCGCAGCCACTTGTCCATGAGGATTGGACTGCCCTCCGGAGCGAGTTCGGGGTGCACAATCGGAATGAGGTCGTTCACGACGACCCACACTTCCGCCCCGGCAGCCCGAGCGCGTTGCAGCTCGCGCGAGAGGTCAACCGTCCACGCCGGATCGAGGAGAACCAGCACATCATGGGCTTCGAATTCAATGCGCTTCGACGTTGGCCTACCAAGCGAGCGCAGGAGCCTCAGGGCGTTGTGCGTGCCATGGACTGCGCGGCGCAGTGAATACTCGAGTTGCTGCGAATGCAGCACTTCGCCTGCCGCCTCACCTGGAATGACACGAAGCACTCGGTCGCGCACGCGATGGAACGCACGTCGCAAAAGATCGGTCGAGTTCGCCCGCTGCACCCAGGGAGCGGCACGCAGGGGTAGTTCGTCCACTTCTTCCAAGTGCCGGCCGTTGTAGAAGATCGGCGTACATCGCCACGGACCCGGAACGCCAACGGATTCGTTGACAAGATTTCGTCCTGCACGCTGGATACCCGTGTTGTAACGGCTCTCGCGTGTGCTGGTGCATTCCAGGAAAACGCGGCGTAACGGGGGGCGCCCAACCGAGGCATGTGGCGCTGATTCGGCCAAAGAGAGGCCTACCGCAACGCCTGGGAGTGGGGGGAAGACGCCTCTGGGCGCGGCGTCATTCGCGTCCAACCCGCCGAAGGTCGGCGTCGACCATCATGCGCATCAGCTCGTTAAGGCCCGTTTTGGGTTGCCAACCGAGCTTCGCTTTGGCCTTCGACGGATTGCCGAGCAGCACCTCGACCTCCGCAGGGCGAAAGAACTTCGGGTCGACGACGACATGCTCCTCGTAGCGCAAGCCGACGTGCTCGAACGCGATCCGGCACATATCCCGAACCGTGGTTGTCGTCCCGGTTGCGATCACGTAATCGTCCGGCTTGTCCTGCTGGAGCATGAGCCACATCGCCTCGACGTAATCGCCGGCAAACCCCCAGTCGCGCTTTGCATCGATGTTGCCGAGGCGCAGTTCCTTCTGTTTCCCGAGCTTGATCCGCGCCGCGCCGTCGCTCACTTTCCGGGTGACGAATTCGATGCCACGCAGGGGCGATTCATGGTTGAACAGAATTCCGCTCGACGCGTGCATCCCGAAGCTCTCACGGTAGTTCACTGTCGACCAATGCGCGAACAATTTAGCCACTCCGTACGGGCTGCGAGGATGAAACGGCGTGACTTCGTCCTGCCGTTCGCGCTGGATCAAGCCGAACATCTCGCTGGTGGATGCCTGATAGAAGCGGGCTCCGCTGTCAGTGAGGCGGATCGCTTCGAGCACGTTAAGAGCGCCCACGCCGGTGATCTGTGCGGTGAGCAATGGTTGCTGCCACGAAGTCGCGACGAAGCTCTGTGCCGCCAGGTTGTAGACTTCTTCGGCTCCGCTTGCATCGAGCGCGCGGCGGATCGAGCTGATGTCGCTGAGATCGCCGTCGATGCATGCCACTGCGTCGAGAATTCCGAGCTCGCGCAGCCGCCACAGCGTGTCCGAGCTGCGGCGCGCAAGAAGGCCGCTGACGCGATATCCCTTGTCGATGAGAAGGCGAGCCAGATATGCACCATCCTGACCGCTGACGCCGGTGATGAGCGCCGATTTAGCCATGCGCGAGTTCCCCTTCCCAGAATTGTAGCGTGTTGCGAAGCGATTCGTGGATCGGCATCGTTGCGTGCCAGCCGCTGATCGCGTGAATCTTGTGCGGGTCGCCGCGCATGCGCCGCTGTTCTGCGGTCCTCATGCGCGCCGGCTCTGCTTGAATCTGCACGCTGACGCCGGCGAGCGCGATCAGTTCGTCGAGCAATGATTGGAGCGTGTATTCAATGCCGGAGCAGATGTTGTAGATCTCGCCTGCCACTCCATGCTGCAGGAGCGCGAAATACCCTTCGACGACATCGCGCACGTCGGTGAAATCGCGCGTGACCGCCAGGTCACCGGTGCGGATGATGGGCTGCTGCCGACCCAGCTTTATTTCAGCGATCTGTCGCGCGAAATCGGACACCGCGAAACGTTCGCTCTGTCCCGGCCCGATGTGATTGAAGGGCCGCGCAAGCACGATTTCCAGGCCGGTGCTGGAGTGCCACTGCCAGCAAAGGGATTCCGCCGCCAGCTTGCTGACAGCGTATGGATTGCGCGGCCGCGGCAAGCGTGTTTCGGCGACCGGCAACTCGGATTCCGGGACGAAGCCGTATACGTCTCCGGTTCCGACGAACAGCAATCGTCCCTTGAAGGCGTTTGCCGAGAGCGCCTGAAGCAAATGCAGTGTTCCCATCACGTTCACTTGCAACGTTGTCTCGGGGTCCCGAAACGACTCCGGAACCGCGCTCTGGGCAGCCAGGTGCACTACGGCGTCCGGCCGTGCGGCAGCGATCAAACGCTGCGTCGCCGCCGCATCACGCAAATCGAAGTCGTGTGGGATGTCGGCCAGGGTCCAAGCGCGGTGTTTGGTGCGAACAAGCCTCTGTGCAATGACTCCGCCGACGAACCCGTGTCGTCCCGTCACCAGAAGCGTGCGCGTAGCGGCGGCGTTCATGCGCGTGCTTCTTTCCCATTGAGCCTGTACCACTGGTTGTCCAGCACCACGTCGAGCAACGCTTCCGCGCTCTGTTCCCAGCTAAGACGCGGCATCCCCATCGAGCGTGGCACGTCGTTGCGAGCAGCTCGCTCGAGCCAGGCCTTAAGGTCGTTGGCAAGCTGCTGCGCCGAGCCGAGCGTCACGTAGCTCGCATGCTCACCGGCGATTTCGCGGAACACGGGGATGTCATTGGCGATGATTGGCGTGTCGAACTGCGCCGCCTCGACTATAGGAAGGCCGAAGCCTTCGCCGGCCGACAATACCAGCAATCCGGTGCTGCTCTGATAGCAGCAGTGCAGCTCCTCGTCGCTGGGCTGTTCGATGAGGTGCAGGCGACGGCCGAATTCGATGTGCCCGCGAAGTCGTTTCATCAACTCTTCAACCATCCAGCCGCGTTTGCCGGCGATGCACAGATTGGCATCGACGCCGTTCGCCCAGACAATTTCCATCGCGTCGATTGCGAGGGCATGGTTCTTCCGCGGCTCGACTGTCCCGACCATCAGCAAGGTGGGCCGCGACGTCGCGGACCGAATGCGTTCAACCAAGATCATGTTCGTCGTTTGCTGGAAATCGCATCCCAGGTGCCAGTATCCGAGCCGAGGAGGCAAGTCGTAATCGACTGATCTGCAGAATGACTCCAGTTCATCGGCGACCGCACGTGAGATGCACACAATCCCATCGCTGTTTTGAACCGCTTTCTCAAGCCATCTCCCGAACCAGTCCGCGCCCCCTTTGACGAACAAGTGGGGGTGGCGTACAGGCAGAAGATCATAGATGACCGAATAGACCTTGCCGAAGCAATCGCGAATTTTCTCAAATACCGGGAGGTACTCATCGATCTTCGCCCAGGACGAATCGAGCATCAACAGGATGTCCCCCCACCGCGGCTGTATCCGGCCCTCGGGTGTCGCGGCCCCGGAGTGCTCAGGTATCAACTTCTGGGTCCGCAGCCATGCGGATGCCTCCACAAGTTCGTTCGACTCCAATCGAACGGCGATCACGTCGAAGCCTGTTCGGTCCGAGCAATAGAACCATCGGACAATGTTGCGCACAACGCGTTGAATTCCCGTCTTTTCATCGCTGTCGTTGATGTGCGTCACATCGACCAGAATGCGCTGGCGTGCGAACAACGGTTGCGCCAGATTGGCGTGGAGCGCAAGCGCAACCTCACGGGCATGGCTGCTATCGCCACGGTTATCGGCAAGGATAGCGCCTATTTGCGTCAGCGACTCCGGCAGCGAGACAAGCGCGCTTCGCTGAACAAACTCATCGATGGCCAGCGCATGCCCAGCAGCGATAAGTTCCGGGTCGTGTTCGCGGGCTACGTAGGCTCGACTGACCGTGCTCAGCTTGGAAAGCAGGTCGCGTCGTTGATAGAGCAGCGTCAACGTCTCCGCCAATTCAGCGACATCCGGAATCGGCGTCGTCTTTTGAATGGCGTCGTCAGGATAGTCGGTAAAACTTCCCGCTTCGTTGACGATCAAGGGCACTCCGTGCGCCATGCAATCAAGGATCGCTTTGGAAGTCCCGCCCCGGGTCTGTACCCTCAATTGCACCGCCAGATCTGCGGCCGCAAGGTAGTCATCATAGTCGGACGCTCTAAGATACCCGGTGATCGTGACACGTTCCTTGAACGCACTCGACTCGATCGCCCCATGAAGTCGATGTCCAAAGTCATCGCGAGCCAGCTCACCGGCGAAAACGAGCTTGGCTCCGGTCTCGGGGCCCATCGTCGACGCGGAAAACGCTTCTAGAAGTACGTCGCCGCACTTGGTCCAGGTAATGTGCCCGAAGGTGCACACGACAAAATCGTGCTCCCGGAATCCCAGTGCGGCGCGCGCGCCGCGGCGGTGTTCGGAATCTGTCCGTTCGGGTATTCGAACGATCTGTTTGATGATTCGGTACGGCGTCGCGATGCTTTCGGGGTAGTGCCGGTGCATCAACTGCAGGTTAAACGGGGTGTGCGAAATGACACCGATCGCCGATTCGATCGCGGTTTTCGACAGCGGCAGATTGATCATTGTGGCACCGATAGGGTCGGCATTTTGCTGGGCAGGCGCCAGATAGCGCCGTGCGCGCGGACCATGCGAGTGAAGCGATTCCCGGGTATAGGTGCCGGCCTGGCCCAGGTTGAAATCGACATAGCCGTACAGGCCGCTGAGATATGCATCATGCAGGATGACAACACCCGGATAGCGCTTCATGTACTCGAGCATATACGCGTGAAATTCCGAGTTACCCATTTCGTAGACGACCGCATCGTATCGATCGCGCAAGTCCGCGAAGTCGCGATGCGCAAACACATTGAAGCCGTTCCCCGGCTTCAGTTCCGAAACTTCGCCATCGAGGAACACATCGATTTCGAAATACCGCGCAAGCTGCGGGAGGAATGTGGCGCTGTAGTCCGCGATTCCGCTGCGCGCCGGCGGCAAGGGCGTGAATATCGCCACACGCTTTTTGGGCGAAGCCTTGCCCACCACCGAGCTAAAGCGCCGTTGCTCGGCACGATGTGATTCGCGCAGCGCAGTCAATGCAAGCCTGGCGGAGCGCTCCCACGTGAACTCCTTCGCACGCTCGACGGCATTTTGACGCAGCGCTTCACGAAAGGACGAATCCTGCAGGACTCTCGCCACCCGCTCTGTCATCGCTAGTGAACGCTGCGCATCAAACAGCGCATCGGCCCTGCCGATTATTTCGCCGACGGCAGAATTATCGGCACCGACGACCGGCGCACCGCAGCTCATCGCTTCCAGGACCGGAAGTCCAAATCCCTCGTACAGCGAAGGAAAGACAAAAACGTCACAGACGCTATAGAGGGATGCGAGATCGGTATCGGAGACGTAGCCCGTCAGGATCACCTCCTCCGAAGCGAGCCCCGATTTGCGAGCCGTGTTAAGCACCCGCTCGCGGGTCGCCTCGCTGATCGAACAAACGATGACGAGTTGCATGCCGCGACGAAGTTCTGCCGGCAACCCCGCGTAACCCTCGATCGCGCCCTGCAAATTCTTTCGGTGATCGTCCCCCGCGGTGTAGAGAACGATCTTCGACTTCAGGCCGTATCGAGCGCGAAGATTCCTTTCCGACTCATCAGTGAGTTGCTGTGGATGAAAGACGGGATCTACCGCTCCCCATATGGTCGTGATGCGATCGGAATCGATGCCCAGCAGTTCGATTGCGTCGGCACGGGTCGACGCGGAAATCGCGAGAATGTGCTCACAGTTGCTTAAGATACGCAACTGCCCCATGTACCAGCTTTTGTAAGCAGGATCGATCAGGTATTGATCGGGGAAGCGAAGGGGAATCAGATCGTACAGGGTGGTGGAGCGAACCAGGCCGGGAGCCGCAGGCAGCGTCCGTGGGCAAACCGCCTGACCGTGGAAGCCCTCAAATAGGTGCGCGATGTGCAACACATCGGGCTGCAGGCTCATCCAGTGGCGTTGCACCAGCGCTTCGGCGACTGCGGTATCGCGGCTCCTGGATCCCTGTCCCTGCGCCGCGATGGAAGGGTAGAGATATGCGCTCAAATGCTGGCGAGGGAGATGTAATTCGAACTCGTCGATGGCGCGTTTCAAAGCACCGGTATAGATCTTGCTGAAACATAACCTCAGATCGTCGTCGCCTCGCTGGTGGGCGATATGGCGCATCAGCGTTTCCGTGTAGCGACCCACGCCCCGTCTGGCTGAGATCTCGGTTTGACAAGCCTGAAGATCGACGACGAAGCGCATGAGATTCAATCGCAGGTTAAGCCGCGACCAGGCACTCCAAGCTTCGCAATGCGATTACCGCAGAAGGAAGCGAACGAACCGAGCTTGCAAGACAGCGATCGCGCAATCATTCCTTGCGCGGCCGGCTGATCTCGATTTCGAGCAGGCTCTGAATTTCCTCGACGGTAATGGAGCCACGCGCTGCAATGGCGTCGAGCCTTGCATCGCCGGAATTGTGAGGCACATAGTTACGAATCGGCGCCCGATCCGGTTGATCACCCAAATTTTCCTGATTCACAGCGCGAATCGTTGGCTCAAGATCGAGAAACAGGCGCTTGACTCGCAACCACAGTGTTGGATAACGCTCTCGCATCCAGGGTGCCACGTTGCCATAGAGATGCGAGCGTTTGGCGAGGGCCAGAGTGCCGCGGATAGCTGGCTGCCAGGAACGTCCCATGTTTGCGTGTCGAGCCGCGCGACGACCCAACTGACGCACCTTGCGCAATGGAGCGGTTACACGCCATGAAATGGTTTGCGTCATCGCCACGATGTGTTTTTCGGCGGCTTGCGCCCGCATTTCCGCGTCGAGCGCTTGGTGCTCAACGGCTGCAGCGTGCGTCTTGGTCGCTTCGACCTGGTGCTCGAGCTTTCTGACAAGTTGCATCGCATTGTCGGATCGAATGGCGGCTTCTGCGGCCGCTCGGTTTGCGTCAAGTTCTCTTTGCTTCGATTCTTCGACGCGTGCGTTCAGCTTCACGCAGTACGACGCTGTCGTCGTCCCGCTCAAGGTAAAGTCATCGAAGACGCTCGGTCCGTGGCGAAAGGCATCGGTGAGATCGGCATGCCGCGGGGAGACGTAGAACCGGTTCAAGCCATCGAAATACGCGAATTGGTAACCCCGTTGCAGGATCAGCGGTTCCCACTCATGGTGCGACTCTGATTGCGTAAGAGGTGAAGTGCTTTCGACTACGACGATCCAAGGCTTCGGCCCCGAGCCCCATCCTTCGAGCACTCCGCGTTCGCCTCCTTCGACGTCGATCTTCAACCAGTGAACTTCTTCGCCGGCATGCGGGGAGAGTACTTCTTCCAGCGTCAAGCACGGAACCTCGATTTCGCGCACGGCGAAGCCTGCTTTCTCATGGCGCACCGCGGCGTCTCGATCCGCTGTGCTAAGGCCCGTACCGGGGATTTCGAACAACTTGAGTGTGCCGTGCACTGCACCGACCGCTGCCTGAATGATGACTTCGTCGGGTCTGCGCTCGCGCAAGCGAAGCGCGTTGGACTCCACCGGTTCGACATGCACGCCCCGCCAACCCTGTTCGTAGAATCCCATGCTGACGGAGTCGACTACGGGATCGTAGGCCCCGATGTCAACATAAAAACCCCGGCCGACCTGACGCAATGCACGCCGAAGCATCACGTCTTCGAAATTTTGAGCGTAGGATGTAAACACTTCAATGACTACCGTCGCGGCGGATCTGGAATCCGGCGTCGAGCCAGTTCGTTCCGACAAAATATTGCTTGTCGGTATTGATCACTTCGAAGACGAGCGCGTTGTCTGTCCATTCGTAGTTACGTTCCAGATGCGTATCGGTGCTGACCAACGCTGGAGAAAACGAATATGACCCGGGACCCAGGTTGCATGTGAAGCAAAGGGTGTACTCGACCGTCTCGCCGGCATGCAGATTCTCCACCACCTGACCGGTGTGCCAGGTATTGGTACCCCACACCAGATTCCCGACGCGATCGCGCAGCATGTAACCCAGCACCAGCCGGGGAATGGAATCGTGAACGCGAATCCGAGCGGTTAGTACGATTCGCTCTCCCACGCGAACTGACTTCAATTCCTGATTGGAATCGGCATCCGTGAGCGTTAGCTCAGCCAAGGTGGCTTCGCCGGTCCCCGAACGGGTGCGCAGCCAGCCGTCTCCCAGCCTGATCTGTTCCACGGCCACGGTGGTCTTCTCGCGCTCGGCGATCATGGCATTGTAGTAATCCACGACCTCGTCGGGAGCGCCCTCGCGTACCATTCGGCCTCGATCCAGCAATACGACGCGATCGCACAGCGCTCGAATGTCAGCCAGCCCATGCGTCACGAACAGCAGTGCGGTTCCCTTCTCTTTGAACTGCCGAATGCGTCCGAAGCTCTTATGCTGGAAATAGGCGTCACCTACCGAGAGCGCTTCGTCGACGATCAGCACTTCCGGCCGAAAAGCTGTCGCCACCGCGAAGGCAACCCGCATTTGCATGCCGCTCGAGTAGGTACGCAGGGGCTGATCAAAGTATTCGCCGATCTCCGCAAAGGATTCGATCTCGGGCATGGCGTGCGCCACTTCATCTCGGGCAATGCCCATCAATCCGGTCGCGTGTAGTGCGTTCTGTCGTCCGCTGAATTCGGGATTGAAGCCCATCCCCAGCTCGAGGATGGCCGCGATGCGTCCACGCGCGCGCACTTCGCCCTCGGACGGACTTAACGTGCCTGCGATCAACTTGAGCAACGTGCTTTTCCCCGCGCCGTTCTGGCCGACGATGCCTACCGCTTCGCCAGCTGCCACGCCGAGCGAAACGTCGCGCAGCGCCCAATGCTCCGTCGAATAACCCACCGAAACGCCAAACCACGACAGCATGCGCAGCCATTCGGACTTGTAGCTTCGGTAAGCTTTCCCGAGACGCGCGACGCTCAAGATCGGCTCGTTCACAGCACGTCCACCATCTCTGGCGTGGCGCGTCGAAACAATACCAGTGCAGCGCCCAGAAGCACCAGCGCGACCACGGTCAACCATGCCAAACCAGCGGCATCCGGAGCTCGGCCGAACAACATCACATCTTGGTAGCCGCGAACGATAGGCGTCATCGGATTGAGGTAGAGCAAGCGTCGCAACGTCGGCGGCACAATATCCGGTGTGTAAGCGATGGGCGCAAGCCAGAAGCCGAACTGCAGGACAACCGGCACGACCTGTCCGACATCGCGCACAAAGACGTTGAAGACACCGACCAGCAAGCCGACGCCAAGGCCGACTGCAAGCGTGAGCAGCATCAGTGCCGGCATCCAGACCAGGTGCACGCTCGGTACATGCCCGGAAAAGGCAAACACGACGATGATGGCGATGAGCAGCAGAACATTGTTGAGCAGTGCGGAACCCGTCACGATCAACGGCAGGCAGATCCTCGGGAACGGCATCTTTTTGAGCAGATTCCCATTGTCGATGAACAATGTCAGGCAGCGCGTCACCAGCTCGGAGAAGAGCGACCAGGCGAGCATCCCCGACAGCAGGTACAGTGCATACGCGAAGCGATCGGAGGACAATCCGGATAGCCTCGCGCCCATCACCTCGGCCAGCACCAGCGCGAAAACCGCAGCTTGTGCCAGCGGATGGACGATCATCCACAGTCCGCCCAACCGGCTGCGCGTGAAGCGCGCGCGGATCTCAGCGCGTATGGAAGACAGGATGAATTGGCGATACCGCCAGGCGCCGGCGAGGTTCGGAGCGATTGTCATTGATCTTGGACGAGCTGTGGCCGCGACGCCGCGCGCGATAGTATCATTCCGCCGTCCCGAACAACGCCCGCCACGTATCGACGGTTCTAAGCTTCAGCGCCAGCCTCCTGTGTTGACACGTCATTCCGTCGCGATGCAGTCGATCGAGCATTGCATTGTAAGCTTGGAAGTCTCCAAAGCGGGAAACCCGAGCCGCGCCGAATCCCATGTGCCTGCCCTCTGGCCGCCGCTTTAATGACGTCGATCCGGCGTTTTTTGATGATCAGGTCCTGAAGGGGTCCTGATGCCGGTGGATTCCTCGTCCGCCAAGCTGCGCGTGGCCATCGTTCACGATTGGCTCGACACCTGGCGCGGTGGCGAAAATACGCTGGCCGAGATTCTCGGCGTATTTCCGCGCGCCGACCTGTATGCCCTGGTCGATTTTCTCTCCGCTGACGACCGATCGCGACTTTTGGGCAAGCGCGCTCAGGTGAGTTTCTTGCAACGTATCCCCGGCGCAGCCCGGAAATTTCGCGTCCTTTTGCCGCTGTTTCCGCGCGCTATCGAGTCGCTCGACGTCTCCGACTACGACCTCGTAATTTCAGTCTCGCACGCCGTAGCCAAGGGCGTGCGCACGCACGCGCGCCAGTTGCACATCTGTTACTGCCTCACTCCAATGCGCTACGTGTGGGACATGCGTGAGCGCTATCTGGCCTCGGTGGGCGCGCAAAATGGCATGCGACGGGTATTCGCCGACAAGATCCTCGACCGCCTCCGCCAGTGGGATCTCGACGCGAGTGTCAGGGTCAACGGCTTCATCGCGATTTCGGACTCCATCCGGGAGCGCATCCTGCGCTGCTATGGCCGCAAGGCGACGGTCATCCATCCTCCGGTTGACGTGGAATACTTCACTCCAGGAGCCGGCTCATCGACGGCTGCCTATGTCACCGCTTCACACTGGGTGGCTTACAAGCGCATCGATCTCATCGTCGAGGCTTTCCGTTCGATGCCCGAGCGCGAGCTCATCGTAGCCGGCCCTGGACCTGAAATGAGCCGAGCTCGGGAAGCGAGCGGGGCCAATGTCGAATTCGTCGGTGAAGTGTCGCGCGAACGCCTGCGCGAGATCCTGCGCGCGGCGCGAGCATTCGTCTTTGCCGCAGAAGAAGATTTCGGCATAGCACCACTCGAGGCCCAGGCCTGCGGCAAGCCGGTCATCGCCTACCAACGAGGAGGCGTCGGAGAGACCGTTCGCGGACTCGACGCGCTTCAGCCTACCGGCGTGCTGTTCAGCGAGCAGACTGCTCGCTCGCTTCGTGATGCGCTCATCGCGTTCGAGCAGAACGCTGCGCGCATCACGCCCGAAGCCTGTCGCGCCAACGCGCAACGATTCGGACGAGATCTCTTTCGACGCCGTTTTGCAGAACACGTATCAGGGATGATCGACGAATTCAATGGCTCGCCGCGGGCAGCTGCATGCTGAGACCCACCCGCAGCCTGCTCAAGAGCAACGCCACGACCCTCGATCAGGTCGTTCGATGGGCGGACCCCATCATCGTCGTCATCGTCGGCTGGGCCGCGCATTGGGCCTATCTCGGCAGCCCTTCGGCGCCGCCCACCTACTGGGTCGCCATGCTTGCGATCGCGCTGTGCTCGCTTGCCGTCTTCCCTGCAGCGGGCGTGTATCGGCCGCAGCGAGGCGCGAGCCTGGTCGAAGACTTGCGCGCACTCGCTTATGGTTGGCTCACGCTTCTTGCCATCGGTGCGTTCCTGATCTTCGTCACCAAAACCGGCGATGCCTACTCGCGCGTGTGGGCCGCTTTGTGGGTCGCCGGCGGTTTTCTGCTTCAAACGGCGTTGCGGCTCGGTGTTCGGCTTGCGCTTCGCTACATGCGCCGTCGCGGCCTCAATCTGCGTCACATCTGCATCGTCGGCGCCGGGGGACTTGGCCGCGAGGTCGCGTTGCGTCTGGAGCGGGCGCCATGGAGCGGTTTATCCCTGCGCGGCTTCTATGACGATGCGCCCGAGCTCTCCGGCGCTACGGTCAATGGCGCGCCGGTCCTGGGAACGATCGACCAACTTCCCCGCGATCTCGAGCGCGGCGATCTCGACCAGGTCTGGATTGCGTTACCGCTGCGCGCTGAGGAAAAAATTCGCAGCCTGGTTGCGGAATTGCGCGCGCATGCGGTGCAGGTTCGCTACGTTCCCGACATCTTCGGGTTCCAGTTGCTTCGCCACAGCTTTTCCGAAGTCGCAGGCATGCCGGTCATCGGCCTCACCGAGACCCCGATGGAGGGCGTGCAGCGCGTCCTGAAGGCGATTGAGGATTACGCCCTGGGAGGCCTGGCGCTGATGGTTCTGTCGCCTTTGTTGCTCGCCATTGCGATCGGCATCAAGCTCTCCTCTCCCGGTCCGGTGTTCTACCTGCAGCAGCGAGTCACCTGGAATGGCCGCCGCTTCACCATGCTCAAATTCCGCTCGATGCAGATGGGCGCCGAACAGGCGAGCGGCCCGGTGTGGTCGCGCCGCGATGATCCGCGAACGACCCGTCTCGGCGCATGGCTGCGACGCTTCAGCCTCGATGAGCTGCCGCAATTGCTCAACGTGCTCGCCGGTGAGATGTCGCTCGTCGGCCCGAGGCCGGAGCGGCCGGAGTTCGTGGCCCGCTTCCGCCAGGAAATCCCAGGCTACATGCAAAAACACATGGTGAAGGCGGGAATCACCGGATGGGCGCAGGTGAACGATTTGCGCGGAAGCACCGATCTTGGCAAGCGGATACAATACGACCTCTATTACATCGAGAACTGGTCGCTGTGGTTTGATTTGCGCATTCTCGCTCTCACGCTGTGGCATGTCGTGGCCAGCCGCCACGCCCATTAGCAACATCCTCGCCTTGGTCTGCTGCTCCATCTCATTCCCGCAATCCCTCGATGCGGCCGCGTGACGCCGCTTCGAACGTTGGCTCGCGCGCCTTGACGGAAATCGCAGCAGCTGCCGACGTTCCTGCGACGTACGCGCCGCCACGAGTAACGAGCGTCGCGTGGTGGCTGTTCGCGATCAGCGCGGCTCTCTGTATCATCGTCTATCTGGCGCTCACCGTGCAAGGAGCGTGGTTTAGCAGCGCGCGAACCTTGCACTGGACGCCGCGCGACCTGACCACTGCGCGCGGCAACTCTCAACCTCGTGAAGACGCTCTGGCGCTGCTCGCACCGGATGCCGCGGGGACAACGCTGGTGAGCCTCTCCACGTCATTGCGCTCGTCGGATTATCCGGTGATCGCCTGGGATACTCGCGGGGTTCCGGATGCGGTCGAAGTCGCGCTGCTGTGGCAGAACGACTACCAGCCGGGGCGGGTTTTCAACCGCCGCCTGGAGGTCGAGGCGGGGCGTGTGGCGCCGCTTTCGCTCGAGCACGACCAGAACTGGAACGGGCGGATCACCGGGCTCGCTCTTGGCATCAAAGGCGCGTACCGCGAGCCGATTATGGTGCGCGGCGCAACCGCCAAGACGATGAGCGCCGCCGAAATCATCGGAGATCGCGTCGGCGAATGGTTCAAGTTCGAACCGTGGAACGGATCATCGATCAACACGATCATCGGCGGTGCCGACGTACAGGACCTGCCCATGGCCTTCACCTTCGGCGCTGTCGTCGCGCTGGCAGCGCTCATCTATGCGGCGCTTGCCCGATGGCGCCCCCATTGGGTCGCTCCCGCGACGCTTACCATTGGAGCGATGTTCGTCGCGGCCTGGTTTGCTCTCGATGTGCGCTGGCAATGGAATCTTGTCCGTCAAGTTGACCTTACCAGCAATCGGTATGCGGGAAAGTCGTGGCGCGATCGCCATCTCGCCGCCGAGGATCGGGCTCTCTTCGGGTTCATCGAAAAGGTCCGTGCAGCGCTACCGCCGCCGCCGGCGCGGGTCTTCATGGTTGCCGACGAGCATTACTTTCGAGACCGCGGCGCCTATCACCTGTATCCGTACAACGTCTTTTTCGATCCCTGGGCGAATACGATGCCGCCGGCAGCAGCGGTTCACGCAGGCGACTTCGTGGTCGTGTATCAGCGCAGGGGCGTGCAGTATGACGCCGCGGCGAAGCACCTTCGCTGGGAAGGCGGTCCTCCGCTGACGGCCGAGCTTCTTTTTGCCGAGTCGGGCGGAGCGCTGTTCAAGGTCATGTGATGGAGACGCTGTCTCTGGCGCTCGGCGTCGCGCTTCCCTGGCTGCTGGGCTTCTCGGCTCTAGCGGCGCTCGGCTGGCCGCGCGACGATGCGCGTGGAAATTCACTGCCGCTGCGCATCGGCTTTGGCTACATGTTGGGTGCGCTGGTGCTCACTCTGTGGATGAGAGCCTTGAGCGCGCTCGGCATTGCCTTCGGATGGGGGTCGATCGGCTTTCCGCTTGCTGCGACGGCGGCCGGCCTGTTGTTCCATGCGACGCGCTCGCGGCACTTCTCCCCCATTGATTCGAAGCGTGTGCTCAAGGCGCTTCTGAGTCCTTCATTGCCACCTGCACAGCGCATGCTGTGGATCGCCCTCATTGCCTGGCTCGCGCTGCGCTTCGGTCTGCTCGCGGCGGAAGTGGCGTGGAGACCCCTGTATCCCTGGGACGCATGGGTGCAATGGGCGACCAAGGCGCGCGTTTGGTACGAGCTCGGGCGAATCGTTCCCTTCGTTCAAGCCGACGCGTGGCTCGCCGGCGCTGCCGGAGCCTATTTCGATGCCTCGCCGAACTATCCGGCGACCGTGCCGCTGCTTCAGGTGTGGACCTGTATCGCGCTCGGACGCTGGGATGATTCAGCCATGAACTGGCCGTGGCTCGCCATGCTGATCTCGCTCGCGGCGGCGATCTACGGTGCGCTGCGCGACGAGGGCGTCGCTGCACTGATCGCCCTTCTTGGCGCCTATTTCGTCGCCTCCCTACCGCTGATCGATGTTCACGTGGCACTCGCCGGTTACGCTGATCTGCCCATGGCCGTGGTGTACACGCTCGCGGCGCTTGCGACCTATCGCTGGTGCCTGCAACGCGATCGACTTGACGGCATCGTGGCGCTGTTTCTCGCTGCCAGCTGTCCGCTCATCAAGAATCCGGGATGGATCTGGGCACTGACGCTGATCCCCGGAGTCGTGATTGCGCTCATGCCGCGGCGGGGCGTGCGCGTGGTAGCCATCGCTTTCGCGGTGATCGCGCTGGTCGCACTCGCGCTCGCGCGCACTGAGCCGGTCCTGCTCGGTTATCGCCTGCATCTGGATTTCGCAAGCGGCTGGGCGCAACTCGTGAAGGCATATTTCCTCATGGGCAACTGGAACCTGCTCTTCTACGGCGCGATCGCGATCCTGGCGATCGGCGGCAGGCGGTTGATCGAGATACCCCTTGCTCCTCTCGCGGGAATCACCGCGGCCGGCCTTGCCTTCCTGCTTTTCGTATTCGCATTCACTCAGGCGAGTCTCTGGCTTGCCGACCTGACCACTGCCAATCGCGCCACGCTGCATATCGCACCGCTCCTGGTCGTGCTGAGCGTCCTCACCTGGCACCGGCTCTCGCTCGCATCGCCTGTCGCGTCAGGAGTCATCGCCGCCGCGCCGCCTGCGGCTTGAAGCCAACCGCACGCCGCCAAGCGTGCTAGACACATTGCATCGCATGCTCGAGCTTCCTCAGGTCACCCTGTGCTGCATCGATACGATTCACCATGCGCTGGCGCTGCGCGCGCTGCGCTGCTCGATGAGGGAGATAAGCTTCGGACGAACTCTGTTTCTCACTGACCGCAGCCTCGAAGAAGCCGGCATCGAAACGCGGGTGATCGAGCCGCTGGTTTCGCGCGAGGCCTATTCGCAATTCGTGCTCAAGTCGCTTTTGCCGCACATCGACACCTCTCATGTGCTCCTGATCCAATGGGATGGATACGCGATCAATCCGGCCGCGTGGCGCGACGAGTTTCTCGAATGCGATTACATAGGCGCCACATGGTTCTGGCACAGCGACGCCATGCGCGTGGGCAACGGAGGCTTTTCGCTTCGCTCCCGCAAGCTGCTCGTTGCGCTTCAGGATTCGCGTATCGCGCTCGCCGGCCCGGAAGACGAGACCATCGGACGCAGCTTCAGACCCTTGCTCGAGCGCGAGCATGGTATACGCTTCGCGCCGGAACCCCTGGCCGACGGCTTCGCCTTCGAAGCAGCGTATCCCATCGGCAAGCCGTTCGGCTTTCATGGGTTGTTCAACTTTTGCCGCGTCGTGCCGGCCGAGGAATTGATCGAACTGACGGTCCATTTCACGCCCGACATCGCACGCTCGCCGCAACTCGCTCAGCTCGGCCGAAATTGTCTCGCCATGGGCCTCTGGAGAGCCGCGGCCGCCATTTTCCAGCGCATCCTCGACGAGACTCCGCATGACGCGGCGGCTGCTGGCGGACTCTCTACGGCGTCCGCCAATGCTGCAAGGCTGCCCCCCGCGGGGCGCAACGATCCCTGCCCCTGCGGCAGCGGCAAGCGCTATAAGCACTGCCACGGTGCGACGGGCGTGCCGTCACAGCGTCCGGTGAGCGAGCCCGTCGTCGAAAAGCGCCTTGCTCACGCAGTGTCGGTGCATCAACGCGGCGATGCCGCCGCCGCTGAGGCGATCTATCGCGAAGTGCTGGGTATTTCGCCTGGCCATGCGGTTGCAATGCACTATCTGGGCGTCGTCGAATATCAGCGCGGCGATTGCACCAAGGCTTTGCCTCTGCTCGAGCGCTCGGTTGCATCGGTTCCCGCGGAACCGGAGTTCAAGAACAATCTGGGCCTCGCCTATGCAGCCTGTGATCGTGAACGTGACGCGATCGCAGCCTACCGGGCTGCGCTGACGCTCAAGCCCGACCACGCCGTCGCCTGGAACAACCTCGGCCTCGCCCTGCAATCGATCAACGAAGTCGACAGCGCGATCGCCGCCTTTCGCCGCGCCTGCGAGATCACGCCGACCTTCGCGCAAGCTCGCTGGAATCTTTCACTGGCGCTATTGCTGGAGGGCAAATTCGCGGAGGGGTGGCGTGAATACGATTGGCGACTCTCGCTCCCGGAGCTGGGCAAGGACCGTCATCGCTACGCCGGTCCGCCGTGGGACGGTACCGAGATTTCCGGCAAGACCTTGCTGCTCTACGCCGAGCAAGGCCTAGGAGACGCAGTGCAGTTCGTGCGCTACGCCAGCGTTGTCGCGCGCCTGGGAGCTCGCGTGCTCGTACATGCGCCCGACGCGCTATGCGGCTTGTTCGCCAGCGTTCCGGATGTCGCCGAAGTCCTCAGCGTGTCGGCGGAGCCGCCTCGCTACGACGCTGATCTTGCGCTCATGTCGCTGCCACGCGTCTTTGGCACGACGCTGGACACCATCCCTTGCGATGTGCCCTATATGGACGTTTCGATGGAACGACGACACCGGGCTCGCGAGAAGCTCGCGCTCGGCCGCACTTTGCTCAAGGTCGGTCTTGCATGGGCCGGCAGCAAAGCCCACACCAATGACCGGAACCGATCGTGTCGTTTAAGCATGCTAGCGCCGCTGTTCGAGGTTCCCGGAGTCGCCTGGTATTCGCTGCAACACGGTGATGCCGCCGCGCAGATCGCATCCGTGCAAGGCGCCACCGCAATGGCGCCGCTTTTGCCCGACGTCTCACTTGACGACACTGCAGCATTGATCGCCGAGCTCGACCTCATCATCAGCGTCGACACCAGCATCGTGCATATCGCCGGGGCGCTGGCTCGCCCCTGCTGGGTGTTGCTGCCTTTTGCCCCTGATTGGCGATGGCTGCTTGGGCGCGACGACAGTCCGTGGTATCCGACGCTCAAGCTCTTCCGGCAGCCGGCGATGCGAGACTGGGAGTCGGTCGTGGCGCAGGTTGCCGCGCAGCTTCGCTCGCTCGCGTCGCATTGACGTGCTGACGCCACCCGCCTCACGCAATGCTCCCTGCCCCTGCGGCAGTGGCAAGCGCTACAAGGATTGTCACGGCTCGCTCAAGCCTGGAGAAACCAGTGCGGCCTTGCCGGATGTCGCAGCATGGGCCGAGCGCGGTCGACAGGCGCTCGCCGCAGGAAATCCCGATGTCGCGGGAGACTGTTGGCAGCAGGTCCTCGTTCTCGATCCGGACAACGCCGAAGCGAATTTCCATGTCGCCAATCGAATGCGGGAGACGGGAGACGCCAAGGGAGCCATCGCCGCGTATCGACGTGCACTGCGCAGCGCACCGACCAACGTGGCGATCCTCAACAACCTCGGCCTTGCGCTCGAGGCTGCCGGCGAAAGCGAGCAAGCGCTGGAATGTTACAAGCGGGTGCTCGCGGTCGATCCGATGCATCCCGACGCGCTGGGAAATCTGGCGAATGTGCTCTACGAACGACGCGAATTCGAGCCCTGCGCGAACGCTTACGATCGGCTCTTCGGCATCCGTCAGGAGCTGCCGGTGGCCGTGATCGTGCGCAGGGGAATTGCGCTACAGAAAAGCCGCCGCCTCGAAGAAGCCGAGGCTGCGCTTCGCGAAGCCGCCAGGCGCTGGCCCGACGATCCTCAGCTCCTCACCAATCTAGGCTCGTTGTGCGTCGAACAGGCTCGTTACGCCGACGCTGAACGCGCACTGTCTCGCGCTCACGAGATCGATCCGAGCAATGCCTATACGCTTTCGATGCTGGCGCACGCGCGCGCGCATCGCTGCCGTTGGGACGGCATCGATGGATTGTTCGGCGAGCTTCGGCAGCTCCTCGATGCCAGGAGCACTAATGCCTCGTGGAGCGTGGCGCCCTTCCCGCTCCTGGCAATGCCGCTGCCGCCGTCAACGCTGCTGCACGCTGCGCGATGTTGGGCACAGACCTTTCGGCCGTCTCAGTCCCCGCCCCGCCCGTCACCACCTCCGGCGCCCGACGGCAGACTGCGTGTCGGATTCGTGTCGACCGATTTCCGGCCGCATCCGGTTGCGAGCTTGATGATGGAGCTCTGGGAGAAGATCGATCGAGATCGCATCGAGAGCTTCGGTTACGGCCTGTTGCCCGAGGACACTGGACCCGTCGGGCAGCGTATTCGCCGTGCGCTGGAGCACTTCACCGACTTGAGCGCCGGGTCGGCGGCTTCCATGGCGCAAAAGATACGCGACGATGAAATTCAGATCCTGTTCGATCTCAACGGTTACACCCAGAACGCGCGACCGGATCTCTTCGCGCTGCGCCCGGCGCCGGTGCAGATCAACAGCATGGGCTTTCCCGGAACGCTTGGCGCAGGGTGGTACGACTATATCCACGTCGATGCTTTCGTCGCGCCACACGAGGCACAAGCCGATTACGCCGAGCGCTTTTTCTACATGCCGCACTGCTATGTGCCGAGCGACACGACGCGTGCGCCCAAAGGGCCGGCGCCGAGCCGCGAGGAATGTGGACTGCCGGTCGATGCCTTCGTCTTCTGTTGCTTCAACAATGTCTTCAAGATCCTTCCTCACGTATTCGCCGTGTGGCTCAAGCTGCTGCACGCAGTTCCGGGCAGCGTGCTGTGGCTGCTGGATATGAATGCAGACGCGCGGACGAACCTGCAGCGTGAAATGCGAAGCGCCCGGATCGCCCCGGAACGACTCATCTTCGCACCGAGGGTGGAGATCGCGCGCCACATCGCGCGCAACGCCGCTGCGGACCTGTTCCTCGACACCTCGCCCTACGGTGCGCACACCACCACCAACGATGCCTTGCTGGCAGGCCTGCCGGTGCTGACGTTCGCCGGCGAAACACTGGCCAGCCGCAACCCCGGCAGCCAGCTCCACGCACTAGGGCTCTCCGAGCTGGTGACTTCGAGCCTGGAGGGTTACGAGAGCGCCGCCCTTGCCCTTGCTCGCGATCCTCAACGCCTTTCGACGCTGCGCTCGCGGCTCTCGCTAAACCGGCACAGCTATCCGCTCTTCGATATGACGCGCTACGCCCGCGATTTCGCCGACGCTCTCGCTTCTATCTGGAACGACTATTCCGGCGCCGTCGCTTCCCGATAAAAGGCTTCGAGAGCTTTGATCGGCTCCGCGTCGTCGAAGAGCCGCCTGCAGCGCTCGCGGATTTGCCGGGAAAGCTGCGCGCGCCATGGCGGATCGCCGCATAATCGGTTGGCGATGCGCAGGTAATCCTCGATGTCCTTGGCGATCAGCTTTTCCATGCCGATCAACTTGAGCATCCCCGCGCTCTGTCTGGCGCGCATCATTGCGCCGGGAAGCGTCACTAGCGGCAGGCCACAGTCGAGTGCGTCGACGCTGGTCTGTCCGCCCGACCAGCGCAGCGTGTCGAGCATCGCGTCGCAGACGCGATTGACGGCAAGATACGCCTGGTGATCGAGACGCGGCAGGACTCGCGTGCGCTCACGAATGGCGATGCCAAAGTCATCAAAGCATTTCTGAAGCCGGCTCATGAACTGATCGGTGATGGCAGGATGCGGAGCGGCGAACAGCACCAGGATGGCGTGGGGATTGGACGAGAGCACCCTGGCGAAGAGCGTGTCGTTGTCCGGATGGATCTTGAACAGCGACTGCGGACACAGCAATAGCACGGCATCGTGCGGCAGGCCCAGTGTCTCGCGCTGCGCGGCCGCGGCCTGCGGCGGCCGTGCAAAACGCGTCCCGATTCCCGGAAGCAGGATCAGTTGCTCCGTGTAGTGGCTTTGTGCTCCCTGCGGCTCCATCGCCTCACAGCTGAAGAAGGCATCAATGGTGGCGTGCCCCGTCGTCACCGGGTGTCCCCACGCCGCATACTGTCGCGGGGCAAGCCGCATCGCCGCCAAGACGAAGCTCACCTGTTCCATTCCCAGTTCGGGATAGACAAGAATGTCCAGTTGCTCAGCTCGAAGCGCCTGGGCAATCACCGATGGACGAGCATCGCCGCCGTAGAAGGTGCGCGCTCTGTCGGCCTGGGCGGAGACCGCCGCTGTCAGAGCGTCGCCGTCGCCTCCGAGAGGATAGACGCAGAGCTCGAAACGCTCGCGATCGAGATCGGTAAGCCATCGACCAAAATACAGACCCACCGTCCCCTTGCGTAGCAAAGACGATACGAAACCGATGCGGATCTTGCGTCCGGTCACAGGCTTAGCTTGCAAGGGTGCGCGCCATGCCGGATCCCCGCGGTCGAGCGCACGGGCAAGCAGCGTAGCGTAGCGTTCCTGCAATTCCTTGTCATTCTCGCCCTGATAGGCCAGATGAAAATTGCTCCAGACCAGCCCATCCGCGATTTGCGCCCACGCCGCCCCAGCGATTCGATCCTCGAGCTCTCGTTCCAAGATCTCGAGCCCACGGATGTACTCCTCGCGCGCCTGCGCGACGTGAGCTGCGTCCGAATAGATGATCGGCAGCGTGAGATTGAGCGAGAGCGCCGTGCGCAGTAAACGCGGATTGAGACGCAGCGCGTGATGGTAGGCCTTTCTTGCCTGAGCCCGGTCGCCTCGCTCCGAGAGCACCTGCCCGAGGCTTTGCATGTCGGCAGCGCTTTCGTCAGGCGCGAGCTTCGCAGCCGTCAGATAAAGCCGCGCTGCCTGGTCGAGGTCTCCGCGCTCGTGCACGATATCAGCGAGCGCACTCAAGACCGGCCGCGCCGCAGCAGTCAGGTTTGGCCCGGCAATGGCAGCGCGCAAGCTTTGTTCAGCCTCATCAGCATGCCCTCGCTCGCGCTGCAGCAGCGATAGATTGCACGCCGCATTCGGGTCGTTGGGCCTTATCGACATGGCACGCCGATACGCTGCCTCGGCTTCCTCGAGGCGGCCCACCGAATGCAGCGCGGTGCCGAGCTCGTTCCAGTCATCGGCGTCGCCGGGCTCGATTTGCACGACCCGCCCCAAACTGTGAATCGCCACTTGGGCATCGCCCGTCGCCAGCAACAGTGCACCCAGATAGCGATGCGCCGGGACGTACTCGGGATGGCGTTCGATCGTTTTGCGTAGCTCGTCGATGGCAGCGGCTTTGTCGCCGGCCAGCAATAGCTTGCGAGCGGCGTCGATGCTCTCGCGTACGCTCAAAGCCGCCTTCCGCAGGCCGTTGCGACGTGTTTCTCGCAGACGGCCTCAGCGCACCACGGCTTGCTCATAGAATGCCTCGAGAGCGCCGGCCAGCAATAGCTTGCGAGCGGCGTCGATGCTCTCGCGTACGCTCAAAGCCGCGTTCCGCAGGCCGATGCGACGTGTTTCTCGCAGACGGCCTCAGCGCACCACGGCTTGCTCATAGAATGCCTCGAGAGCCTTGATCGGCTCCGCATCGTCGAAGAGCCGACCGCATCGCTCGCGAATCCGCTGCGATAGCGCCGAGCGCCACACCGCATCTCCGCACAGGCGGTCAGCGATGCGCAGATAGTCTTCCACGTCCTTCGCGATCAGCTCTTCCATGCCGATCAACTTGAGCATTCCAGCGCTCTGTCGCCCGCGCATCATCGCGCCGGGGAGCGTTACGACCGGCAGGCCACAGTCGAGCGCGTCGACGCTGGTCTGCCCGCCTGACCAGCGCAGCGTGTCGAGCATCGCGTCGCAAGCCATATTGATGGAGAGGTAAGGCGCATGGTCGAGTTGCGGCAGCACACGGGTGCGCTCGCGGATGGCGATCCCGTAATCGTCGAAGCATTTCTGCAGCCGCCGCATGAACTGGTCGGTGATGGCCGGATGGCGACCCGCGAACAGCACCAGGACCGCCTTAGGGTTCGAGGCCAGCACTCGGGCGAATATCGCATCGTTGTCGGGATGGATCTTGAACAGCGATTGCGGGCACAGCAGCAGCGTGGCGTCGACCGGAAGATTCAATTGCTCGCGAGCTGCGGGTGGAGGCAACGCGGGGCGCGCGAACCGGGTGCCGATGCCCGGCAGGCGGACCAGCTTCTCGGTGTAGTGCTCTTGCGCGTTGGGTGGCTCCATTGAATCGCAGCTGAAAAAAGCATCGATGGTGGCGTGCCCCGTGGTCACCGGATGGCCCCAGGCGGCGTACTGCCGCGGCGCGAGGCGCATCGCCGCGAGCGCGAAGGTCACCTGATCCATGCCCAACTCCGGGTACACCAGCACGTCGAGATGCTCCTCACGGATTACGGCAGCGACCGTCGAAGGAAATGCATCACCGCCGACAAAGGCGCGCACGCGTTCGGCGCGACCGTGGATTGCCCGGGTAACCGCGTCGTCGTTGTTTCCCAAGGGGTAGAAACAGACTTCAAAGCGATCGCGATCGAGGTCGGTGAGCCAACGCGAAAAATAAAGGCCCGCGGTGCATTCGCGCAAAAGCGCCGATACGAAGCCGATGCGAATCCGGCGTCCGCAGATGGATTCCTGAGCGACCGGCGCCCGCCACGCTGGATCGGCGCGATCAAGGGCGCGCGCGAGTATCGCCGCATAGCGTGCCTGGAGATCACGATCGTTTTCGCCCTGGTAGGCGAGAAAGAAATTGCTCCAGATGAGGGCGTTGGCGATCTGCCGGGAATTGAGACCGTCAATTCTCGCATCGAGCTCTCGCTCGAGCGTTTCCAAGCCTTGCGTGTATTCCGCCCGTGCGCGCGCGACATGTGCTGCATCCTCATAGATCATCGGCAGCGTAAGATTCAGAGCCAGTGCGGCGCGAAGGGATCGGGAATTCACTCGCAACGCATGCGCGAAGGCTTTTCTCGCCTGTAGCTGATCGCCTCGCTCAGTCAGCACAAGCCCCAGGTCGAGCATCTCGTCAGAGCTGGCATTGGGAGCAAGCTTCGCCGCGGCAAGGTAGAGCTGCGCCGACTCGTCGAGCTCGCTTCGCGCGCGCAAGAGGTCGGCAAGCGCGGTATACGCCGGACGATACGCCGTGGCGGGCGGGCGGCGGGCAATGCACGCCCGCAGCGTGGCTTCGGCCAGATCGGGATGTCCCTGGTCGCGCTGAACGACGGCGAGATTGCATTCTGCGCGGGGATAATCGGGGTTGAGCGCGAGCGCGCGCCGGTACGCCGACTCCGCGTCGGAGAGCCGGTTCGACTGGTGCAGCGCAGTCCCCATGTTGTTCCACGCGTCGGCATTGTCGGGATCGATTGCAATCGCGCGCTCGAAACTCGCGATCGCAGCGCCGGGCTGACCCAGATCAACAAGAAGCGCTCCCAGGAAACGGTGCGATTGCGCCATGCCCGGATCGCCCTCGATCGCCCGGTGCAGATGCCCGACCGCCGCCGCCTTGTCGCCGGATTCGTCGCAGCACACCGCAAGCGCGTAGTGCGCCAGCGCATGCTCCGGGGTTGCAGCGACAGCGGCGCGTGCATGGACCATTCCTGTTTGCCGGTCCCCGGATCGCCGTGCGCATTCAATCAGGACGAGACGGGCGTCGGTAGCCTCTTGCGCGTCGGTCGGGGCGATCAGCACTGCCTCGCAGGCTCGACGCGCGCCGACCCAATCGCCACCCAGATAGAGCTTGCGCGCGGCTTCGATCCGATGCGTCGGGTTCATGATCGGCCCTTGGAGCCTGCGAGCGCGAGCGCGCGTTGGTACGCCGCCTCCAGCGCGCGCGTGTGCCGCGGCATGTCGGTGAGCGCGGACGATGCGAGCCCCTCCTTGATGGCCGCGACGACTTCGTCATGGAAGGCGCGATCGCTCGCAAGCCTAGCCGCGATGGCCACATATTCGCTGCCGCTTTGGGCAACGGTTTGGGTGACGCCCAGATTGGCGAGAATGCTGTACGAAGTGCGCTCGCCATGCTTGCGGCCGCGCAGCGTCACCACCGGCACGCTCATGTCGAGCGCTTCGAGGGTACTGTTGACGCCTCCATAGGGCAGCGGATCGAGCGCGAGATCAAGCACGCAATAACGCGCCTGTCCCTCGGCATCGTTGCGTCCCTGCGGCAAAACGATCACCCGCTCGAGCGCCATGCCGGCCGCTTTGAGCAGCCGCGCGTACACGCCCCTCGCCTCCGGAGACAGTGGAGAGATCGCGAGCAGCGAGCCCGGAATCCGCTCGAGCACTTCGCGCCACAGCGACAGACAGCGCTGGGAAAGCTTTAATGGATTCACAAATGCGCCGATCACCACCGCCTCTTCGGCAATTCCCAGTGATGCGCGGTGGAAGGGATGCTCGGACGGCGGATCGACGTGGCGATAGGGATAGACGCAGCCCGCCATCGGCAACAACTTCTCGATCAGATACGCCTGATTTTCCTCAATGTCGCAAAGGGCATCGGTGAGCTTGAAATCGATCGCAGACAGACCCGCGGCGCCACAGCTTGCGATGTGCGTGATCTGCACTCGCGCCGGCTTGAGCGCAAGAATGCCGGGCCTCGCATTCCTAGTGTGGGCCGAAAGGTCCACCAGGATGTCGACATCGTCCGCGGCGATGCGCAGCGCCGCATCGCGCTCGGGCGCCTCGGCGACGACCTCGAAACCATCGGCAATGGCGCGGAAGCGATCCGTCCATTCGTCGCCCTGCGCATTGAGCGAATAGCAAAAGACTTCGTAGCGCTCACGATCATGGTAACGGATAGCCTCCCACATCATCTTGCCCATGACATGATTGCGCAGGTCACCGGAAAGGTAGCCGATACGCGTGCGGCCCGGACGGCGAACGGACCCGCGCGGAAGCGGAGTTCCGTAGACGCGTTGCGCCACCGCATCGTACGCGCGGTAGAACGCGAGCTGCGCTTCGGATTCCATGTCGAAGTAAAGCATCAGGAAAAGAAGTTGCTCGAGGCTGTCGGCCAGGTCCGTCTCGCTCTCCGGCTTGAAGTCGTCCCGGCGCAGACGATCGAGGTAGCGGTCCAGCCCGGCGAAGTCGCCGCGGTATTGGTACACCTCGAGCGCCTGCACCGCCATCGACAGCGCGTTGGGACAATTCTGCTCGAAGCGCGAGAATGCGCGGAGCCAGTCATCGATGCGCCGCGCGGCGAGCAGCGTGTCGCCGAGCGCTTTGTGCGCCAGGACGTGGCGCGGTTCTCTTGCCAGTACTTGTTCGAAGGCTCCGATCGCCGCATCGGTGCGTCCCTGCTCCTGGAAGACGACGCCGATGTTGAAATCGGCCGCGATCATGTCGGGCGAAAGAGCGAGCGCGCGCTGGTAGGCACGCAAGGCGTCTTCGCGCCGGTGCAAGGACTGCAGCGCCACGCCGTGGTTGTAGTGTGTCTGGCCGTCGGTGGGTTCGCGTTTTAGCGCCTCGACGAACGCGTCGACGGCCGCGCTATAGCGCTGTCGCGCAAGCTCTGTGAGACCCAGTGCACGCAACAGCGCGGCGCCGCCGGGTCCAAGCGCGAGCCCCTCGCGGCAAAGGATCGCCGCTCCTTCGGCGTCGCCCGATTCCCGACGCAGATTGACAAGCGCCGCCCGCGCCTCCTCGTAGCGCGGCGCCGCTGACAGCGCGGATGCGAGAGCTGCTTGCGCCTCCTCGACTCTCTCGCTCTCGCGCAGCAGCAGAGCGTAAAAATACAGCGCCGGCGCAAACCCGGGCTGCTCGGTCAGCACGCGCTCGTAGCCCTTTAGCGCGGACTCGGCGTCGCCGTTCTGATGTGCGGCCAGCGCGGTGCGCCACAACACACCCAAGGCCTCTGCCGACAGCCGGGTCCCGTCGCCATCCCCGGAGCGATTGAGAGCGTCCGCGAGTTGAGCCTCGATTGCAGCTCGATGGCCCGGGAGCGACTGATCGTCGGCACTCTCCGGTTTCGGCAGCGCGTGGGTTGTGAGGGGTGGCACATGGCCCGCTGCAAGACCCGTGTAGGTCCACACGGTGCGGGCAGGCCGTGCCGCAAGCAAAGGTCCGATCGCTGCAGACATACCGACAAGATCGATGATCGCGTCGAAGTCTTGTTCGGCAATTGATCGCACGAACGCGGAATCATTACCGGTCGGCATGGGCACGCATCGGATCCCGCGGAGCGAAGCAACATTGATCGCATCGCCGACCATGAACACTACCGCTTCGAAGCGCTCATGGGGATGCGCGGCAGCGACGTGCTCGATATACGAGGCAGGATCGATCGCCACGCCGGCCAGCACAATGGGCCGTCCCGCATCCACGAGATAGGCGACCCGCAGCGCCTTCCCCGCGGTCCGTCGGGGCCAGATGAGCGGGACGGCGGGCGAGAAAGCCTCGACGCAGCTTGCTGCATAGCGCGAGGGCCAAGCGGATGGGGCGCCGATCATGCTCGCCGCCAACGAAAGGTGGCGCAGAGCCTCGACATCGATTGCCGAATTGAGCGCCGCCGCCCGATCGAGCAGCGCACAAGCGCCGTGATCATCCTGCGCCGATGCAAGATCCTGCGCCAGAAGCGCCATCAACAGAGGATCGGTTGCAGCACCGTCGAGCGTGCTGATTTTTTGCAAAAGTCTACGCCGTTCACGCGAAGGCGGAAGCCTTGCGACTCGATGCGTAAGCTCGTCCGGCGCGGCGAAGGTGATTCCATCCCCGACGAGCGAATCCTTGATGAGCGCCATGGCGTCTGCGTCGCCTCTGGCCAAGGAAGCCAAGGCGAGTCCGCGCTTGGCCGGCGCGTTGGCGGGCTCGACCGTCAGCGCATGTCGATATTGCGACGCGGCATCCGCGTGGGCGCCGATCCGGTAAAGAAGGTCTCCAAGGGCAACCAGCGAAGGCACATGCTTAGGCTGCAGCGACAAGGCTGCGCGCCACGCGCCGATCGCCTCCTCGCGCTGTCCGAGATCGCGTAACGCTTCTCCGAGATGGGACTGCGCCTGAACCGCGTGCCGGTTCACTTTGAGCGCCTGACGAAAACAGAGCATCGCGTCGATCGGCAACCCGGCCCGCTGATGCGCCTGGCCGCGCGCGAGCCACTCTCCGTACGCGGGATCGATCACGATGGCAGACGCGATTTTAGCGCCGCGATCCAGCCATTCGGAGCGAGTCGATACAGTACTCGGCCGGGCAGCGTGTGACGCACCCGCAGCGCGGTGCTGGCCAGATGCGCAACCGCGCCGCGGGATCCGCCGGCGGCGGCTTGCGCCTGAAAGGAGTCCTGCGGCATGCGCCATGGAACGTAGCCCAGCGCAGCGAGACAACGCTCGGCTGCAATCGGCTGCGCGTGAGTCGCACCCCTCGCGCGCTGCACAGCGTCTCGGTAGATGGACAGCGTCCTCTCCGCCATTGCTGTGAGCATGGGAAGCGGCGCTGCTTGCGCTTTCGCGGACGCCGCGTCGAAGGCCGGCCGGTTATCTTCGGCAAGCAACGCGCCAATGCGATCGAGCATGCGCTCGTCGGAACGCCATTCGTCATCGCTCAGT
>VBCY01000327.1 GCA_005882995.1 Betaproteobacteria bacterium
CAGGCGGAGCGCTTCCATCGGCGGCTGGTCAACGCGTACATTCGCGCGCATGCGCAGGCGGAGCCGCTGCGTCCGCACCAGCTGCAGGTCGCGATCATCGGCGCCGGCGCGACGGGCGTCGAGCTTGCCGCGGAGTTGCACAATACGACGCGCACGCTGGTGTCCTACGGCCTCGACCGCATCGATCCGGAAAAGGACATGAAGTTGATTCTGATCGAGGCGGCCGACCGGATTGTCCCGGCGTTGCCGCCGCGCCTGTCGGAGGCAGCGAGCAAGCTGCTGACGAAGCTCAACGTGAACGTGCGCACCTCCGCCCGTGTGGCCGAGGTCCTGCCCGACGGCGTGCGGCTGGCCACCGGTGAGATCATTCCGGCGGAGCTGGTCGTTTGGGCCGCGGGCGTAAAGGCCCCCGATTTTCTCAAAGACCTGGGTGGACTGGAAACCAATCGCATCAATCAGCTCGTTCGCCATTGGCGATTGCGCCGCCTGCCCGTGGCTGGGCAAGGAAAGCGCCCAGGTGCCACCACGCGCGCAGGTAGCCCACCAGCAGGCGTCGCACATGGTGAAGCAGATCCAGAGCCGGCTGCGCCACACACCTTTGACGCAGTGGCGCTATCGCGACTTTGGTTCGCTCGTTTCACTCGGCGAGTACTCCGTTGTCGGGAACCTTATGGGCACTCTGACTGGCCGCAATCTCTGGATCGAGGGTTGGTTCGCCCGAATGATGTATGTGTCGCTGTACAAGATGCATGAACTCGCGTTGCACGGCTTCTGGAAGGTCAGCCTAGATACGGCGGCGAGAATGATCACGCGACGCACGGAACCACATGTGAAGCTGCACTGAGGGTCGCCGCATCGGCCAACGCTTAGGCCCCACGTCGAGCAATTTGGGAACACCCCATGTCCAGTTCACCGAACGATCCGGCGCAACTTCTGGCAAGCCTGCTCGAAGGGGGCATCGCGATGCTGGGACAATTCGGCATGCCGAGGACGGCCGAGCCGGGCAAACCCGACCCGATGGCGGAGTTCTTCGCCGCGACGCAGCAGGTCGCCAACATGCAGCAGGAATTCTGGAAGCAGGCCACGGCGTACTGGTCGGCGTTTCCGGCCGCTGCCGCCGCGGCGGCGCAAGCGCCGGCCGATGCAGTCGACAGTGATCGACGCTTCGCCGCGGATTCCTGGCGTAGCGACCCGCGCTTCGACCTCATCCGACGCAGTTACCTCGCCTATTCCAGCTTTCTCCAGAACACGGTCGAGTCGGCGCAGCTCGACGAGAAGACCAAGGCACAGCTACGGCATGGCATGCGGCAATACATCGACGCCATGAGCCCATCGAATTTCCTCCTCACCAATCCCGAAGCACTGCAACTCGCTGCCGAGACGGGTGGAAAGAGCCTGACGGAGGGCATGAACCTGTTCTTCGAAGACATGGCGAAGGGCCGGGTCAGCAGCACCGATGAAAAAGCCTACGAGGTCGGCAGGAACATTGCCACCACGCCAGGCGCGGTGATCTTCGAGAACGAGCTCATTCAGGTGATCCAGTACACGCCGACAACCGACCAGGTCTACGAGCGTCCGCTGCTGCTGGTGCCGCCGGCCATCAACAAGTTCTACATCCTCGACCTGCAGCCTGAAAACTCATTCGTCCGCTACGCGCTCGACCAGGGTCACACGGTGTTCATGCTCTCGTGGCGGAACATCGACGCCAGCCTCGGGCACCTGTCGTGGGACGATTACCTCGAGCAGGGCATCATGCAGGCGATCGACGTGGCGCAGAACGTCACGGGTGCAGACCAGGTGAACACGCTCGGCTTCTGCGTGGGTGGCACGCTGCTCGCGTCGACGCTGGCCGTACTGGCGGCAAGGGATGAGCACCCCGTCTCCAGCATGACGCTGCTGACCACGATGCTCGATTTCACGGATACCGGCGAGATCGGATCGCTCGTGACTGAGGAAAGCGTGGCCGCGCGCGAAGCGGCGATCGGCAAGGGCGGCCTCATGCAAGGCAAGGAGCTCGCGTTTACGTTCACCTCGCTGCGCGCGAATGACTTAATGTGGCAATACGTGGTCAACAGCTACCTGAAGGGCAAGGCACCGCCCGCGTTCGATTTGCTGTACTGGAACGCGGACAGCACGAATCTGCCCGGTCCCATGTTCTGTTGGTACGTCCGCAACACGTATTTGGAGAACAACCTGCGCGAGCCGGGAAAAACGATCCAGTGCGGCGAGAAGGTGGATCTCTCGCTGATCGATGTTCCGACGTTCCTGTACGCGTCGCGCGAGGACCACATCGTACCGTGGCACACGGCGTATCAATCGACCGAGCTCCTGGCGGGCGACAACAGGTTCGTCCTCGGCGCCAGCGGGCATATCGCCGGCGTGATCAATCCACCGGTAAAGAAGAAACGCAACTACTGGGTGAACGGGAAGGCGGGTCCCGATCCGCAACGCTGGCTGGAGACGGCGCAGAGCGTGCCGGGAAGCTGGTGGCCTGCATGGAGCGAGTGGCTGGCGCAGCACGCGGGAGACGAGGTGCCCGCGCGCGTCAAGCTAGGCAACCGCAAACATCGCGCGAGCGACCCGGCCCCGGGGCGCTACGTCAAGGCCAAGGCGGAGTGATGTCTCCGCGTTTTGTTTCTTTCTACGTTTGAAGGAGAGTTGAAAATGGAAGACGACGTTGTCATCGTTGCAGCTACCCGGACCGCCGTCGGCAAGTTCGGCGGCTCGCTGGCCAAGATTCCCGCCGCCGAGCTGGGTGCGCAAGTCATCAAGTCACTGCTGCAGAAAACGGGGCTGAAACCCGACCAGGTATCGGAGGTCATCATGGGCCAGGTACTGACGGCCGGCGACGGCCAGAACCCGGCGCGTCAGGCTTCGATCAAGGGCGGGCTCCCCGACATGGTGCCCGCCATGACGATCGGCAAGGTGTGCGGCAGCGGTCTCAAGGCCGTTCATCTCGCGACGCAGGCGATCAAGTGCGGCGACGCCGACATGATTATCGCCGGCGGCCAGGAAAACATGAGCGCCTCGGCACACGTGCTGAAAGGCTCGCGTGACGGCTTCCGCATGGGCGACGCGAAGCTGGTCGACACGATGATCGTCGACGGCCTGTGGGATGTGTACAACCAGTACCACATGGGCACGACGGCGGAAAACGTCGCGAAGAAGTACGAGGTATCCCGTGCGGAGCAGGATGCTTTCGCAGCGGCTTCACAGAACAAGGCCGAGGCCGCGCAGAAGGCCGGCAAGTTCAAGGAGGAGATCACGCCGGTTGAAATTCCCTCGAAAAAAGGCAACACCGTGTTCGACACCGACGAATTCGTGAAGCACGGAGTCACGGCTGAATCACTGGCCGGTTTGAAGCCGGCATTTAGCAAGGACGGCAGCGTCACGGCGGGAAATGCGTCCGGGCTGAACGACGGTGCCGCAGCGGTCGTCCTGATGAGGGCGTCCCGGGCCAAGGAACTGGGCTTGAAACCGCTGGCGAAGATCAAGGCTTATTCATCGGCGGGCGTCGATCCGAAGATCATGGGCATGGGACCGGTGCCGGCGAGCGAGTTGTGCCTGCGGAAGGCCGGTTGGAAACACCAGGAAGTGGACCTGATGGAGATCAACGAGGCCTTTGCCGCGCAGGCGATCGGCGTCAACAAGCAGATGGGCTGGGACACGTCGAAGATAAACGTCAACGGCGGCGCCATCGCCATCGGCCATCCAATCGGCGCCTCGGGTGCGCGCATCCTCGTCACGCTGCTGCATGAGATGGCTCGCCGCGACGTGAAGAAGGGGCTCGCCAGCTTGTGCATCGGAGGCGGGATGGGCGTCGCCCTGGCGATCGAGCGCTAGGTTCCCTAACGCAACTCACTCTACGACGGAGGAAGAAGATGGCTCAACGGATCGCATTGATTACCGGCGGCATGGGTGGCCTGGGTGAATCGATCAGCACGAAGATGGGTGATGCTGGCTTCAAGGTGGTCGTGACACATTCGCCGGGAAACAAGAACGCCGCCGCGTGGGTCGCGGACTACAAGAGCAAGGGCTACACTTTTGCCGCCTACGGCGTAGATGTTGCCGATTACGATTCGTGCGCGGCATGCGTGGCGAAGGTGCAAAGCGAGGTGGGTCCGGTCGACATCCTGATCAACAATGCGGGCATTACGCGCGACATGACGTTCAAGAAGATAACCAAGGCCGACTGGGACATGAGGTGTGCGACGGCATGGTCGGGCGCGGGTGGGGCCGCATCGTCAACGTGTCGTCCGTGAACGGATCGAAAGGCGCATTCGGGCAGACCAACTACGCGGCCGCAAAGGCCGGGATGCACGGATTCACCAAATCGCTTGCGCTCGAAGTCGCGAAGAAGGGTGTGACGGTCAACACCATCTCGCCGGGTTACATCGGAACGAAAATGGTGATGGCCATCCCGAAAGAGGTGCTCGACTCCAAGATTCTGCCGCAGATACCGATCGGCAGGTTAGGCAAGCCCGAGGAGATCGCGGGCCTCATCATCTACCTTTGTTCGGATGAGGCGGCGTTCGTAACCGGCGCCAATATCGCGATCAACGGCGGTCAGCACATGCAATGACGGATTGCCGGTGGCTCGTGGGGCCCTAAAGAACGACATCGGGTCGACCACCTTGCCGTGAAACATGCACCGCGCCGTCGCTCACGCCTCGCTCTCGACGTGGCCGTCGTGCTGGTCATGAAGTTCGTCGCGCTGGCGCTCATCTGGAGCGTCTGGTTCTCCGATCCGGTCGTGCGCCGCCTGGGAGCCGAACGCATCGGCGCCGTGGTCGACTCGTCTGGGTCGGCGCCGCCTTCGCCGGAAGGCAAGCATGCCCGACCTTGACCTCGTCAACGTGTCGCGGCTGCAGTTCGCCGCGACCGCGATGTACCACTTTCTGTTCGTCCCGCTGACCCTTGGATTGTCGTGGATCCTCGTCATTTGCGAGTCCGTCTACGTCATGACCGGGCGCCAGATCTATCGCGACATGACTCGCTTTTGGGGGCTCCTGTTCGGGATCAACTTCGTGATGGGCGTGACGACAGGCCTGACGCTCGAATTCCAGTTCGGTACCAACTGGGCGTATTACGCGCACTACGTCGGCGACGTCTTCGGCGTGCCGCTCGCCATCGAAGGCTTGATGGCGTTCATCCTGGAGTCGACCTTCGTCGGCCTGTTCTTCTTTGGCTGGGAGCGGCTCGGCAGGATCCAGCACCTGATGGTCACGTTTCTCGTGGCCCTGGGATCGAACCTCTCGGCGCTGTGGATACTGGTC
>VBCY01000328.1 GCA_005882995.1 Betaproteobacteria bacterium
CGTTGTTCCGTCAGGCAACCTGAAATCCTGCGTCTGACAGATGAAGGGTTGCAGATACGGTCCGGAAATGATCGGCCCCTTGATCGAATAGTTGGCGATGACGAGACTTCTTTCGCCCGCGGCCAGCGTGTTCCGACCGAGGTTGAGTCCGGTCACCAGGCCTACGAACGTATTGGGAGTCGTGCCCGGGCGGAACATGCTCGAGACGTCGACGCCGTTCAACGTCACCGGACTCAATCCGGCCGCGTCGGTCGTGATCTGGGCAAGCACATCGCCACCGCTGACGCGATCGGCATGGGTCGACAAGGTCTTGATGTCGATGACCGCAGCCGACGCGCACAGTGACGCGGTCGCCAACCCAACTGCGATCACATTTGCGACATGGTGGGTCGATTTGAAAACGAGGCGTTGGACCTGTGTGCTGCGTGCGAGCGCGCCGGTTGTGCAACGACACGAGTCTCTTAGGTTCATGGGTTCCTCCTTCAGTCGAGAGCCGCAGCCTGTTGTGCCGTCATTATGAGCAGCACCCGCGAATCTGGAAGTTCGCTGGGATGGCATCGGGCGACGGATCTGTAGGCCCGACGCGCGATAGATCATAACGCGACAATTTGTCGCCTACAAGTAAGATACTATTCCTCCAGCGGTACAGCAGTTTCTCGAGGAAGAAGTGCAGCCCAGCAAGTAGACGACTCGGCCAATCTTTTTACTATTGAGAATTACGCAACTGAGTGATGTTTGACGCTCACCCGCGCTGTCGCGCACCCCCCGGCGGGAGAGGGGTTGGGGTGAGGGCCAGCTCATCCACATTGCAACCGATGTCACGCAGTTAGGAAACACTTAATAGTTTGCTCGCGTATCTGGCTGCTTGATTGTAGGCGGACGCCTCAGGGGTACAAGCCGTCACGACGAGATCGACTTTGGAATCGACAAGCTCACCGCGGCATCATTTTTCTTTTGTTTCGCGGCCTTATCGATTGCGACTTGCCGACTTCTGATCCGCTGGTCCATGATTCGATCGTGCGGTAGCCGAATAACGAGTGCGTTGTGCACTTTCTTCGGGTCGCGGATGCCGCGCTCCAATGGGAATGCGGCGCAAGGAGGAATCGATGCAGGTTACAGGCATGCTCTACGGCGCGAAATTGCTGCAGTTCGCCGGCTTTCCAACGTCCGAAGTGTTGGGACCAGACGCCAGCGAAGAGGAGATCAAGGCGCTCATCGAGCGTCACGGCTCGGTCTTCGTCAAGCCAGTATTCAAGGGCGGCGTGGGCAAGAAAGGCAAGGCGGGACTGCTCGGTCGCGCGAAGGATCTGAAGACAGCGCTGAAGGAAAAGGAACGGCTTTACTTCGTCGAGCACCGCCACGGCAACCAGTTCGCCAAGGCGAACGGTGTGACATTCGAAGGCGCAGTGCCGGCGGAGCACGAGGTGTATTTCTCCATCAGCGACTCCACTCATTTCCGGGCGCCGACCATGACGCTCACGCATCACGGCGGCATGGATATCGAAGAGCTGGACAAGAGCATGGTGGCGCAAGTGCCGTTCGATTCGCTCACCGGCATGAAAGCGTTCGTCGTCGCCAATGCGCTGTCTGCGCTCGAAGCGCCCAAGCAGCTCATCTCGCCGCTGGTGCAGCAGCTCCCGAAATTGTGGGAGCTCTATCACGACTTCGGAATGACTACGCTCGAGCTCAACCCCATTCGCATGCGACCTGACCGCGGAGGGCGCCTCACGCCTGTGGCGTGCGATTTCAAATGCGGCTTCGATCGCGACGATCCGCGCTGGCAACGCCTCAATCTGCCGCCGCACGTGTTCGCCATGGACTTCTCCGACTTCGAACAGGAGATCAACCAGCTGCGCACTTATCAGGGCCAGAGCGATGTCTACGTGATCAACGCCAAGGGTACGATCCTGGCGCCTACATTCGGCGGCGGCGCCAATTCCCTGGTAACGGAGCTACTCGGCGACGACGCCATCATCTCCTCCGACTTCGGCGGCAATCCGCCTTATGAAAAGATGAAGCAGGTCGCGCAAATCTGCTTCAAGCACTGGTTGAAGCAGACCAACGTGCTGTTCATCATCGGCGGAAAATCCAACAACACCGACATATTCGAGACCTTTCGCGCTATGGCCGACGCGCTGCGCGAGCATTTCAGCAAACACGGCGCGACGCCGCTCTATATCGTGATCGGGCGCGGCGGGCCGAACCTCGTGCGTGGGATGGGGGTGATGCGCGATACCTTCGACGCCCTGGGTCTGCCCTACCGCATTTTCGGCTTCGACTCCGATATGAGCGAAGTCATCAATTATGCGCAAGCGGTCGATGCGTGGATGAAGTCCGGGGGGCGCGAACAAATCGCGGGCCGACTCAATCTGTCCGGCCCGACTGCGCAGACTTGACAGGGCATGCGCTTACGAGAGCGTAGCGACCAACACGTTAATCGAGAGAGCAGGAGGTCCGCATGTACCGACGGGGTGTAGGGGAGTTCAAGTATTTCGTGGGCATCAGCTCGCTCGCGCAGATTGCCACCCGCGACGACCGCGTGTGCGTGCTCAACATCCTCGGAGGCGAGTCGAGCGATGTAACGCCCGTAGGTCACGCCTATTCGGGTGGCAACGTCGTGTTCGGCACTTCGCCGGGACGCCGAGGGCAGGTGTTGGAGACACCGATCGGCAACGTGCCCGTCTACAACAGCGTTCTCGAAGGACTCAACGACGGGCATCGCTTCAATTGTGGCGTGATCTATCTCCCGCCGTCGGCTGCCCGAGACGGCGTCGCCGAGCTGATCCGTGTGAATCCCGAGCTCAAAAAGATTTACATCGTCACGGAAAAACTCTCCGTACACGATTCGCGCGAGATTCGTTCCTTGGGGCAGCAGAACGGCATCGACATCTTCGGCGGCAACAGCCTGGGAGTGGCCGACGCCTGGAACCAGGTGCGCATTGGAGGCGCGTTGGGCGGCGACAGTCCTGCCGAGGCGCTGCGCAAGGGGTCGATCGCCATCTTCTCCAATTCCGGCAATTTCACGACGACGATTGCGACCTATCTGCGCATGGCCGGGTGGGGTACGACGACGTTGATCTCCAGCGGGAAGGATGTCTACATCCATTTCGCCGCGCCGGAGTGGGCGTTTGCGCTGGCCAACGACGCCCGCTCCAAAGGGGCCGTGATGTACGTCGAGCCGGGCGGCTACTACGAGTACGACGCCGACTACACAAAGCCAATCGTGGCGTGTGTGGTGGGGCGCTGGAAGAGCAAGCTCACGCGTGCGGTCGGCCATGCCGGCGCAATGTCTGGCGGCAGCGACGATGCCGCCGGCAAGGAACGCTGGTTCATGGACAAATTTGGCGTCGATGCCATCTTCACTCCGGAGAAGCCGGTGTTCTCGGCCAAAGGCGCGGTCGTGACCAACATTGCCCCCATCTCCATCGCTTTGAGCGCGGTCATGCGCGAGAACGCGACTCGTCCCGACTTTGCGCCCGAGGGCAGTCTGGCGCTCAAAGCATGGTTCGGATCCAATCGCGGGCTCGAGCTGCCACCGGTGCTGAACGTGCCCGTTGTCGAGGCGACGCCGCCTTACAACGCGCAAATCGCTGCGCTCAACGAGCAGATCGGTGCACTGTTGCCGCGCCAGTCGATGAAGGATACCTCCGGCGCGTCGCAGATGGACCCCAAGACCCAGGTGACGAGCCTGCATGGCGTATCGATGCTCGAAGCCGCGCAGTTCCCAATGGAATCCAACATCTGCCTTGCACTGTTGCATGAGCCCGGCGGAGAGAACGACTGCAAGCTTGTGAACGTGGCGATCGGCGCCGAGCTCAATCTCTACGGCAACGCGACGCTTGCGGCAGCGCAGGCGTCGCGCGAAGCGGGCAACGCGCCCAATAGCGTACTTGCCGCGGCTGCAAGCATCGTGGGCCCTCGCCGCCAAGAGGCGGCCCGTAGGGCGCTACGCGAGCTGATCGAGCGCTTTGCAAGGGCCGGACTGCAGGACGCGCGGGATGAAAGCTTCGATCCGGGCAAAGTGACGCCGACGGGCCGCGAGCTGTTCGTCACCGCGGAGCCGGATCGGAAAGCGGAGGCGATGATCGCCGGATTGAAAAAGCGGGGCGCGAAGTCGGTGTTCGTGCGCTATCTGCAAAGCCTCGGCGGCCATCCGACCGCGGAGGCGGTGCTCGCGGCCATTGCAGCGACCCTCGCCTGGGGTCCTCTGATACGCAAGCGCATCTCCAAACAGACCGCGGAAACGCTGCCATGGTGGCTGCGCCTGTTCGGGACGATGATCGGCGCTTCAGTCGAGGCCAGCAAACACACCGCTGAGAGTTTCTGCGGCATTCCTGCATCCGATCTTCTCGGCAAGCGGTCGCTGACGGAGGTCGCCTGCGTTGCATTGATCGGCCAAGAGCCAAAGCCGGCCGATCTGTTTGCGTTCCAAACGCTGGTGGGACTGCTTCTGACCAACGGTCCTGGTGCAATCTCCGCTCAGGGTGCGAAAGGTGCCACGTCCGCCGATGGCCCGGAGGCGCCGGGACGGGTCCAGTTCAACAAAGCACTGGTCGGGTTTCTCACCCACTCCGGCTACGCGCACGGTGGCAACGGCTACGAAGGCGTGGCCTTTCTCCTCGAGCGTTTCAAGGACGTCGAGCTCGTCGATCCCTCGGATCCTAATCACGGGCTCGATCTCAAGGCCATGGCCACGGAATTCGCGCGCCGCTATGGCGAGGAGCGTATGCAGCGCAAGGAGATGGGCGCCGAGGCGGCGCAGGCATTACCGTGCATCAATCACCCGGTGTTCAAGGGCAAACCGATCAA
>VBCY01000329.1 GCA_005882995.1 Betaproteobacteria bacterium
GCGAGGCGTTCGTGCGCAGCCTCTGCCAGCAACGCGGTGAATACAACGTCTTCCACGATTACTACAGTACGCTGGTGCAGACGCTCTACGACGAGAACGTGACCCGCAACGTATTTTGCGTGAACGTCGACGCCGTGATTGCGGCGCTGCTCCTGAAGATGCTGTGGGGGCGTTACCGGGAGGGCAAGTTCTCCGAGCGGGCGCTGGAAACCGCGGCCTTTACCGTGTTTCTTTATGGCCGGATGCTCGGATGCGCGGCGGAGATCGACGATCACCTCAATCGTGGCAAGAATATGGATACGCGCACGCCGCAATCGGACATCCGCTTCGTGGCGTAATCGCGCGCGGCTTCGCTGAGAATACGGGCCCCGCTTCCGCTACGGCAGCCAGGGCACACGCTTCAGGAACTCTTGGAGGACTCGATG
>VBCY01000331.1:0-1107 GCA_005882995.1 Betaproteobacteria bacterium
TGGCGCCAAGTGAACGCGCGGCTTCTTCCAGACCGACGTCGAGTTTCTGAACCGCCGCCATGATGGTGAGAATAACGCGAGGAATCGAAAAATAGAGATAGCCCAAGAAAAGCCCGTAGATCGAATAGGCAAAAACCAGCTTCTCACCAAACAAGCGATTCGAAAAATCGCCGATCAAGCCCTGACGGCCGGCCAACAGAATAATCAGGAATCCAACGACCACGCCGGGAAACGCCAGCGGAAAGGTCAACATCGCAATCAGCACGGCACGGCCGGGAAAGCGATGACGCTGCAGGAACATGCCTGCCACCGTCGCAATGGCGAGCGTAACGATGGTGGTCGCGGTTGCCAAGAGAACAGTGTTGATCAGGGTTGCGCGGTAGCGCGGCTCGACCAGAATGGCCAGATATCCGGCCAGCCCTTGCGGGCCTTCGGCGCCAGTTACGACCAGGCGAGCCATCGGCAACACGAAGAACGCCGTCGTCACCACAGCAAGCGGCAGCAGACACAGCCAGACGAACGATTTATGCCGCATGAAAGAATGGTGCCCTTAAAGCTGGGCCCATACTGCCTCAGCGGACCTCGGCGAGATAGCGGTCGACGAAGCCTTTTTGCATGCTTTCCATCTGGCCCCAATCGACGCTCTTGGCACGGGCATAGTCGCTATCAGGCAAGAACTTCGCCTTGACCGCCTCCGGTAGTTGAATCTGGCGCGCCGGGCGCAAGTAAGCGTTGGTCCAGATCGCCTGTCCTTTATCGGACAACAGATAGTCCATCACTTTCTTGGCCTTGTCCTTGTCGGGCGCGTTCTTGACGAGACCTTCCCCTTCTCTGAATATTTCGCGCGATAGGCGTTGAAATCATAATCCAGCAGGATCGGCATCTCGCCGGAAACCACGCGGGCATAAGATGTCTGTTTGGGAACGATCGGATCGTTCTTGTGCAAGTCCTTGAAGAAGGTAATCGCGGGATCGAAATTGGATGCAGAGCCGCCGAGCGCCAGATTGATTGCGACCGCGCCGACATATCCGACCGCAGCCGACGTTGGATCGAGATAGCCGACCATGCCCTTGTAGTCCGGCTTCAACAAATCCTTCCAGCAGGCCG
>VBCY01000331.1:1175-2067 GCA_005882995.1 Betaproteobacteria bacterium
CTTCAATCCCGGGGCGACCTGGTCCCAGTTGGCGGGCTTGTAGGGCTCCAGCGCGTCCTGCGCCTTTGCCTTCATGCCGAAGGTGACGCCGAAATAGCCGATATCGCCAACCGGATTGTTTTTCTCGGCCAGAATTTGCGCCAGCGCCTGACCCGAGTTCTTGTTGTCGTGGGGGATGTCGTAGTTGAGATCGGCCTTGATGGCCTTGAGCATGGAGGCCCAGTCCGCCCATTCCGGCGGACAGTTGTAGCAGATGACGTCGGCCGCTTTGGCGGATTGCCACGGCGCCACCAGCGACAGCGCAAGCAAGGTCAGGACAAAACGGACGGTCTTCATGGAAGTAGCTCCGATTTCAAAGGAGGGCGCGCGCGAGTCCAGCACTTCAACACCAACGGTGATCCAAGTATAGGCCGCGTATGAAGGATTTGCGACGATCGGTTTTTGCTTTGCAGCAAAGCTGCGGAGGGTCTGTTTGCTTGAAGCGTCACAGCGCATTGGCGATGGCTGCGTTGCAATGGATGCCGGGACACCCGCCTTGCGGCGCAACGATTATTGAAAGCGACTGCGTGGCGCATACCTACACTCCGGCCGGCGCGGCGGTCTCGGAATGCGCTCTGCTTCCGCTGCCGCAGACGTCGATGCGGTTCCTTCACATCGCTTATCATGACTTGAAGGCATCGCCGATGACATCGGAGAGCGTGAGCGGCTGGTTGCCGATGTCTGCTTCGCAGCCCCAACTATGGACACGGCCCAGAAACTAGACGCTCGCAGCAAATAAATCCCATCGACCTGGGAGGCGCTTGAGTTCATGCGATCCGCGTTCGGAGAACTTCAGGCTCGGGCTGCGTTGAATAACCGCTTTCAGGTCAATCGCGAGCGTCATCCCGTGTTC
>VBCY01000330.1 GCA_005882995.1 Betaproteobacteria bacterium
CGATCTGGTTCAGCGGGGGAACGTACTGCATGCGATGCTCCGATTCATGGCGTCACCAGCAACTCTGATGCAAACAGAAAATCGAGCGAGCGTCCGTCCAGCGTTGCCGTTAGTCGCGACTACGCGCCGCGCGCGCCCAGCCCGTTGCGAGAAAAATCAGCAGCAACACCGCACCGGCAGCAACCCAGAAGGGCGGGAAGACCAGCTCGGCCCACGTGGGCGCGAGCACGACCTCGAGCACCATCAGCTTGTAGGGCTCGATCGGGCCGTACGCCGGATCGGTCAAGAGGTCGAGAATCGCGCGCCGGCTCGGATAGCGCACTAGCATCACGCGGCTCCAGCCGTCTTGTCCGGGCCCGAAGCCCATCACGTTTGCGCCGTGCGTCTCGCCGGCAAAAATCGGAAAGGCGCCGCGCTTGACGGCGAGTGGAATCGTGGCGTGTTCGTACAATGCATTGGCTTCGCGCGGGCTCCCCGAGAACGTCGGCGCTCCGGGAAACATGCGCAGCTTGTCGTGATAGCGCATGAGATTGAGCATGTAGAAAGGTTTGCCGTCGTCCGCCTCGGCAAAGGCACGCACGTGGGCAAGGACTGCAGGCTTCTCATCCGGCGGCAGTGGCACCTGCCGCTCGATCTGTACGAGGTAGCGCGCGATTTCGTCCTTGGTGAGCCGGCCGCCGACCAGCCCCGGAATCTGCCATAGCACGACTGCCACGAAGATCAGCGAGAGCACCACCGCGAAAACGGTGTTGAAGCCTAAACGTTTCATTCGTCTGCTCCCAATGGGACGAGCGGAGATCAGCCGACCGCAGCCGGCCGTCACGCATGGGGTCAAGCATGGGCAATGATGCGAGGAAATGCCCCCCCTATGTCGGGGAGGCGCGCATCGAGCAACGACCAGCCGAGCAACAGCAAACCGCTGGCAGCGATCCAGCTTCCCAACACTCGCCACGCGATTCGCGCCCATCCCGATTGCCAAGCAGTCACCAGTGCCGCGACCAGTGTCATAGCGACAAAGACAGTACCGGAGATCCCGATGATCGCGCGAGTGCCCGGGCCGGCCTGCGCCATCGCAACTCCATTCGCATAGCCCAGGAAACCACCGAGCAGCAGCGCAATTGCCGTCGTCGCTGCGAGCGGCAATCGAAGATCGGAGGCAACCAGCGCCCCCAGGACGAGCAGCGGCAACCACGCAAGCGAAGCCGGAAGCTGAGCAGCGATTGACGTCCCCGCTACGCCGCCTGCAAGCCACGCGAGCGGCAACACGAACATCGCGCATCGTGCATGGTCCTTGCCGCGGAGACCCGCGAATAGCGCAAGCGCGACAGCAGGAATGAGATCTTCCGGTGTCAGCGCGAAATGGATAATCCCATCGTAAACCGGCCCCAGACCCGTGGCGATCAGATGTGCATGTGCATGCAACGGGCACAGCACCAGCGCCAGAGCGACGATTCTGATCGCAGTCGCACCACGCATGCGAGCCGGCTTCATGCGACCGCACGCCAAAGAAAAAAGACTCCTGCGATTCCGACGCCGCCGCCGGCAAGCCGCAGCGCGACCTGACCCGCGGGCCAGCGGTGGATGGCGCCGATCGCAATGCCGATGGCGTGCAGGCATCCGGTAGCGACGACAAATCCCAAACTGTAGAGAAGGCCACTCTGTCCCGGGGGCAATTCGATGCCGTGCGCGTGACCGTGGAAGATCGCGAAGAAGGCGACCAGAGCCGCAGCGGCGTACAAAGGCGGCTTGCGCTCGGTCATGACGGCGACGCCAAGCAGAAGCGCCGATGCAGCGATGCCGATTTCGACGCCGGGCAGCGGAATGCCGAGTAGGCCGAGGAATCCACCGAGCGCCATGACGATCGGAAAGGTGACCGGCAGGAGCCAGATCGCCGGCACGCCGAGTTGCGCGCCCCAGAGCCCCACGGCCACCATCGCAAGGACGTGGTCGAGCCCCGAGATGGGGTGCAGGAATCCGGTGAGAAATCCTCCCGCCTCCTCGGGCAGCACGTGCGCGAGCGCGGGAGAGGCGAGCACGCAGAGCGATGCGACGACGAAGCAACGCGCAGCCGAACCGAATCGCATCAGCCGCCTTCGACCATCAGCACGAGGCGTTGGATTGTCCAGAACGCACCGA
>VBCY01000052.1 GCA_005882995.1 Betaproteobacteria bacterium
TGTCGGTAGTCCTCGCCGCGCTTCTATTGTCGCGCCAGAAGGACATCAAGCGCCTCTTTGCCTACTCGTCGATCGAACACATGGGAATCATCACCTTCGCTTTTGGAATGGGTGGACCGGTCGCCAGTTTCGCCGGTCTGCTGCACATGACAGTGCATTCGCTCACCAAGTCCGCAATCTTTTTCGCGGTAGGCCACGCGGTACAGAAGGCCGGCACGCAGACCATGGATGAGATCCGCGGGCTCATTAACACCAGTCCGGCGATCGGCTGGGCTCTGGTGCTGGGGACTCTGGCAATTCTGGGCATGCCGCCGTTCGGCGTGTTCGCAAGCGAGTTCCTCATCCTCACCACCGCCATGCGTGACCAGCCATGGGCGACCCCGCTGCTGCTTTTCGCGCTGGCGGTGGCCTTCGCTGCGGTGTTCTCGAGAGTGCAGCCGATGGTGTTCGGCGAGACAACCATGAGCCGCCTGCCGCACCGGCCCGCGCTCTGGGACTGTGGATACCGCCCGTGCTGGCCGACTGGTACCGGCAGGCGGCAAAGTTGATCGGATGAGGAGGAGAGAGATGGATCGTCATTCCCGCGCAAGCGGGAATCCAGCGACTCTGGTCGAACGACACTGGGTCCCCGTCTTCGCGGGGACGACTTCCGAACGTATATGAACGTCTCGCCTCTTGGCATCGCTGCGGCGACGCTTCCCTCGCCGATTCCCGCACAGCGTTGTCCGGTCAGTTCGGGCCAGCTACTGACGGCGTGCCGTCTGGCGTGGGAGCAAGGCGGCCAGCTCGTCGCCCTGTGGGCGAGCGATGATCGCGATCGCGACCGTGGGTTTTGCCTTCGCGTGCTGCTGCGCGACTCGGACGGTCTTACTCTGCTGGAACACACGCTGCCCGACGAAGGCGCGCGCTACCCGGACTTGTCGTTGATCTTCCCGGTCGCGAATCGGATGCAGCGTGCCGCTTTCGATCTCGTCGGCGTGCAATGCGACGCCGAAGACCAAAGACCATGGACTTGGCAGGCCGCGTGGCCCATTGACTGCTTTCCATTGCGACGCGATTTCGAGCCGTCGCCCAAATGGGAGGCCGGCGAGGAAGATTACGCCTTCGTCAAAGTTGCCGGCGACGGCGTGCATGAGATTCCAGTCGGGCCGGTACACGCCGGCATCATCGAACCCGGGCATTTCCGTTTCCAGGTGGTGGGGGAAAAAGTTCTGCGACTCGAGCAGCGACTGGGCTACGTGCACAAGGGCATCGAAAAACGGTTCGAGACGCTGAATATCGAGGACGGATATCGACTCGCCGGACGAGTGTCAGGAGACAGCACGGTCGCCTATGCATGGGCGTACGCACAGGCACTCGAGTCGATCAGCTCGCTCGACGTGCCGGCGCGTGCTTCGTGGCTGCGCGCGTTGTGCCTCGAGCGCGAACGCATTGCCAATCACTTGGGCGACCTCGGCTACCTCGGCAACGACGGCGGATTCGCTTTCGGTCTTGCCCAGTTTTCTCGCTTGAAGGAACAGGTGTTGCGGCTCAACCGCGACGTCTTCGGGCATCGCTTGCTGATGGACATGGTCATCCCCGGTGGCGTCGCGCATGATATCGAAGCTGCGGCTGTGGCAGCGATGCGCCGGCAATGCTTCGAACTGCGCCATGAAGTCCGCATACTTCGCGACATCTACGACGAGCACGCCGGTCTGCAGGATCGATTCCGAAGCTGTGGTCAGGTCTCACCCGAGCTGGCGACCAAGCTTGCCCTTACCGGGCTAGCCGGACGCGCCAGCGGTATCGCGCACGACCTGCGCTGCGACTTCTTCTGCCCACCCTACGACACGCTAGGTGTACGCAAGGCCGCCCAGAGCGATGGCGATGTCGCCGCACGGGTTGCGGTGCGTTTCGATGAAGTGCTCGAGTCGCTGCGTCTGATCGAGACGCTTGCTGAAGCAATGCCGGAGAGCGAAATCATCGTGCCGCTCCCGGAGGTGCCGACGTACGCCGTCGGCCTTGGTTATGTCGAAGGATGGCGTGGGCCGGTGCTCATTGCGCTGGAGAGCGGTCCCGGCGCCAGCATCCGCCGCTGCCATCCTCATGATCCGTCGTGGCTCAACTGGCCGGTGCTCGAGCACGCCGTGATCGGCAACATCGTTCCCGATTTCCCGCTGATCAACAAGTCGTTCAACTTGTCGTATTCGGGACACGATCTTTAGGGCCGTAGACCATGTGGTATGTGCTGAAGCAGATCGCCAAAACGGGAATCAAGACCGAAAGGCTGCCGGAACCGGCCGCGGAAATGGTGGTTGCCGCGCGACTGCACGAAGATATTCTTCGCACGCTTGGCCGCGCGCTCACCATCCGCCAGGTGGACGCGGGATCGTGCAACGGCTGCGAGCTCGAGATCCACGCGCTCGGCAACCCCTACTACAACATCGAGGGCGCGGGGATCAAGTTCGTGGCGAGTCCGCGGCATGCCGACATGCTGCTGGTCACCGGCCCCGTTTCAAAACACATGGCGATTGCGTTGCGACGTACTTACGATGCGACCCCTGACCCAAAGCTGGTTGTGGCGGTCGGTGATTGCGGCTGCACGGGTGGCATCTTTGGCGAGAGCTACGCGACTCTCGGTGGAGTCGGCAGCGTGATCCCGGTCGATGTCGCGGTTCCCGGCTGCCCGCCCTCTCCCACTGCACTGCTCCAGGGTATCCTCGCCGCCATCAGCACGGCTGCACCGCGCTCGGAGCCGTCGCTTTCCTCATCCGCTCAGCCTCTGCCGGAAACGCCGATCGAACGCACTCACCGCATACCCCTTGAAACTCCGCGCGACGGTACCATCTAGGGTTCGAGTGCGGCGAATGGGCGCCGCGAATCCATCGAACGGAGATAAAGGTCATGAACAGTTTGATTCGTTATTACAACCCGCTGGATCGGGCGTTCGACCACGTCGTCGGCTCGATCTTCCAGGCAACCAACGGTGAGGCAGTTAACCGCGGCGCAATCGCTCTCGACGTTGTCGAAACACCAGAGGCCTATGTCGTCAAGGCCGAGTTGCCAGGCATCGCGAAGGACAAGATCGAAGTGAAGGTCGAAGACCGCGACGTGACGATCGGCGTCGAGTTCCGCGAGGAAGTCGAAGCCAATGGCAAGGCGCTGTGGAAGGAGCGCAGCTACGGCAAGGCAAGCCGTGCCATCCGTCTACCGGAGGCGGTCGACGCGAACGCCGCGTTGGCGAAACATGTCGACGGCATTCTGCAGCTCACCCTGCCCAAGCTTGCGAAGGTCAACGCAAGGCAGATCACGATCCAGTGACTCGTCTCGCCCGTCGAGCAACTCGAGGATCGACGTGAAAAGCGCGGCTGAACGCCGCGCTTTTTTCTTGGTGCAGAATCGATCGATGCTCGCAAGTAGTTGATTTAGGTCAACGGCGTCCCCTGCCATCGGCGATAATACGTCTGTAAGCGAAGAGAGCCACCCTCGGCCCGGAAAATCTTCGCAAAACCCTCTCCTTACGAGAACCCCACCATGATCGCAGGCAAGCAACTGGCCCGGAGCCAGGACATCTCCACCAAGGTTTCCGTCGTATTCCAGACCCGCGCCAAGCTCGCGCGGGAGCGTTTCATCGAGCGGGTGCGCAAGGCCTTCAGCGAGAACGTGGCGGAACTCGTCGCCAAACCCGTCGCTCCCTGGGACGCCTGGACCCAGTGGTACAACTATGCCGTCGACTTCGCTCAGCGCTCGGTGCTGTTCTGGGACACCCTCCGCGAGCGAGGCAACAACTATGTCAAGCACGTTTCGCAAGGTATGCCGCCGGTCCTGCACTTCGACTACGACATGGTGCTCGACGCGCGGGACCTGACGCCAGCCGTGAATTACGCGCTGGTGCGCATCGTGCCTCCTGAAGGAGTCAAGGTCGATCCCAAGCGCCGACCGTACGTGATCATCGATCCGCGCGCCGGGCACGGTCCTGGCATCGGTGGCTTCAAGGATGACTCGGAAGTCGGCGTTGCGCTGCGCGAAGGCCACCCGGTC
>VBCY01000332.1 GCA_005882995.1 Betaproteobacteria bacterium
AACTCGGATAACGATTTGGGAGGGTCTGGTCCGGCTCTCATCGAGGTTGCGATCGACGGCAGACTGAGGACGCTTGCGGTTGGCGGAGGCAAGGCGGGCGCTCTATACGTTGTCGATACGGCCTTGATCTCAAGTCCGGATATCGTCGCGGGTTGCGCCGGGGACCAGTCAAGCTCTCCGGGGCATGGCATTCCTCCCTGCCCTGCAGCGAACCGCGGGACCATCCCAGGAACACCATTTCGGCAAGGGTTCTGCGTGAATCCAGGCTGTCCTGGGGGGCATCACATTATGGGCGGCCCAGTGTATTGGCCAAGGGTAGGGCTGTTCTCTGGCGGATCTCGCTTGTACGTCTCGGTTGAAAACGATGCCGTGCGTGCATTTACGGTGGCCAACAGCATAAGCGACGGGCAGCCAGTCATCGACCCAACACCTGCGTCGAAGACGTCGATCGTGTTTGCCGGACATCCGGGTGCGATCTTGTCCCTTTCTGCGAATGGAGAACAGAGTGGCAGCGGTATTTTGTGGGCGAACTTCGCGTCGAGCAATACGGGCGACTTTGTGACCGACGCAACCTTCAGCACAAAACATGGGGAATTGGCCGCCTTCGACGCAGAAAACTTGACTCGTGTCCTGTGGACCAGTGACGTCGAGCCAAGCCGGGACGGGTTAGGATACTTCGCAAAGTTCAATCCCCCGACAATCGCCAATGGCAAGGTGTACATCGCGGCTTTCCCGGCGCCTGAACCTTATGCCAAGACTATCGATTGCGACCACTATGACACCAACCTGAAGTGTGTTCAGTTGGTGGACCAAACCTATTCCGCAACCAACAGCATGGGACGAATCGTTGTCTATGGACTAAATCCCCCTGCAAGTCCACCTGTCCGGTCCTTCGTCTCAGACGTGTTGCCGGCAATTCTTAATTCGCTTCGCCATTGAGCCGTTCTACTTTGGTTGCGCCTTTCTCGGTGAGTCCTGTCACGCGTACATCATCACCGCCGCCCTCTGTCGGACCGTGAGGGCGCCGGCATCCTCCATGCGAGCAAGCGCCTGCCAGCGGTGCTGGCGCTGATCGACGAACGCACCAGGCTCTCGTAAATTGGCCAGTTCACCAACAGATCCACCGTAACAGCTTAGTCGAGGTCCAAGATGAGCAATGGTAAGCCCCACAAGCCTGGAATGACGCCGCCACAAGGTATGCACAAGGGGTTGACCAACTACGGCGATCTCGACTTTTCCGTCTTCCTGCGCAGGGCCTTCATCAAGGGCGCCGGGTACACAGATGATGCGCTGGACCGCCTCGTGATCGGAATCGCCAACACGAGCAGCGCCTATAACCCGTGCCATGGCAATGCCGACCAGCTCGTCGAGGCGGTGAAGCGCGGCGTCATGCTTGCAGGCGGATTGCCGATGGAATTCCCGACCATCTCGATCCACGAGAGCTTCGCCCAGCCGACGAGCATGTATGTGCGCAACCTGATGTCGATGGACACCGAGGAGATGATACGTGCGCAGCCGATGGATGCCGTGGTGCTCATCGGCGGCTGCGACAAGACGGTGCCCGCTCAATTGATGGGCGGCGCTTCCGCCGGCGTGCCTGCCATTTCGCTGGTGACCGGCTCGATGCTCACGGGATCGCACCGCTCGGAACGCGTCGGTGCCTGCACCGATTGCCGCCGCTTCTGGGCCAAGTATCGGGCAGAGGAGATCGATGCCGAGGAAGTCTCGAGCGTGAACAACCAGCTGGTGGCGAGCGTGGGAACCTGCTCCGTGATGGGAACCGCGAGCACCATGGCGTGCCTGGCCGAGGCGCTCGGCATCATGCTGCCGGGTGGGGCATCGCCACCCGCGGTCACCGCGGAGCGCATCCGTATCGCGGAGAGGACCGGTGCCACCGCAGTGCAGATGATCAAGCACGGCCTGACACCGGACAAGATCCTCACCGGCAAGGCGTTCGAGAACGCATTGCGCGTCCTGCTCGCGATCGGCGGGTCCACCAATGGCATCATTCATCTGACGGCAATCGCCGGCCGGCTCGGTATCGAGATCGATCTGGACCAGCTCGACGCCATGGGTGAGGAGACGCCTGTGCTGGTCGACCTGAAGCCCAGCGGGCAGCACTACATGGAAGACTTCAACAAGGCTGGGGGGATGCCAGCACTACTGCGGGAGCTGAAGCCGCTGCTACATCTGGACGCGATGACGGTGACCGGGCGCACCCCGGGCGAGGAGATCGAGCGCTCGGGAGCAGGGTTCAAGCAGGAGGTGGTGCGACAGCTTGTGGCGCCCATCTATCCGCGAGGGGGCATCGCAGTGCTGCACGGCAATCTCGCGCCGGGTGGGGCGATCATCAAGCAATCGGCGGCGGATGTGAAGCTGATGGAGCACGAAGGGCGCGCAGTTGTCTTTGAAAACATTCAGGACATGGCTCAGCGCATTGACGACGATGCGCTCGACGTGAACGCGGACGATGTCCTGGTCCTGAAGAACATCGGACCGAAGGGAGCGCCCGGCATGCCCGAAGCGGGATACTTGCCGATCCCAAAAAAGCTCGGCCGCGCCGGGGTGAAAGACATGGTCCGCATCTCCGATGGTCGCATGAGTGGAACGGCGGCCGGCACCATCGTGCTGCACGTCATGCCGGAAGCCGCTATCGGCGGAACATTGGCCTACGTGCAAAGCGGCGATCGCATCCGTCTCAGCATAAGCCGGCGCGAGCTAACCCTGCTCATTTCCGAAGAGGAACTGGCCCGGCGCGCCCACGCGCACCACGTCGAACCGCCTACAGGCGAACGGGGCTACCACAAACTCTTTCTGGAACGTGTCACCCAAGCCGATCAGGGTGTGGACTTCGATTTCCTTCGCGCGCCGCAGTTCGTAGCGAAAATTCCGCGTGCGCGCTAAATATCGCTCGGATTGGGGTCGTAGGCGACCCTCACGCCGGCTGCACGGGCAACGCCAATCACCAGTCGTGGATCGACGTGCTCGTGCTCCAACATCTGCTCATCGTTCGGACACTCCGCCGCTGATGACAACGGCGTAAACACGGCAATGTATAAAGCCATCGAATCACGCCGCACACCACGGCACTTCAGATCAGCGCCGATTCGTGTGTAGAGATCAAAGGAAAAAGGCGGCACGCAAGGATCATTTCTTGCGTGCCGCCGCATAATTGACGACGCCGCCTCCGATGCTACGGCGTAGTCGGCCTTAACGTCCCGCACGACATGACTGCCAGACCACCTGCGTCCTTCCAACTGCACCACCACTGCCATGCGGGCGTGTAGTGCATCAATCCCGCCCAATCGAGCACATCACTCACGCCAGGGGTCGGTGGCCCTGAAACGTAGTTTGAAGCGCTGTTGACGTCCCCTTGACCGGTATAAACGGCGTTCAAAGGATACGGATAGACCGGCCGCGTTCTGGTCACAGGCGAAGTGGAGCTGCCTGTTGCGTGGTAGGAAACGACCTGTCGTCCGGGCGAGGCGTTGTCTTCTACCCAGTTCATCAGTGGCGTAAGAAAGTCCATCGTCGCTGCGAACGGCCCTCCGGCGCAGTGATAGACACCGGGAATGAGGTAGAGCGTGATGAAACTCGCTGCCGCGCCCGCTCCCATCTGCTTACGCACTGCGTCGTAATAATTGAGCGTGCCGTAAGGTGAAGTCCCCTGGTCCGCCCAGCCTTCCCACATGATCAGCTTGCCGCCGTGACCTGCAAAGGCCGACAGGTCCGGATCTGTAGGATCGTTGATGTGAGACATGAGATCGAGAAATGCAAACTCGTTGCTCGTGAATTGGATGTTCTGATTGGTGATCCCCGTCGGAGAGAATCTCGCCATGTAGTTCGGAAAGTCATACGAGAAAGCAAACTCGCTCGATGTGTCCTGGCTAAAGCGGACTCCTGGGGCCAGCGCAATCGATCCCGCCCACGCGAGCTCAGTCCCGTAAGGCTGGTCTCCGGGGGACAACAACTTTCCGTTCTCGTCGACCGGTCCTCGCCACACCAGATTGGCAACTTGCGCCTGCGCTGGCGTAAGGCACGAGGGAGAGTCCGCACCAGGGCAGATTATCGTTGTCGCGTCGAAGTGACAGGTGCGAGGATCCGTAATCATGCCGCTGTTGTCGGCGCACGCCGCAAGCACTGCTGCATGCAATGCGGGAATCTTGTCCGCCGTCAGTATCGATGTCCCGTCCGGCCTGGAATTCACGCGGACGTTCCATGCGTGCAGAAACGAGTTTTCCGCCGTGTTGTCTATCGTGGGAGAACCGGCAAGGATTCCGTCGTAGTCGTTCGGATAGCGCTGCGCAACCTGCAATCCTGCGCGACCGCCGCTGGAACAGCCGTCGAAGTAGGAAAAGTTTGGTTGCTGTCCGTAGTAGGCCTGGATGATCGCTTTCACGGCAACGGTAGCCTTGTGATTCGATGCGTAGAAGAAATCTACCAAGGCCTGCGGATCGTTGATCGCCCAGGTCCCATCAGCGATAGAAGCTAGAAAGCGAGTCGAATTCGACCATCCGACGTGACCACCGTTGTGTCCGGCGATGGCCAGTTCTCCAGATAGGATGCGAGGACAACCGTCCGCGGCCGAGGCGCTATATGCGATGGGCAATGTGATAAGGTTTCCGCAATAGCCGCCACACCCCTGCATGAGCAAACGTCCGGTCCAATTCTGGGTCGGCAGGAATATGTTGAATTGCACCCCTGGCGCGATTGTCCCCGTTACCAGGCACTGAGGTGTCGGAACGCTCGTGCCAGGCATCACCACTGCAGCCGAATTTATCCGTGTCGTTGCACCGGGAAACTGGCTGAAATCCATGAACTGTAGATCCGCACACGAAACGATCGGCGTAACGACTGGCAGGTTAGCCGCAGCAGCAGGCAGTGCAATCGCAACAAGCACCGCTGTTACGCCACAGCATCGCAACCAACTGCGTACGCCCGAAGCTTGAGTCAGGACAAGATGCGAAAGATATGTGAACAGAATCGAAAAGGTATTCGCGGTTTTCACGGCGCCTCCTTGAACTAAGTGCTGTTCGATCGTTGGTCACAACGAACGCTGAGGCGCTTTGTTGCCATGTTGCAGTGTCGCTCGCTCATACTGGCGTAGCCTGCGGAGCTGATGCGCTGCCTTCAACAACGTCCTCGCCGACCGTTGTGACCCTCATTCCTTCCGAGGGCCCTCCCATCGCGACAATAGTTTCTCCACGGCCACTATGTCACCTGCCGAAAGATAGGAGGCACTTCCGTAACTAGCGACTGTAAAACTTTCTACCTAACGAATTCACTCGCTTCGTCGATTCGCGGCCGCGTGGGGCGTAAAGGCATCAGGTGGCTGTCTATGTGCTGACGACGAGCCGACGCAACTTTTGAGGCAAACTGCTAACAGCCTGTGATGTCGCTCGCTCGCAAAGGTAAGGGCAGAGTCGTGCCGATCGCGTAGGCTTCTCAATTGTCCTGGTTAGAATGCGATCCGACGAACAAGAGCGGACTGCACGAATTTCGCTGACGGTGAGCTCATCACAGGCTTCGCATGCTCGCCGAGTGCTTGGGCGTGCCGGTTGCCGGCGTTCCGGCTCCCGCAGCGTGGCTAAAAGCTCCATCACGGTGAGGAGCTTCCGTGACTAACGAGGATCTCAACGTCTACATGAGCCTGTTCGAGGAGCTCAAGCTCCACACGAACCGCCAGCGGCTCTACATGCATTGCCCATATGAGGGCGCGCTGAGACGACAGCTCTATCCGAAGCTTCCCTCGCCGATTCCGGCCGATGTTGCTTCCGTTGGTAGACAGTGTTCTGCCCCGCACCGGGACGTGCCGCCGTTCTCGTCAGCGACAAAGCGGTCAGCACTACTACTCCTCACTAGATTACTGATCACGCCACATCCACGCGACATAACGTGTGCCCGCGCGAGCACCGGCGAGTGCCTGCGTCGGTCGTGAATCTATCTTGAAACTCTCACCGTTGCGCTGGCCGCGAATAGGCTCTGATGACCATTGTGCTGCAGAGTGCCGGTAATCATGAGGTCGATGTCTTGTCCTCCCGGCGCGTTGGCGAAGAAGTTCTGAAGGTCGCCCCAGTTGAAGAACACGCTATAGGTTCGACCGTCGAGCGACGGAGCGCCAAGAATCGCAATAGCGCCCTCCGCCTTTACATTGCCGGGTGTCCACTGGTGGAAGTCGTCCGATCCATCCGGTGCTCGAAGGATCACTGCGAACTTGCCGACATTGATATGCGTATCGAACCCAGCAGGTGCGCTTGCCTGGATCACTAGAGGCGCGAGATATTCACGCGCGGGCAATTCTGCCGCAGGCTCGTCATTGCGATCGTTCGCGCATGCAAAGCTAGACGCCGCGTTCGGATCTCCCGAGCCTGCGTATCGAGCTTCCTGCGGGTAAACGCACAGCGGACGCGTCATTTGAATGCCTTGTGCGGGATTGTCGTTCACGTACTTGGTGGCAACGATCTGGCTCGGCGCGATACCCTGCTCGACCCACTGGACGAGCGGGGAAAGCGCATCAAAGGTATTCGGTCCTGGGCCGCCGGAGCAATGGCCCATTCCGGGGACCGTGAAGAGACGCGCGAAGGACTGCTCCTGCGCTAGCGTCAGGCCTTGCTCAGTCATCACTCTTTCGTAGTAATTGATCGTGTCCTGGGCCGATACGATGGCATCGGCGAAACCATGATAGAGAATTAGCCTGCCGCCACGCTGGTAGAATCGACTCAAGTCCGTGCTCATGAAATTCACCGTCGGTGCGAGAACGGCGTCCACTGTCGCCATGTCCTGATCGAAGTCAACGGTTAGAGGGTTGTAGTTCGCGCCTAGGGCCCACGTGGTGATGCCCTCGAAGGCCGGCGCCGCAGGCAATCCGAACAGCGCGGGATCCTGGAGAAACGCCCAACCCAGCTCGGTGCCGAGCGGCCATCCGGGATAGATCCGCGCACCCGTGCGTGGATTTCGCGGACCGTCATAGAACTTCCGCGCGGTGTCGACTTGCTGCGCGGTCAAGCAGGTAGGCGCGTCACCTGCCGCGCATTGCAGCACGGCCGGATCGAACGAGCAATCTCTGGGATCCGTGAGGAAGGCGTCGCTCGCGAGCCCTCCGTCTCGACCGACGCACACGGCGAGCACGGCGCTGTTGAGCACTGCCAATTTTGATGCGGGAATGAATGCGCCGGCGGTCTTATGCGGAACGGCGTAATCCCACACGAAGGCAGTGTGCAGATGCGTGCGGTTGTGGCCGGGCGCACCGCCGAGAATTCCGTCGTAGTCTTCAGGAAAGACCTGCGCCTCCTCCAACGCCTGGTGACCGCCTGTCGAGCAGCCGACGAAGTACGAGCGCTGCGCGGCCCCCCCGTAGAACGCCGCGATGAGCGTCTTAGCGGCGACCGTCATCTCATGCGTTGACCGCGATCCGAAGTCCAACCAACGTTCGGGATGTCCGACAAGAGCGGTGCCATCCAGTACCGTGGCGGGGATGGTCCCCATGTCGGTATTCGCGACCGCATAGCCTTGCTGGATGCCGACTG
>VBCY01000333.1 GCA_005882995.1 Betaproteobacteria bacterium
TGTAGTCGTAGGTGAACCAGCTCCCCTGCAGGAAGCCGATTCCTGGTGAGATCAAGTCCTGGTAGACCTCGAGCTCGACGCCTTGGCCGCTGGTCGCCGGCTTGTACCACGAGCCGGTCAGACCATGGCGATTGAGATCGAATGCACCGCCTTCTACGTTCATGCAGATGCACGCGACCGCAACGATGGCGCGCAAGGAGCGATAGCGGGCGAGTATCAGCGGCATGGCTTCCGGTGCATCCGACGGGCCCGGAATCGTCCCCAATGGCGCACGCCGAAGTCTAGCAGTGTGCCGCAAGCCTGGGGGCTTTTGCCAAATTCATGCCATGGCCCTAAGATAAGCACTTACTAGCGAAGCGAGCCCATGCAACCGCTCATCTTGACCGTCGATCTCGCCGGACTTCCTCAGGCCTGGGTTGAGCTCGAGGAAGCGATCACATACCACGCCAAACAACTGGTCGCGTGGTCAGTGGGCGAGGTCGTGCGCGAATTTCGCGGCGGCTATCAAAGAAACGGCACTCGTTCACGCATTGCCACCAAGTCTATTCTGGCGATCAAAGGCAGCGGAGCGGGGAAATTCACGCATAGTCCCAGCCTGACCAATGCGCTTCTGTTCGCGCGCGACCGGCATTTGTGCGCTTACTGCGGCGAACGATTCATCACCCGTGATCTTTCGCGCGATCACGTACTGCCGGTTGCTCGCGGTGGTCGCGACAGTTGGACCAATACCGTGACCGCATGCCGGCGCTGCAATACGCGCAAGGCCAACCGCTCGCCTGAGCAAGCCAGGATGCCGCTGCTCTATGTTCCGTACGTACCCGACCGGCACGAGCATTTCATTCTGCGCAATCGTCGCATTCTCGCCGATCAGATGGAATATCTGCTGGCATCGGTACCCAAGACCAGCCGCCTGCACGCCGCCGCTCTAAGCGCTTAGGGAACCTCTGAATAAGCCCCGTCCCGTCCGGGTTTCGGCGCAATGGCCTCATCTGCTTTGTTGCGCGGCTCGCGAATAGGATGAACTATTCGCTGCGCCGCGACGCCTCGCATCTGAAACCATTGCGCCCGAAACGCGACTCATGTGGGGCTTGTTCGGAGGTTCCTTAGTCCCCCTCAGCCTTGCCGTTCAGCCACCGATCAATTGCAGGTTGAACGCACGCTGCATCAACCACAGCGTCGCTACGAGCGCGATCGCTGTTGAGCCACCGGCGAACAGACCCCGCTGATAGAGGCGTGAAGCGCGCAAGGCGTACGCGATCGGCAGAAACACGCTGACAATGGCCAACTGTCCCAATTCCACACCGAGATTGAAGGCGATCAGAGCGATCAGCAGGGATTCCGGCGGCAGCCCGAGATCGGCCAGCACCGAGGCGAAGCCAAAGCCGTGAATGAGACCGAAGCAGAACGCGATGACCCAGCGCTTCTCAAAAACCAACGGCCGCAGATTATTGAGCGCCGCGAGCACGACGGAGAGTGCGATCGCCGACTCTACCAGGCGCGAAGGCAGACTGACCACGCTCAGTGCCGCAAGCGAGAGCGTGATCGAATGCGCGAGGGTGAACGCGGTCACGACCTTGACCACATCCCAGAACGCCGCGCGAAAATTTCCCGCCGCCTGCCAGCGCCCGCCAGGCAACGGAAAGCGGACGAGCACCGCGGGAAGGAGCAACGAAAGCAGGAACAGGATATGGTCGACGCCGGTCCAGATGTGCCGCACGCCCTCCTTGCCATAATCGAGAAACTGGTGCCACTTGGATAGCTCGGCCAGCGTGAATTTCTGCTCGGGTTGTTCGGCGCTGAAGATGCCGGCGCGAGTCTTTCCCTGATATTCAAGTCGGACAAGCCCTCGATGCTGCGGATCGATATCGAAGAACAACCGGTAATCGACGCTGAGCGTCTTCGGCGCGGCAGCACAGGTCGCGGCGAAACGCAGCACCGCGTAGGCACCGTCGCTATGGTTGTCGACCAAGTGTCCAGTAACATGCGCCGGGCACGGCGCGTTCGCAGGTCCAACGCGCAGCCGTGACAGCGCATACGCGGCGATGTCGCCATGCTTGGTCTTGACTTCACCCCAGGTGATGTCTCCGTCCTGGTCGGCGTCGAGCCCGATCGCGAAATCGAGGTCGCGCAGCGCGATATCCCATTGTCCGTCGATGCGCTCGCCATCGATGCGCAGCGTGAGATAACTGTCCGAGGGTTTATGCGCGTGCGCGGGAAGCGCGGAGCCGATCAGCGCCATCCAGGCAACTAGCGGCAGCCAGCGCTTCATTTGGGCTTTACCTCGCCAGCGCCGATAATCGCGGCGTCGAGGTCGTACTCAAGATGTGTTTCGGTAAGCCATCGCTTCACCGTGGAAAGCACAGCAGCGTCGCGTGTCGCGACCGCTGTTTCGGCCAGGATGCGCAGGTCCGAAGGCTCGCGTTGCACCTGCCAGTTGGCGAGTGCGTAAGAGAGCGCACTGTTCGCATCGTCTCGAAGGAATAGCTCGAAGCGGGCATTTTCGCGCTGGTGCGCGGTATCGCCGCGCGCATGACTCGCGTCAAAGCGTGCGCGCAATGTCTCGATCGAGACGGCCGCTTCGGGACGTTTGAGCGCGTGCTGCGCCAGCGCGAGCCGCAGCAGCAGAGCGTCGACACGCGTCTCGTTCTGCAGCAAGGCAATCACGTCGGCCGGCCGCTGCTGATCGAGCAGCCAGTCGGCATAGGCGCCCAGCAGATAGAGGTCCTTCTCGGATGCTTCCAGCGCGGCACGGAAATGGCGCTCGGCAGCCTTGTCGTTGCGCCGATGGGCGATCTCACCGAGAAGCGTCTCGCCCCACTCGCGCGCCGCGTCGTCGACGCGCGGCAAAGTTCTGAGCGCATCTTGCAGCGATTGGTATGCGTTCGCTGCCTTGCCGGTTACGCTGTCGATCGCCGCGGTGCAGATCGTGACGTAGATTTCGGGCGCGCTTCGCGACAACCGCTCGCAATCGCGGCGTGCCGCTTCATAGCGGCCCTGCACCGTGAGAACGGTCGCGCGAGTAAGAATCGCTTGAACGTTCCTCGGCTCGCGTTGCGATACCTTGTCCAGATCGGCGATTGCAGCACCGAATTGATGGCTGCTCTGCAGAATGGTCGCGCGCAACACCAGTACCGGCGTCGGCGCGTCGGAATCCTTCCACCAGGAAGCGAGCGCAGCTTGCGCGTACCCGAGGAAGCGCGGATCGCCTTCGAGGCGCGATGCGCGGATGTAGGCTCGCGCCAATGGGATGGCGCGCGACAGATCGTCGGGCGCTTGCGCGGCGGCAGCCTGCAGCGCCTTGAGCTCACGGAATTGCGCCGTGGTGCGGCCGGGAAGATGCTCCAGTACCTGCGCATCGTCGGGGGGCACGAACGGCGCCGCATGGGCACCGGCGGCAAGCCATGCCACGACCCAGAAGCCGCAATGCCGACGAAGCTTCATGGGCAACTTGAGCTCAGCGCTGTGTCAGAGGGCGCCCTTGCTGGCGCTGTTCTCGACGGGAGCGGTCGATGGGCGGAGAAAAAGGCCCGGGCGAACCCGGGCCGTTGATTCGATGCGGACCGCCTCATGGAACGAGCGGACCGCACGGATTGCCGCTCGGCTTTTCGTTGCAATCGATGTGGCGGCGATTCTTGCCGTCGTAGGGCGTCGGCAGGAAGGGGAAGCTCTTCGCAATGCCGTTCGCCGTGATGTCGACACCGATGGTGCCGGGTGCGCCGGCCAGGAAGTTGACCCCGTCTCCGGCCTTGTTGGCGATGTAATTCGTCCCGCCGACCACGCGTATTGCAATGTCGGTCACGTCGTCGTTGGGGCGTCGACCGTTCGGCCATCCCGCCGGATCAGAGCTCAATGCGGCGCCGAGCCTGCTCTGATTCTCCGGTGCGGTGGGAGGAACCCGAAGATCGAGACGCAGCAGCTCGGAGCAGGGAGATCCGCAATTCGAGCCGTCCAACGCCTGGCCGGGATATTTCAGGAAGATACCCATCAGATCCGTGCGGTTCGACGCAGGCGATCCATTGATCGGCACGATCGGCACTCCGTAGACGAGGTTGAACGCGGTCGCGATGACCGGGTTCTTGTAGGAGGCCTGAAATTGAGCCTCATCTTCGGGCTCCGACGCATTCCATTGGTCCTTGGAGGGCGTATTGATGATGAGCTCGTTGACCAGGGGATTGCCCATGCGCGAAACCTGGGTCCAGGGGCCGGCGCTGATTGCTGCACCGATTCCGCGTGCGACGCCCACCTTCTGCCGTGACGTGCTCGCATACATGCCGATCACCGGATTGGCCGAACTGGCTGCGGGTTTAGCGTCGCTGGTGATTCGCGTAATCGGTACTTCGATCGCGATGGTGCTGATGTTCGCTCCGCTGAAGCGGTTGATGCCGTAGGGATTGACGTTGTCCGCGTCTTCTCCGGCGCCGGTGAGCAAGGGCAGATAACGACGCAGATTCAGGGTGTCGAAAACTGCGCCGAGATCGATATAGAAGGTTTCAGCGCGCTGTCCGGCAAAGACCCGGATGCCGCTCGCCTGATCGCTGTAAATGCCTTGCGCCGCGAGCGCGGGATAGTTCGGCATCGTTGCCGGGCCCGCATTGGAGGGCACCGCGATCAGGGTGCTACCCGAAAAGAGCTGCGTCCGATTGCTACCGCGCACTTCGGTCACGGTGTAGGTCTGACGGCGCGTCAGGCCTTCCGATCCGGGCCCGTCTAGCGCGGTGATACCTTGCAACAGCCCGCCCAACGCGGTGATGTGCGGATTGCCGAGATATGGCACCGGGGAGGTCAACCCGCCCGGTCCTCCGATCGGCCGGTTCTCGGTCGTGAAGCGGAACTCGTAGACGACGTCGTCCGCATTGCCATCGCGATTGTTGTCGATGTTCATGGCGTACAGGACGCTGTCGTCGAAATTGAAATAGTTCGGGGCATCGGAAGGATCCTGACCGGGATTGACGTTGAGGATGAAAGTGACTTTCCGGTCGGCAGGAGCGCGCGCCAGATTGGCCGCGTCGTAACTCACGAAGGCGTAGACGTCGGTGTTGTCCGCCGCGGGATCCAGGGCGATCAATGGAGCTTCTCGGTGGCTGGCCGCTTCGGCGTACACGCCCCAGGTGATGGCGAGCGCCGCCAGCAGCGGAGCGATCGCGCGAGGTAAGGATTTCATTGTCCAGTCTCCTAACAGGGTTGATGAGGTCGTAGCGTGCTTGATCGGCGCCACCTGCCGTGCCGTGCTTCTCCCACGGCGAAGTGGCGCTTTCGGGGGATATCTCCCTGGCATGCCAATCGCAGTTGTCACGAAAGCTCTCCTCCGCCTCCCCTGATACGCGCGGAGCGCCGGTTTGGATGCGATCGGCCGCGTGGAGAGCGCCGGCCGGGCGCGCCAACACTGTTGAACCGGCATCGAAGCGGCCGCATATAACCTGGGTCCGTTAACAGGCCCTAGCTCAGGAGGTCTTTCATGAACGTACGCAGCCTGCAGCGAGTCATCGAAGCGATACCCACTTCGGACGGCGCCGGTGTGAAGCTCCGGCGCAGCTTGGGCCAGTCGGCCTGGGCGAGAGTCGACCCCTTCCTCATGCTCGATCATTTTTCTACCGAGAATCCGGATGACTACATCGCGGGGTTCCCGTCGCATCCGCATCGCGGCTTCGAGACCGTGACCTACATGCTCGACGGGCATATGCAGCACCAGGATCATCTCGGTAACACCGGTGACTTGAAGAGCGGTGGCGTTCAGTGGATGACTGCCGGACGGGGCATCATCCATTCCGAGATGCCGCAACAGGAGCAGGGACGCATGCGCGGATTCCAGCTCTGGATCAATCTTCCGGCGAAGGAAAAAATGAAGCCTGCGGGTTACCGCGATATCCAGTCCGCGGAGATTCCGGTGGTGACGCTGCCGGGCGGTGCTCGCGTCAAGGTGATTGCCGGAACGCTCCAGGTCGACGGTCGCGCGACTGCAGGACCGATTCAGGGTATCTCAACGGACCCGCTGTACTTCGACATCGAGCTTCCCGCTGGCGCATCGTTCGTGCATCCGATTGCGCCGGGCTATCACGCTTTCGTCTACCCCTTCGAAGGCAGTGTCGAAGTCGGCTCAGCCGGGAAGCGTCGCGGGCTCAAGACCCACCACGCAGGCGTGCTTTCGGATGGTGACGCGGTGGAGTTGACGGGATGCGAGCAAGGCGGACGCATAATCCTGCTTGCGGCTAAACCGCTGCTCGAGCCGATCGTGCAGTACGGTCCCTTCGTCATGAACACGCGCGAAGAGGTCGAGCAGGCGGTTCGCGATTATCAGAGCGGGAAGCTTACCGAGGCGAGCCTCTGAAGCGTGCGCCGCGCGAGACATGGAAAGGGCCGGCACCGAGCCGGCCCTGATTGTCTGGTGGAGACGAGGAGGATCGAACTCCCGACCTTCGCATTGCGAACGCGACGCTCTCCCAGCTGAGCTACGTCCCCACAGTGCGAAATTATAGTCCTCGCCAGCATCGAGCGTAAATGGGCCGAAACCTTGGCCGAAGCCGCCGCGTACACTGGAGAATGTCGGCCACGTAAGCAGCGAACGGTCTGACACGACGAACAGACAAACCATGAATCAACTCATCATGCTGCTCCAGCAATACGGGCTGGGGCTCGTATTCGTCAATGTGCTTGCCTTGCAGGCGGGCGTGCCGGTACCGGCTTATCCGACGCTGATCGTGGCCGGCGCTTACGCGGCGATGGGCGGCAATCCATTGTGGAAGTTGATTGCGGTCGGCGTGCTCGCTGCCATCATCGCAGACACAATCTGGTATCTCGCAGGCAAACGCTACGGTCTCAAGATTCTCAAGATTCTCTGCCGCGTCTCGCTGTCGCAGGATAGCTGCGTGCGCCAGACCGAGTCGATCTTCCAGCGCTTCGGACCCGTATCCATGGTATTCGCGAAATTCGTTCCGGGTTTTGCATCGGTTGCGACCGCGCTCGCCGGCGCCGTCGGGCTGCGCTATTGGCTGTTCGTAGCCTTCGACGCCATTGGCGCAGCGTTGTGGGTGAGCGTCGGCGTGGGCCTGGGTTACGTATTCCGAAACGCCATCGACGACGCGATGAACACGCTCAAATCGCTGGGGCACTACGGCGTCGTACTTATCCTCGCTGGATTCGCAATCTGGGTTCTCGTCCGATGGTACCGCCGTTATTTGTTCGCGAGACAGTTGCGGATGGACCGTGTATCAGTCGACGAATTGCGCGAGCTCATTGCAGAAAACAAGGTCAATGCCATCGTTGACGTGCGCTCTTCGTTGAGTCAGGCGGCGACCGGACGTATCCCGGGGGCGCGAACCGTCGATGTGAACAGGATCGTCGAGAGCTTCGATGGCGTTTCGGCCGATGGCGAAGTCATCGTCTACTGCGCCTGTCCCAACGAAGCGACTGCCGTCAAGGTCGCACAACAGTTGAAGCGCCTCGGCTTCAAGCGCATTCGCCCGCTCCGCGGAGGCATCGATGCATGGATCGATGCGGGGCTTCAGGTCGAAAGGTAGCCCCGGCCGTATCTACGAAACGCGGGTGTCGCGTTGGGTGCGTGCTACAGTGTTCAGCCTGCACGGGAGAAGAAATGAGCAAAGACGCAATTCAAACCAGGAATGCTCCCGCGGCCATTGGCCCCTACTCGCAGGCCATCCGGGCCGGCCGCACCGTATACCTTTCGGGACAGATCGGCCTCGATCCGGCGACGGGTAGTCTCCGCGAAGGACTCGAAGCGCAAATCCGCCAGGTGATCGCCAATCTGAAAGCCGTTACGGAAGCCGCAGGGGGAACGCTCGACGACATCGTGAAGCTCACGCTGCTGCTCGCCGACATGGGCGATTTCGGCGCCGTGAACGATATCCTCGCAAAGGCCTTCACGCCACCGTACCCGGCGCGCGCGACGTGTCAGGTTGCCGCGTTGCCCAAAGCCGCTCGCGTGGAAATAGAGGCCGTGATGGAGCTCAAGGGCTGATCATCCTGGCCGTCAAGAGCCGAGCAGAGGCGCAAGCAAAACCTGGCAGCACGCTCAAGGACAAGCTCGCTCGCCTTGGCATCGAACGTGAGCAAGATCTCGTTCTGCACCTGCCGTTGCGCTACGAGGATCAGACTCGACTCTGTCCGATCGCGGCGCTAAAACCCGGCCAGGCGTGGCAGGTCGAAGGCACCGTCGCCAACACCGAAATCCAGTATCGCGGGCGACGCCAGCTCGTCTGCCTCATCGAAGACGGCGATGCACAACTGGTGCTTCGCTTCTTTCACTTCTATCCCAGCCAGAGTAAAGCGCTGGCGCCAGGGAAGCGAGTGCGCGCCTTCGGCGAGGTACGCGAGGGCCATTTCGGCCCGGAGATGATCCATCCGGGCTTTCACGTCGTTGCGCCGGGAACGCCGTTGCCGGAACGCCTGACCCCTGTCTACCCGACCACCGGGGGACTTGTCCAGGATGTGCTGCGCAAACTTGTGCATAACGCACTCGTTCGCAATCCGGCTTGCCTCGCGGAATCGCTGCCTCCATGGACGCGCGAGCCGCGCAAGCTGTGGGGGTTCGCGGAGTCGGTCACTTATTTGCACGAGCCGCCGCCCGACGCTTCGCAATCGGCGTTGGATCAGCGCACGCATCCGGCGTGGACGCGGCTCAAGTTCGACGAATTGCTGGCGCAGCAGCTCTCGCTCAAATTGCACCGACGTGCGCGCTCTCGGCGTCGGGCGCCGCGTCTCGCCGGCGACGGCTCGCTCACCGGAGCGCTGCATGCGCGATTGCCATTCGCGCTGACCCGGGCCCAGCAGCGCGTCATTGCCGAGATCCGGCACGACCTTGCGCGCGCCGAGCCCATGCAGCGGCTGCTCCAGGGCGACGTCGGAAGCGGCAAGACTGTCGTCGCCGCGTTGGCAGCGCTGCAGGGAATCGAGTCCGGCTACCAGGTCGCTTTCATGGCGCCCACCGAAATACTCGCCGAGCAGCACTATCGGAAGCTTGCTTCATGGCTCGACGGCTTGCCGATCGAAATCGCATGGTTGTCGGGCGGCCTGCCGGCGAAGGAGCGCAGAAAAGCACTCGTCGCAATCGAGAGTGGAGCCGCGCGCTTCGCCATCGGCACGCATGCGCTATTCCAGGAGGAAGTGACGTTGCGGCAACTCGGACTTGCGATCGTCGATGAGCAGCACCGTTTCGGCGTGGCGCAGCGGCTCGCGTTGCGACAGAAGGGCATCGGTGATGCGCACCAGCTGATGATGAGTGCGACGCCCATCCCACGAACCCTCGCCATGAGCTTTTATGCCGATCTCGATGTGTCGGTGATCGACGAGATGCCGCCGGGGCGCATGCCCGTCGTCACCAAGCTGGTGAGCCAGCGCCGCCGTCGCGAGATCGTGGAGCGGGTGCGCCGACTATGCACCGCGGGACGGCAGGTGTACTGGGTGTGTCCGCTGATCGAGGAATCGGAGAAGCTCGAGCTGCAAACAGCCGTCGCTCTGCACGCTGAACTGACGACCTCAGTGCCAGAATTCACCGTGGGATTGCTGCACGGACGCATGAAGCCTGCCGAAAAAGGCGCGACGATGGAAGCCTTTGTTCGCGGCGAAGTGAACGTTCTCGTGGCGACGACCGTAATCGAAGTCGGCGTTGACGTGCCCAACGCATCGATGATGGTCATCGAGCATGCCGAGCGTTTCGGTCTCGCCCAATTGCACCAGTTGCGAGGCCGCGTCGGTCGAGGCACGGAAGAAAGCCTCTGTGTGCTGCTCTTCGAAGAGCCCATGTCGGAGGCAGCCAAGGCGCGCCTCAAAGTCATTTATGAGAATAGCGACGGGTTCGAGATTGCGCGGCATGATTTGTCGATCCGGGGCCCTGGCGAAGTCCTCGGGGCGCGTCAGTCAGGGACGCCGCTGCTGCGCTTTGCCGATCTGGAGCGCGACGTGAGACTCCTGGAGCAGGCGCGTAATGCAGCAGATGAGCTGCTGCGCCGGGAGCCGACTGCGGCACGGGCGCATCTGGAACGCTGGCTTGGCGGGAGGCAGGAGTTCATCAAAGCGTAGCCGCGCAAGATCAAGGAGGTTGACCTCAGTCAATGCGGCTAGAGCATCCGGCAGGCAGGATCGCGCGTATTGCGCTACTATATCAGCAACTTGCGATTTCAAGCATGCCTCTCTACGCCCTCGGCATCAATCATTCGACCGCACCGCTCATAGTGCGCGAGCAGGTCGCGTTCCACATCGATACCCTGGGTCAGGCGTTGCGCGACCTGATCAGAAGGCCACGGGTCAAGGAAGCCGCGATCCTCTCCACCTGCAACCGCACCGAAGTGTATTTCCACGGCGCGGAAGCGGCGCCGGTCGTCGAATGGCTCGAAGGTTTCCACCGGGTGCCCAAGGCCTCACTCGCACCCTACCTGTACACGCTGCCGCAGGAGGAAGCGGTAGCACACGCATTCCGCGTTGCGAGCGGGCTCGACTCGATGGTGCTTGGCGAGCCGCAGATCCTCGGTCAGATGAAGCAGGCGGTTAAGACTGCCGAAGCGGCTGGATCGCTGGGGCTGGTTCTCAACCGGCTATTCCAGCGCACCTTCGCGGTGGCGAAGAATGTGCGCTCCAATACCGATATCGGCAGCGCTTCGATCTCGATGGCGGCAGCGTCGGTGAAGCTGGCCGAGCGCATTTTTCCATCGATTGCGCAGCAGCGGGTGCTGTTGATCGGCGCCGGCGAGATGATCGATCTTGCAGCAACCCATTTCGCCGCGAGAAAGCCACGCTCCATCACGGTCGCCAATCGCACGCTGGAGCGCGGGGCACAACTAGCCGCCAGGTTCGCCGCCGCCGCGATCACGCTGAACGAACTGCCCGATCGGCTGGCCGGATTCGATATCATCGTGACTTCCACTGCAAGCTCGCTTCCTATTCTGGGCAAGGGACTTCTGGAGCGAGCGATCAAGGCCCGACGCCATGCCCCAATGTTCATCGTCGACCTGGCAGTGCCGCGCGACGTCGAGCCGGAAGCTGCGACGCTCGATGATGTGTTTTTATACAGCGTTGATGACCTCGCCAACATCGTCAAGGACAATCTGCAGATTCGGGTCGAAGCGGTGCGCGAGGCAGAGGCGATGATCGCGGAACAGGCGCAGAGGTTCCTGCGCTGGCTCGAAGGGCGCAGCGTCGTTCCGATGATCGCGGCGCTTCATGGCTATCATGACCAGCTGCGCGCGTCGGAGGTTGAGCGCGCCGGGCGGCTGCTGGCAACCGGCGCATCGGCTGAGCAGGTGGTCGAAGCACTCGCCCGCGGGCTCACCAACAAGTTCATGCACGCCCCGATCCAGGCGCTCAACCAGGCTGGAGAGGCCGAGCGCGCAGAACTACTGGCTCTCCTGCATCGCGTCTACCAGCTGCCTGACGATCTGACGTAGCTCCCTCGCGTCCGTCATTTCTGGTGTCTTCCCCGCGGACGCGGGGACCCAGTGTCGTTGCAATCCAAATTAGGCCCCGGCCTTCGCCGGGGCGACGACTGTCTATCACGATGCCTAAACTCAAATTGAACTCCGGCCTCCGCCGGGGCGACGACGACTATCCATTGCGATGAAGCCCTCTCTCTCCACCCGTCTCAAACAACTCTCCGTTCGCTTGGAAGAGCTCAATAGCCTTCTCGCTGCGGAGAACGTTACGCGCAACCTCGATCGCTTTCGTGCCCTCTCGCGCGAGCACGCCGAGATCGCCCCGGTCGTTGAGCTGTATCGGAATTGGCAACGCTCGGAGGGCGATCTCGCAACCGCAAAGGAAATGCTTGCCGACCCGGACACACGGTTGTTTGCCGACGACGAGGCCAAGGCGGCGGTCGCACGCATGGAGCAACTCGAAGCGGAGCTGCAGCGTGTCCTGCTGCCGCGGGACCCGAACGATGAGCGCAACGTCTTTCTCGAGGTCCGCGCAGGCACCGGCGGCGACGAATCGGCGCTTTTTGCGGGCGATCTTTTTCGAATGTATGCGCGCTTTGCGGAGCGCAACAAGTGGCAGGTCGAGATGATTTCGGAGAGCCTGGGCGACATGGGCGGCTACAAGGAAGTGATCGCACGCATCGTCGGCCAGAATGTGTATGCGAAGCTCAAGTTCGAGTCGGGCGGTCACCGGGTGCAGCGGGTGCCCGCCACCGAAGCCCAGGGCCGTATCCACACTTCGGCGTGCACGGTGGCTGTGCTTCCCGAAGCAGATCCAATCGCCGACATAACGATCAATCCGGCGGACTTGCGCATCGACACCTTCCGCGCCTCGGGCGCCGGGGGACAGCACGTCAACAAGACCGATTCGGCGGTGCGAATCACTCACCTGCCCACCGGGTTCGTCGTCGAGTGCCAGGACGATCGCTCCCAACACCGCAATCGTGCCCAGGCGATGGCGGTGCTGGCGTCGCGTTTGCTCGAGCGCGAGCGCCAGGAGCGGCAGCAGAAGGAAGCGGCGACGCGCAAGAGTCTCATCGGCAGCGGCGATCGAAGCGAGCGCATCCGCACCTACAATTTCCCCCAGGGACGCGTCACCGATCACCGCATCAACCTCACTCTTTACAAGATCGATCAGATCATGGACGGTGACCTCTTCGAGTTGACGCAGGCGCTCGCCAACGAATTCCAGGCCGAGCAATTAGCGGCGCTCGGGGAGGGCGCGTGAAGTGGGCTTCGAACATCGCTCTCCCGCCGTCAACCCGGCGCCTCCGTTTCCGCAGATTTCGTGCGACGGACTTGGACGCCCTATATCGGCTCGACAGCGATCCGCGGGTGATGCGCTACATCGGCGATGGCTCAGTTCCGTCACGCGCGCGTGTCATGTCAGTGCTGGCGCGAGCGGCGGCGTATTACACCCATTACCCCGGCCTCGGCGTGTGGCCCGCTGAAGAGCAGGCCGAAGGTCGCTTTATCGGATGGTTCTGCCTCAAGTATGTCCCGCAAACCGTCGAAGTCGAGGTCGGCTATCGTCTTCTGCCGGAGGCGTGGGGACAAGGCTATGCGACCGAGGGAGCCTCGGCGCTGGTGAGCTATGGTTTCGACGTGCTGGGACTCTACCGCATCATCGGCATCACACATCCCGACAATGCCGCGTCACAGCGAGTGCTCACGAAGGCGGGCTTGCGCGACCACGGATGGGGTCGCTATTACGATCGGCGCGTGCGCGTCTTCGCGGAACAGGCGCCATCCGCCGTCATGGTGACGAGGCGGCCGGAGGAGATTCCAGCCGCAAACAAAGGCTAAATCGCCTGCCGATCTGCTCAGCGAGACGGAGCCGCGGCCTGCGCTGCAACCGCCGTCGGCGGCGACGATTCGACCGGAAGCCCGTTGCCATCCCATTCCGGGAAGCCTCCGCGGAACCAGTACACGGTCTTGAATCCCTTGGACAGCCCGACCTTGGCGGCCTTGTATGACTTCCAGCACTCCGGGCCGTTGCAGTGGAAGATGACCGGCTGATTCTTGTCGAGCTTGTCGGGTCCGGCCCATTCGTCCATCGCCGGATCGAACGCCACGTCCTTGAGGCTCTTTTCGCCGTAGGGAATCGAAATGGCGCCCCGTATGTGCTTCTCGTGGTACTCCTTCACTAGACGCACGTCGATGACAGGAACGCCTTTTTGCTGAAGGCCGACCACTTCCACCGCGGTGACGATGGTGGCACCCGGCAACTGCGATGGCGTCCAATTGCCAAGCGCGGCGACGTACTTGTAGTTCGACAACTCGGAGCGATAGGCGACGCGGCCGATTCCCGCCATCGTCCCCGCGGAACTTCCGAACCATCCTTCCAGCTTGACGCGCGTTGCTTCGGGCAGCGTCTTTTTGACGACTACCGACATGCCACCCGGTACGGCATGCGACGAGAGCAGGACGGTTCCTTTGTCTCCATTCTTATGCATCCACCCCTCGACGTCGCCCCGCTTGGCAACTGTCGCGTCGACCAGCCCGGTGTCGATGGCGAAAAGCCCGGCGCCGGTGGTGCTGCGATAAAACACCTGCTGGAACATCTTGAGCGATTGCCCGGACTCGTTGAGTATTCCGCGTGCCACATAGGCGCCGACGGAATCCTGCTGCGTCAGGTAGATCTTGCCGCCTTTGAGATCGGCGGGCGCCTTGGTGCCGAGCCTTGCGACGAGCTGATACACCTCGTCCCGATCTGTCGAGCCCACGAGCTCATAGCCATGGGCGAGCGCTGAGGCAGCAACATGCGCCGGAGCAATATACACATCGTATTCTCCGGTCCGCGTCGAGCGCATGACGTCACCCAGGTCCTGGGACTTGATCGCGCTCACCGGCTGCCCGGTTACCTTGCTAAGGTTGGAACGCATATCGAGCAGGCTGATCAGCATGGTTTCGCGATCGGACGGATCAACGGCGACCATGACTTTCAAGTCGGCCATCGCGGTTCCGCCGGCCAGCCATAGCGTCCAGAGACTCCACACTACTGCACGTCGCATAGGTCCCCCTGAAAAAGATTAGAACGCTGTATCGAACAGCCGCCTCAAAGCGCGATGACATGCGAAGATGCGCGGCGAGCGATGAGGATGCAAAGTCTCCCTCAAAGCCAAGTACTTGACAAGCGTTTCGGGAGAATTAAGGCTTTGAACTGTAAGCAGGATTTGAGCAACTTGTGGTCGACAAGCTGCCCAAGGGCGCCGGGCGTTGCTAAATCGATGTCTTGCGGAGCAAGGAGCTGCCTGCTCCTGCTTTAGAGCGGACCGTAGTTCTTGGTCAGATAATCGGCGATCTCTTTGGCGTCACCCTCCGAGATCGGAGCCCCGAATACCTTGATCATCTTGGTGACTTCGGCATCCCACACCTGCCGGCTCATGAATGGCGAGTTGCCGACGATGTAGTCGAGACTGTGGCAGGCGGTGCAGTTGGCCTCGACCTTGTCGCGCCCAGGCCCTTCTTTGAGGACCACGCGTTGCTCGGCGGCGATGACAACGCCCGCGCCCAGCATGAGCGAGGTCAACAGCAGGAGCAATCTCATCGGCATCTCCTTCAGGCAACGCTCAAGCTCACGCGCTGCACGACATTGTGGTGATATCCGGCCGGATTGGCGATCAGTTCAAAGGTTTGCGTGGCTCCCGCGCGGTTGGTCGCCTTGGCCATCACGGTCATCGTGCCGCGCTCGGTTGGATTCGCGATGAACGTCCACTGTCGGAAGGAGAAGCGGCCGTAATCCTGACCAAGCGTCGCGGCTCGCCACCATTGGCCTCCGTCGGTCGAGACCTCAACGCGAGCGATTCCGTAGCCGCCGTCCCATGCAATGCCCTTGATCTCGAAGGGCTGCCCGACGCCGACCTTCTGGCCGTTGACGATATTGGTGATCAGCGAGTTGACGACGATTTCGGTGATCGGCGTATTGACGTCGGTCTCCTGGCTGATGAAACGGTCGACGATCGGAAACTTGCCGCGAGGAATGCGGTACGCCGACTTCACCCAGAAGCCGTCGAAGGCCTTGGTCACGGCGTTGATCGAGGTCACGTGTTTCATCCAGTAGGTCCCCGTCCAGCCAGGCACGACGATGCGCGCGGGGAAGCCGTTCCAATGAGGCAACGCATCGCCATTCATCTGCCAGGCGATGAGCGTGTTCTCGTCCAGCGCTTTCCACACCGGAATCGATTTGACGAAATCCGGCGTCGCTGGAAAGGTGCCGGAGTCGGCGCCATCGAACACGATTTCCAGCGCCTCCTTCTTCAGCCCTGCTTTGTTGAGCACATCCTTGAGCCGGGCGCCTTTCCATTTGGCGTTGCCCATGGCGCCCAAACCCCACTCGACGCCGGATACATGCGGCAAGAACATGCCGCGTCGGTTGCCCGAGCACTGATTCACCGCTGCGATCTCGACCTGTTCGTAATTGGTCTTGAGATTGTCGAGCGTGAGCTCCAGCGGTGTTGCGACCGCCTCGCCTCCGATCTTGAGTCGCCAGCTTGCGGCAGCGACTTCAGGGATGTTGGAGAGGTGATAGCGAACATAGAAGGCGTTGTTGGGCGTGAACTCTTCGTTGAAATACGAGATCGGCGTCTCGTAGTTCGGTGGCCGCCAGCTCTTCTTGATCAACGGGACCTTGCCGGGCAGGGCTTCGAGTATGGAAGAGGAGAGCGTCCCCTCGGGCAGCTCAGCCGGACCCATGGTCGCGTCGGCCCCGTGGGCGTGACTCGCCATCCAGGACCCTCCGCTGGCAAGGACAAGTCCCCCGGTCGCTTTCAGGAAATCGCGTCGAGACGACATGCTTCCTCCCGTGTGATGCATCCGCCGATTCGTACGCAGTCGGCGTTGACTGTTGATGACAAGCGCCGGACATTATGCGCATCCCCATGAGCGGCGGCAAGGAAAGCGAGCGTTTGGCGAAGAACATTACGGTACGGCAAGCCCTAGCGCGCTCAGGTCTCATTCCACTCGAAGCGCGTGTTTTGCTCGCCCATGTGTTGACAAAGGACCGGGCATGGCTCGCCGCGCATACGGAAGCGGCGCTCAACGTCGACGATGCGCGCAGCTTCGAGGCTCTCGCACGAAGGCGACGCGACGGAGTGCCGATCGCCTATCTCACGGGACGGCGCGAATTTTACGGTCTGGACCTCGAAATAACGCCGGAGGTGCTGATCCCGCGACCGGAAAGCGAGATCCTGGTCGACTTTGCCCTCGCCCGCGTCAGCGAAGAGCAAGCAGCGCGGCTGCTCGATCTTGGCAGCGTCTCGGGCGCGGTCGCATTGGCCATCGCGCACCTGCGCCCTTCGGCAAGGGTGATCGGCGTCGACGTATCGCTGTCTGCCGTCGCGCTTGCCCGGCGCAACGCCGCACGATTGGGTATCGCCAACATCGAGTTCATCGAATCGAACTGGTTCGACAGGGTTCCGCCGATCGCCTTCGAGTTGATCGCTGCCAATCCGCCCTACGTCGCCGATTCTGACCCGCATCTCGCCCAGGGCGACCTGCGCTTCGAACCCGCTTTGGCCCTGAAGGGCGGCCTCGACGGACTCGACTCGATTCGTCGCATCGTTGCTGATGCGAACGGCCATCTGAAGTCGGGGGGATGGCTCGCCATCGAGCACGGCCATGATCAGGCTGGGATTGTGCAGGATCTATTGCGAAGGGTGGGCTTTGGGGAAATCGAGACGCGTCGCGATTTGGCGGGCATTTTGCGCACGACCTGGGGTGAGCTACCTTGAAGCACCTGCCGTCACATCGCAGGAGGCATGGCAATCGGGTATTTGGCAGCGCCCACGACCACTACACTAGAGCCCCTTGAACGTGTCCGCTCCAACGCTGACGATCAGCATCGTCACGTATCGCCCGAATCTTGCGTTGCTCGATGCGACATTGCGCAAGCTTTCTCAGGCGATCGCCATGGCCACCCAGGATGAGCTGCTGCGAGCCGTAAACCTGGTGCTCGTCGATAACACCGGTGAACGCGCGACCGCGGAAGCGGTCGTAAAGCTCGGCGCCGCTCACTTCGAAAGTTCCGCAGTGACCATGAACTACCTTCACGGCCATGCGAATATCGGCTACGGCGCAGCGCATAACCTGGTCATGCACGGTGGTAACACGCACTATCACCTGGTGCTCAATCCCGACATCGAGCTCGCCGGGGATGCATTGGCGGTCGGATTGCGCTATCTGGCGGAGCACGCTCAAGTCGGCGTCGTCGTGCCTGCCGTTTTCCGGCCCGACGGCAAGCGCGAATACCTGTGCAAGCGCTACCCATCGCTCACCGATCTCGCGCTGCGCGGCTTCGCCCCGAGTCTGGTTCACGGGCTCTTCAGGAGGCGGCTCGATCGCTATGAAATGCGTGACGTCGTCGGAGACGGCGTCGTATCCCCGGTACCGGTGATGAGTGGCTCCTTTATGTTGGTGCGCCGCAAAGCCATCGAGGTCACCGGCGGCTTCGATCCGCGGTTTTTCCTGTATTTCGAAGATTTCGACTGGAGCGTGCGCTTGAACCGCGTCACGCAAACCGCGTATCTGCCGGACATGCGCGTCGTGCACCATGGGGGTCGGGCGGCGGGCAAGGGATTGCGTCACGTCACGTATTTCACCCGCAGTGCACTGCGTTTCTTCAACAAGCACGGGTGGAACGTTTGGTGAGCATCGTTCGGCCTCGAAAGGTATTGATCACCGGCGCAAGTGGCTTTATCGGTCGCGCGCTGCGCCGGCGTCTGACCGCGAGCAGCATCCCTCACGTCGCGGCGATGCGCGCTATCTCGCCGCAGGACGAGACGCAGCCGGGCAGCCTTGCGATGGGCGACTTTGCCGCCGCCGATTGGTCGGAGGCGCTCGAGGGAGTCGACGTGATCGTGCACCTTGCAGGTCGCGCGCACGTTCTGAATGGGTACGCAGGCGACGCCACGCCGTATGTCGTCGCCAATGTACACGTCACACGACGTCTCGTTGATGCGGCAGCGCGTGCGGGCGTTCGGCGCGTGGTGTTCGCCAGCACCATCAAGGTGTACGGCGAGACAACGCCTCGCGGCCGCCCCTTTCGCGCCGGTGATCCGGCGCATCCTCGCGACGACTATGCGCGTAGCAAAGCGGAAGCGGAAAAGGTGCTGTGGCAGATCTGCCATGCCGCGGGCATCGAAGGCGTCGTGCTGCGTCTGCCGCTCACCTATGGGCCCGGCGTCAAAGGCAACTTCCTGGCACTGATGGACGCAGTTGCCGCCCGCCGCAGGCTGCCGTTCGCGGGAGTCGCGAATCGGCGCAGCTTGCTCTATGTCGGAAACGCTGTTGCGGCGATCGAGGCAGCCATGAGCGCGCCCTGGCTTCCCAACGAGACTTTGCCGATCGCTGACGCAAAGAGCGTATCGACGCCGGAATTGATCCGCCGCATCGCCCGTGCACTCGATGTACCCGCGCGCCTTTATCCTGCGCCGCGGTTGTTGCTGCGGGTCGGCGCCCTGGTCGCGGGGCGGCGGCGTGCGGCATCGCGTCTCCTTGGTTCGCTGGAGATCGACGCGAGTCGCTTCTGTGAGCTTGCGCACTGGGTAGCGCCCGCAACCATTGACGACGGGCTCGCAGCGACGGCGGCGTGGTGGCGATTGCGGCACACACTTTGATGTCGCCGGTCGGCGGCACACCTGCTTGCCATAATCGCTGACCGCTATAATCGTCATTGTCTTTCACAGGAAATCGCGATGACCCTGCGTCGCAGCGGCCGACGAGCCGATCAATTGCGCTCACTTGCTATCACGCGCAACTGCAACCGGCATGCCGAGGGTTCGGTGCTGATCGAGTGCGGTGACACGCGCGTCATTTGCACTGCGTCGGTGGAGGAAGGCGTGCCGCCATTTCTCAAGGGAAAGGGACAGGGCTGGATTACCGCCGAATATGGCATGTTGCCGCGCGCCACCAACACGCGCATGCGACGTGAGGCCGCCGATGGCCGGCAGTCGGGACGTACACAGGAGATCCAACGCTTGATCGGTCGCAGCATGCGCGCCATCGCCGACCTGGCCGCGCTCGGTGAGCGCACGATCCGACTCGACTGCGATGTGATCCAGGCCGACGGGGGGACGCGCTGCGCGTCCATTACCGGCGCTTGCGTGGCATTGCACGATGCGGTGGCCTGGTGCAAGTCCCTGGGTCTCGTCTCCGGCGAGCCGCTCAAGGATTTCGTTGCTGCCGTTTCGGTGGGTGTCATTGGAAACAGGGTACTGCTCGATCTCGACTACGCCGAGGATTCCGGGTGCGATACCGACATGAACGTCGTGATGACCGGGAGCGGCGGCTTCGTCGAAATTCAAGCCACGGCTGAGCGGGCGCCTCTGATGCGAGGCGAAATGGATCGACTCATTGCGCTCGCCGAGGGCGGCATTCGCGAGCTCATTGCCGGGCAGAAGAGAGCGCTCGAGCAGTGAACCATGATGGACGTGGATGAGTGCGCCCTCTCGTTTAGTCCTCGCCTCCGCTAACCCGGGAAAGCTGCGCGAATTTCGCCGTCTGCTTTCACCTCTGGGCATCGATCTGATCGGCCAAGCGGATCTTTGCATTGCCGAAGCCGACGAGCCCCATGCGACATTCATCGAAAACGCCCTGGCCAAGGCCCGCCAGGCGAGCGCTGTGACTAGCTTGCCGGCGCTCGCGGACGATTCGGGCATCTGCGTCGACGCGCTTGGCGGCGCGCCTGGGGTCCAGTCGGCGCGTTACGCCGGGGAACCGAAGTCGGATGCGCGCAACAACGCAAGGCTCATCGCCGATCTTGCCGGCGTCTCGGATCGGCGCGCGCACTACTATTGCATGCTGGTGTTGCTGCGCAGCCGCGACGATCCCGAGCCGATCCTGGCCGAGGGTCGGTGGCACGGGACGATCATAGACACGCCCCGAGGCAGTGGTGGTTTCGGTTATGACCCGCATTTTCTCGATGTGACGACAGGCTTGACGGGCGCCGAATTGCCACTCGACACCAAGAACGAGCTTTCGCACCGGGGACAGGCGCTGCGAGCGCTGGTTGCGCGATTGCGAGATGAACCATGAGCGTGCCGGTCCAGTCAGCGCTCTTTGCGCCGCGCTTCGTTGCGCCGCCGCCATTCGCACTCTACGTGCACATCCCGTGGTGTCTCAAAAAGTGCCCGTATTGCGATTTCAACTCGCATGAGAGCCGTGACGATGTGCCAGAAGCGAAATATGTTGACGCACTGATCGCGGATCTGGACTCTGCGCTGCCGTCCGTATGGGGCCGCCGCCCGGCATCTGTTTTTTTCGGAGGCGGGACGCCCAGCCTTTTCTCGCCCGAGGCCATCGACCGCATCCTCTCCGCGATACGGGCGCGTCTGCCGCTGTCGCCTGACGCGGAAATCACGCTCGAGGCGAATCCAGGCACCTTTGAACGGTCGCGGTTCGCGGGCTTCAGGGCAGCGGGTGTGAATCGCCTGTCGCTCGGCGTGCAGAGCTTCGATCCGCGCTTTCTCACGGCGCTGGGACGAGTCCACGACGATGGCGAAGCGCGCGCCGCCGCGGAGGCCGCGCTCGCGATCTTCGCCAATGTGAACTTCGATCTCATGTACGCGCTTCCCGGACAGGGCTTGACCGAGGTCCGCGCCGACGTTGCGGCTGCGCTCGCATTCTCGCCGCCGCACCTTTCGTTCTACCATTTGACGATCGAGCCCAATACGCTGTTCTATCGGCATCGACCGGCTCTTCCCGATGTCGATGCTGCGGCTGACATGGAAGATGCAATCGACGATGCACTCTCCGACGCCGGCTATCTCCATTATGAGACGTCGGCGTATGCTCGAGCCGGATCGGAATGTCGTCATAATCTCAACTACTGGCGCTTCGGCGATTATCTCGGCATCGGCGCCGGTGCGCACTCCAAGCTCTCGTTTCCCGATCGGATTGTCCGACAGGTACGCTACCGGCAGCCGCGACAGTACATGAGCGAGGCAATGCGCGGCGCTCCGATTGCGGAGGAACACGACGTCAGTCGCGCTGAAGTCGGCTTCGAGTTCATGCTCAATGCGCTGCGCTTGACAGACGGGGTGCCGGCGTCACTGTTTGTTGAGCGCACCGGGTTTCCGTTGACGCTGGTGCAGCTCGAGCTCGACCACGCCGAACGTCGCGGGCTCATCGAGCGCGATCATCTGCATATCAAGCCGACGCTGCTGGGTCGACGCTTCCTCAACGATCTGCAAGCGCTGTTTCTGCCACAGACAACTGCAAAATCCAAAGCGAGCGAGGCAGCGCCTTTGTTAGGTATCGAGCCATGAGCGAGCCGCTCTATCGGTTAACGCTTGGCGACGCGCGGGCTGCGATTCGCGATCGCTCCCTGCGCAGCGAAGATTACGTGCGAGCCTTGCTCGAGCGCATCGCCGCGACCGACGCCAACGTCCAAGCCTGGGCGCATCTCGATGCGGAGCACGCGCTCGCGCAAGCCCGCGCTGCGGACGCGAAGCGCGAGGCTCAACTGCGTCCGGGGCCTATCGATGGTGTCCCGATCGGTGTCAAGGACATCGTGGCGACCGCAGGAGAGCCCACGCAGATGGGTTCGCCCATCTACGCCGGCGCGAATGCAATTTACGATGCTGAATGCGTGCTGCGTCTCAAGCGCGCCGGTGGCCTGGTGATGGGCAAGACAGTCACCACTGAATTCGCATTCATGCAACCGGGAAAGACGAGGAACCCCTGGAACGCCGCGCATACGCCGGGCGGATCATCTTCGGGATCTGCTGCGGCTGTTGCGTTGGGACAGGTTCCTGCTGCAATTGGCACCCAGACCAACGGTTCCATCATCCGGCCCGCAGCATACTGCGGAGTGGTCGGATTCAAGCCGAGCCTGGATGCGTTGCCCTTCGGCGGGGTCAAGCTGTTCAGCCCGTCGCTGGATACTTTGGGAGTCTTTGCGCGAAACGTGGACGATTGCGCGGTACTGGCGAGCGCTCTCGCTGGCGATAAAGCTATCGCTGCGACGATCGCCGGGCTGGATCGCCTGCCGCGTCTCGGCTTGCTTGCCGATTTCCCATGGGTGGCGACCAGCAGCGAACAGCGTGCTGCCATCGATGCCGCGGTCGACACGCTCCGCGCCTCCGGCGCAATCATCATGGCGATCAGCCTTCCTGAGCGTTGCCGCGAGGCGCATCTCGTTCACCGCCGGATCATGCTGCGCGAGGGCGCCGATCAGCTGGGTGAGTTACAGCAGCGAGAGCGCGCGCGTATGTCGACGAAGCTCAATTCGGCGCTTGACGAGGGACGCGGCATCGATGCCACGGCCTACGCCGGGGCACTGTCCCGGCGTTTGGAGATCATTGCGGTGTTGAGTGAATGGATGGCGCCATTCGACGCCATCATGACCCCGCCGGCTCCGGCCGCTGCGCCGGGGGACCTCAGGCAAACAGGCGATGCAGCCTGCTGCACGCTTTGGTCGCTGGCGGGTTTCCCGGCCGTCACGCTGCCGGTGGCGTTGGCGCCTAACGGACTCCCGCTGGGGTTGCAGATCTCTGCGCCGCAGGGCCGCGACGAGCGTCTGCTCGCGATCGCCCGATGGTGCGAGAAGAAGCTACCCTTCGAAGGGCTTGTGTGATGTCTGCCATCATCCGGGTCTGCAAGTCGACCAGGAAATCCTAGCTTCCTGACTCTTGGCGAGATTGCGTTGAAAAGAGCCAAACAGCGTCCGCCGCGCAAGCCGCGTAATCCGGTTGCACGCTCGCCGCTGCTACGCAAGGGCGGCGCGCATGGTAAGACCACTGCTGCCAAGCGGCGACACGGAAAAGTCGAGCTGCAAAAGGTCGTGCGCGAGATCGACCTCGACTAGACCGCAATGACGCTATCGCGCCGCGATCTCGAGGAAGGCCGCATGAGAGCGCTGTACATCGCGGCCGTCGATCCGATGCTGGCGCTGACCGACGAGCAACTCGCCGAATCGTTGCGCCAAACATTGTCGCGTCGACCGCCAGAAGCGGGTTGGTGGGTGTTCGCCTACGGTTCGTTGTTGTGGAATCCGCTGTTTCCCTTCGCTGAGGCGCGCCCCGCGACCGTGCGTGGCTATCACCGTCGTTTCTGCCTATGGTCGCTCGCGTCGCGAGGAACGACGACGCTGCCGGGGCTCGTCCTGGGACTCGATCGCGGCGGGACATGCCATGGCGTGGCTTATCGCCTGCCGGCGCGTTGCGCGCGGGCAGAG
>VBCY01000334.1 GCA_005882995.1 Betaproteobacteria bacterium
CAGCCCGCTGCTCTGGATGCTGATCTTCGTGCCGCTTGTGCTGGCGGTCGAACGGATCGCACCGTCAGCTCACACAGTCCTCTTCGTGCTCGCTGTCCTGGCTATCGTGCCGCTTGCCGCTCTTCTTAGTCACGCAACCGAAAGCGTCGCTGAAAAGACGGGTGACGCGATAGGCGGGTTGCTCAACGCGACGTTGGGAAATCTGACAGAGCTAATCATCGCCCTAGCCGCGCTTCACGCCGGAGAGTACATGCTCGTGAAAGCGTCGATCGCTGGCGCTATCGTTACCAATTCGCTTTTCATGCTGGGAGCGTCTTTTCTGCTCGGCGGTCTCCGGCACCACGTTCAGGAATACAATCGCGCCGGCGGAAGGTTGTATTCAGCGTTGCTGTTGATGGCCACGGTCGCCCTGCTCGCGCCGGCAGCGGTCGCTGACCTCGATTTGGCGCGCGGCGGGGTAACGGCGCAGAAACTCAGCGCCGGTCTCGCCATATTGCTCATCGCTGCATACGGGTTGGGCTTGTTGTTCTCACTGAACACACACAAGGAATTATTTGTGAGCAAGGGTCACAGCGCGGTGGACGGGATGTCTTGGCCGATCGGACTGGCGGTTGGCACACTCATTGTTGTCACGGTGTTGGTGACGCTGGTGAGCGAGATATTCGTTGGATCGGTGCAAAAGGCAGGAGAGACGTTAGGACTAAGCCCGGCTTTCGTCGGGTTCATCATCGTCGCGCTCGTAGGCGCTGCGGCCGAAATGGCCGTGGCGTTTTCTGCCGCGCGCAAGAACCGCCTCGATATGAGTGTCAGCATAGCGCTCGGAAGCGCCTCCCAAATCGCCCTGTTCGTTGCCCCAGTGCTCGTGCTTCTGAGCTACTTCATCGGTCCCAAACCGATGGATTTGCAGTTCTGGCCGGGTGCAGTGACCATGATGATGATTTCCGCAGTCACGGCCTCCTTCATCACAAACAGCGGACGCTCGGCATGGTTCATTGGCGCTTTGCTTGTATTTATCTACGCTATCTTCGCCATGACGCTCTACATGCTGCCACCGGGGACCTAGCATGCAGCATCGATAAGCTTTCAAGACCGTTCGTGCGGATGTCCCGGACAGAACTCGCTCAACTATTTGGGCGCGCTCAGAAGCGTTCTGCTGAGGACCTCGAAAATCACTGCTGTCGACCAACCGAACAACAGCACGCCGTTCATCGCAGTCATTGGTCCGAGCAAACGCCAGCGCGGAACGGGAACGATATCTCCGTATCCTAGTGTCGTGAAGTTGACGAAAGCGAAGTACAACCCTTCTGCGCCTTCTGGCGTTGCCTCAACGAAAACGTAAGCCAGCGACCAGATCGCGATTTCGCACAGATGAGCAGCCATTAGCACTGCGACCGTCGCGATCATTACCGTGCCTAGTCTCAACGTAGGGAACGATAGCCACTTCGCTGCGGTGCTTCGCGCCGCGCGGATAACCACGATCATCGCCATTGCGTGAACGGCAATATTGGCGAGACTGACTGTGCTTCCAAAGGCTATCTGTCGCAGCATGATTGTGTCGCGATCGACCCCTGTCGCTCGCCCGACGTTCGGACCGACCATAGAGGAATTTTGCTGTTCTCCGCGCGCGTGTCACCCACTCTTTTGTGCAGCAGCAAGTGCTTTGAGGCGTCCCTGCGGTGCTCGTTGGTCGGCCTGACGGATCAAGAGCTGCTCTCGATCATCCGTTGCGGATCGCCCGAACCCTTGGATGATCCAACTTTATCCGAGGATTTGCGGACCCAGCACGGTGTCATAAACGTCGCGTGGTTACTCGGTGGTTCCTTTGAGCATCCGCATCAACGAGATTTTAGAGATCGATCAAGCGAATCCCAGTGTTATCAATGTGATGAATGGTGCTGCCAGACAGGATTGAACTGTCGACCTCTCCATTACCAATGGAGTGCTCTACCACTGAGCTACGGCAGCGTGCCCCGGATACCGGACTCGGCCAAAAAGGCCGCTACAAGGCGGCCGATCCTTGCCACAAGGCCCCCTCGCGCGCAAGCGTCGGACCGGCCTGCGGTGTCGTCAAAAGCGGCAATCAGCGCGGAGCGGCGGCGGCCTGCTTTAGCCGGCTGAGTTGCGGGCCGATCCGGTTCCCCATTTCCTCACCGAGCGCCGCCAGCGCCTTGATGGGGCGGATCATGACCTCGAATTCGACCATTTCGCCGGATTCATTGAAGGTGATGAGATCGATGCCCTTGAGCTGCCATTTGCCGATATTGGCGGCAAATTCCAGCGCGACATCGTGACAGCCAGCGATGAAGGTGCGGTGATAGCGAAAATTGTCGAAGATCTGCACCACCGTTGTCAGCACCAGCAAGGTCGCGGCGC
>VBCY01000335.1 GCA_005882995.1 Betaproteobacteria bacterium
GATTGCCATCGCGGTCGACGAGATACTTGTGAAAATTCCACTGCGGCGCTTGGCCAGTGCGCGAAATGAGTTCCCCGAAGAGCGGATTGGCCTTGATGCTCTTGATGCTCGATTTCTCGAACATGGGAAACTCAACGCCATAGGTCAGCCGACAGAACTCCGCAATTTCCTGGTTGGTGCCCGGTTCTTGCTCGCCGAAATCGTTGGTTGGAAAACCCAACACGACCAGACCGCGGTCCTTGTACTTGTGATACAGCGCTTCCAGCCCCTCGTATTGATGGGTGTAACCACAGTAGCTGGCCGTGTTGACGATGAGCAGCACCTTGCCCTGGTATTGACACAATGATTCGGCTTTGCCGGTGTCGGGGTTGACCGTCGCAGGCCCCGTGGTCGTGACGTTCGGGTCCTTGGCGTTGAGATTCACCAGATTGTCGCTGCTGATCACAAAATACTTGTCGGTATCGATCGCTTTGCCCGAGCCGATGATCGCGTCCCAGTAGCCGGGCGCAGCCGGTATTGTCGTAGACAACGAGGGCAGCAGGTGTTAGCGTATCCGCCGTTTGGCCCTCTATCAATTGATTGTCCTGGACATCATGCAAGCTTCCGGCTTCGCTCTCAACATCAGCGCAGTGGAGCGCGAAACAGGCCTGTCCAAAGACGTCCTGCGCATGTGGGAGCGCCGCTACGGTTTTCCAGAACCGGGCCGGGACGACAACGCCGAGCGCCAGTATCCGCTGGATCAGGTCGCAAAGTTGCGGATCATCAAGCGGCTGATGGATACCGGTATGCGCCCGGGGAAACTCATGCAGCGCTCGCTCACGGAGCTCAACAACCTCGCGGAGAGCCGCTCGGGACCGCGGCGCGAAGCGACGACTCCGGCGCTCGAGCGCGATATGCTCACCTTGCTTACGAGCCACAACGCGACCGGCTTGCAACATGCGCTGGCCAACGCGCTCATGCGCCAGGGTGTGCAGAGGTTTGTCACAGAGACCGTGGCTCCGCTTAACCGCGCAGTCGGCGACGCATGGATGCGTGGCGACCTGCAGGTGTTCGAGGAGCACCTGTACGCGGAGCAACTTCAGGTCGCACTGCGCACCGCGATCAACGCTTTTCCGCGGCAACCCGGCGTGCCGAAGGTACTGCTGACCACGTTTCCGGGGGAGCATCACGGGCTCGGCTTGCTCATGGTCGAGGCGCTGCTGGTTCCGGAAGGGGCCCAGTGCATTTCGCTGGGGACTCAGACGCCAATCGACGACATTCACAAAGCAGCCCTCGCACACAAGGTTAACGTCGTGGCGCTCTCATTCTCCGAAGCCTTTCCGCTGAGACAAGCGGGAGAAGGTCTCGCTGCGCTCAGACGACACCTTCCCGGCACGGTGGCTCTTTGGGCCGGCGGTGAGATGACTCGGCGTCTACGTAAATCGCTCCCAGGCGTCGCGCTGATGCCCGCGCTTGGCGACGCGCTTGCGGCATTGAAAGGGCGGCGCACGGAAGCGGACGAGTCGCTGCGCTAAGCGGTCCTGCGTTTACACCTGTTGCATCGGTCGACTCGTACTGCGGAGTTCCCGGCTGCGGCAGGCTATGATGGCGCCCCAATGACGGCGCTGTTACTACTCGGTCTCCTGGTTGCGGGCGCCTGGGCTTACGTTCGCTGGGCGGCGTACTGGGTCGCGCATGGCGTTTCGGCGGGCTGGTTCATCGCCGGCGCGCCGCTCGCTTATGTCACGCCTGCGGTCGTCCTGACGGCCCTATGGTTCGCCGTTGCGTGGATCTGGCGAACGCCGCGGCCCCCGCAAGCGCGGCTGGGAATCGCCGGGAGCGTCCGGCTCTACATCGGCGAAATGCTTACGCTCGCCGCTTCATGGCCGTTTCTGGCGTTGCACGCGTTGATCATGCGAGACCCGGCGCCGGCGCCCGCGCAGCGGCCAGTCATTCTTGTCCATGGCGTTCTCATTAACGACGGGATCTGGTTCTGGTTCAAGCGTCGCCTGGAGCGACTCGGTATCGGTCCGGTCTATACCGTCAACTACGGGCCCCCGCTCGCAGGCATCGAAAGTTTTGCACAGCAGCTCGCGAAGAAGATCGACGCCGTTTGCGCTGAGACCGGTGCTTCAAAGCTTGTGCTGATCGGTCACAGCATGGGCGGGTTGGTTTCTCGAGCCTACCTGCGGCGATTCGGCGGCGACCGCGTCGCGAGACTGATCACCATCGGGACGCCGCATCACGGAAGCATTCTGGCGCTCAGCTTTCCAGGCCATTGCTTGGGCGAGATGTGCCCTCGCAGCCGGTGGCTTGCCGAGCTCAATCGCGACGAAAGCCGCCTGCCGCCTGTGCCCACCACCTCGATCTGGTCGAGGCACGACAGCATGGTGATCCCGCAAGCGAGTGCGGTGCTGTCGTGCGCGGACAATGTGCCTGTTATCGGACTCGGGCACAACGCACTCCTTAGCAGCGAACGGGTCGTCGCGCTCGCACAGCAAGCAATGCTCTGATGCGGGAGGTCGACGAACAGAGCTCCACCGGGGGTTGTTATCTACACTGCTATTCCCCACAATAAACGTGGTCTACGGGGCTCCACTAGTCCTTGCACAAAGGGTGTCCCGTTGCGCCGATCGGTCAGCGCAGGCGAGCCAACCGAAGAATGGTCGTGAACCAGGGAGAACCGCAATGAATAACAGAAACGTGTTCGCAACAACGTTGGTGGTCGTCGGTCTCGTTGGCTGTGGTTCCATGCCGCCAACCCACTTCGGGCCGCCCTGCACTACGCACGAATGTCACGCCACCGTGACAATCAACGGCTGCAAGATCGCAGTCGACCCGGAGGTGATCGAGGTCGGGAGGGACAACCGCAATGTCGAGATTCATTGGGACATCACGACCCCGGGATACGCCTTCAGCGGCGCGACTTCCAAAGCCCGAGGAGGCCTCAGCCAACCAAATTCATGTTGAACAACAAACATACATTCGCCAAAGACTACAAGTACACGGTCAACGTTACGGCTTCGTCAACGTGTCCGGCGCTTACATACGATCCGTGGGTTGTTAACGATTAACTCGATGCATCGACGAAATGATGAACTAGGCGTCTAAGGGGATCCGATGAGCAGAGCTATATCACTTTTGGTAGGAGCAGTAGTTGGAATAGCGGTGCTGGGTGGCGCCGCAACACTGGGGCTGATTCCTCTCGGGATCAAGGTGGTACGGGTTTCCGAAAAGCCTACGATACCGCCGTTGCTTGCATGCACGGATCCGAAGAAAAAATGTGAAGTCACCGTGACACTGGATTGCCCCGCCGATCAAAATATATGTTCGCTATCGGTGAACTATGATCCTATTGTCGCAAACACGGGTCCGGGGAACCCGCTTGGGAATAATCAGGACCCCGGAATTACATGGGGATACTGACATCCAGGTGCTTGGAGATGACAGCAATGAATTCCAGGACTGCAAAGCAATAGCTGGTGGCAAAAGGTTCAGATGCAAAGACATGAATTCCAAATTCGGTGTATTTAAGTACGTCGTCCACGTGACCGGCCCGAAATCCGTTACGACATTGGATCCATGGGTGGTCAACGATTAATGTTGCCGCGGGATACATGAAGCTCGACCGAGCAAGGCTTACACCGAAATTGCGCCCCGCATTTATTTGCTCTCCAGCCATATGCGTGCCTGTATGATGGCCTCTTGGTAGGAAAGGGCGCGACCTTCTAGCTTGGACGCCACAAACACGTCGGCGCCAGCTCCGGCCTGTGCCTTGGCAATCAGCGGCGCGAGAAACACCTCATCTGCCGGATCGCGGTGTAGACCGGTGTGCGCCCTTTGTACGTCGGCCGCGGCGGACAAACGTCCCGCGCACTCCCAATTCTCCCGCGAGACCGCCAATGCCGCAGAAACCTCCAAGGCACTCAACCCGGCGGGCTTGGAGCCGATCTCCTCTGCGAGGGCGAGCGTTTCTAGCAACATTGCTCTTGCGTCATCGTGCGCCTGTCGACTGATGGCCACCATTGCGAGATTCAGCAGTGCAATGGCAATGATTTCGCGATCTCCAAGGTCGCGAGCCAACTCGAGGGAGTCAGCATAGAGCGGCTCTGCCTCAGCGAGATTTCCATCAAGGCGATGTAGCTGTGCGAGGGCGTTGATCGCCGCGGCGAGTTCACGCTTGTTGCCGACTCCTCGCGCCAAACATAGTGCTTCTTCCAGGTGTCCCCTTGCTGTAGCCAGATCGCCTTGCCCGAGGGAAGCCATGCCGAGCAACTGCAGAGCAGCTGCGGCTCTTCCGTCGTTTTTGATCTCTCTCGCGATCTCAAGACTCTCCGCAAGATAACCCGCTCCTTCCTTGTATCGGCCCATGAAGCAACACCCTTGGCCGGCATTGAAAAGCCCGCGGCAGCAACCGAGGTTACGTTGTTGAGCTCCGCTGCGAGCCAGCGCTTCCACTGCGAGCCGATGGCC
>VBCY01000337.1 GCA_005882995.1 Betaproteobacteria bacterium
ACGCGCCAAAGGATCGCCGTCGCTCCCATGCCCATGCCGCGCGCCGCGTCGACCAAGTGCGATGGCACGACTCGAATGCCTTCGTAGGTGTTGCGAATGATCGGCAACAGCGTGGCGATCCACAACCCGACGATTGCCGGCAGTGGCCCGATGCCGAGAAAGCTCATCATCAGCGCGAGCTTGCCCAGCGTCGGAATGGACGTAAGCATGTTGACCGCCTGGATCGCAGCTTCTGCCCATCGCGCCAACCACGGGCGCGAGAGCCAGATGCCGATGCCAATGCCGAAGACAATGGCTGCGGACCCGGAGACCGCGACCAGCATCAGATGCTGCCTGATGAGGTACGCGATGTCCTTTTTATAGCGCAGGATGTCGGCGGCGAGCCCGCTGGCGTAGAGACCCCAGGTGAGGGCGAGCGCAATGGCCAGCAGCACCCAATACGGAAGACGCGAGCGCGCCGGAACGCTGCTCGCCGTCATTGCGCATCCTGAAGCGCAAGACGCTGTGCGATCGCCTCGCGCGTCACCACGCCGAGAACGCGGCTCGATGAATCAACGCAGACGAGCGACTCATTGCCGTGCTCCAGAAACAGCGCAGCAACGCGGCGCAGATCGTCATCCGGCGAAACGTGAGGCGCGTTCATAGCGAATGTCCGATCGCCAACGGGCGCAAGCACTTCACGGACGCGAATGAGCCGCAAACGCTTTAAAGTCCGGTCGCTGCCGACAAAGCCCGCGACGAAGGTGTCGGCGGGGTGCGCCAGCAGTTCATCGGGTGGCGCGAATTGCACCAGGCGTCCTGCATGAAATATTGCGATGCGATCCGCCATCTTGACCGCTTCGTCGATATCGTGGCTCACGAACAGAATCGTCTTGCGCAGCGTCCGCTGCATCCGCAGGAATTCGTCCTGGATCGCTTCGCGGTTGACGGGATCCAATGCGGCGAAGGGTTCGTCCATCAGCAGCACGGGAGGATCCACAGCGAGCGCCCGCGCGACGCCAATGCGTTGCGCCTGGCCACCGGAGAGCTCGTTGGGATAGCGGTCGGCGAAATCGGCGGGAGGTAAAGCGAGCAGCGAGAGCAACTCCTCGGCGCGCCGCCGCCGCCGAACGGCGTCCCACCCGAGGAGCCGCGGCACGACGCCGATGTTCTCCGCCACCGTCATGTTCGGGAAAAGGCCGATCTGCTGGATCACGTAACCGATGCCGCGGCGCAGCTCGACCGGATCCACCGAGTCGGTATCGCGGCCGTTCAAGAATATCTTGCCGGATGTGGGCACGACGAGGCGGTTGATCATTCGCAACGTCGTCGTCTTGCCGCAGCCCGAAGGACCCAACAACACGCATGTCTCGCCTTCGTGCACCTCCAGACTGACGCGGTCGACCGCACTGACGCTGCCCTTCGGCGTAGCGTAGGTCTTGGTGAGCGCTTGGAGCCGGATCATGGTGAGGCGCGCGCCGCCACGCCCCTGGGCGTGAGCCGGCGCTGCAGCCACGCGAGCGAATAGTCGGCGGCGATTGCGAGAAGGCCCAGTGCCAGCGCGCCGGTGATGAGCTGGCGAATATCGGATTGGGAGATGCCGCGGCTGATGAAGGTACCGAGCCCGCCGGCGCCGATGTACGCCGCAATTGCGGTCACGCCGATATTGATGACGACGGCCACACGAACGCCGGCGATGATCACCGGCAGCGCAATCGGAATTTCAACGCGCGCCAGCCGTTGCGATACCGACATTCCCATGCCGATCGCTGCGGAGCGCAGCGCCGGGTCGACGTTGCGGATCGCGGTGTAGGTGTTGCGGACGATCGGGAGCTGTGCATAGAGCATGGCCGCGATGACCGCCGGCAGCCAGCCGATCCCCTGTCCGATCTTCGACAAAATGGGAATGAGAATCCCGAACAGCGCGATCGATGGAATCGTCATCACAATCGATCCCAGGTAGAGCACCGTGTCGGCGATACGCCGGCTCTGGGTGATGGCGATGCCCAGCGGCACGCCGGTGATGATCGCCACCCCGACAGCGACGCTGACAATCGACAAGTGCTCCAGGGTGCGCTCGCCGATGGCGGGGAGGTTGTGCAGAATAAAGAAGAGTGTTTCCACGTTCGTTCGTTTCGCGCTGAGGCTTGGCACAGCGGGCGCGAGGCTCAAGGCAGAAGTGCGCTGCCGCGCGAGAGTGTTTCAAATGAGGCCGGGTTGGTCAATCGGCGGGCGGGTTGCCACGCTCGACAAGCTTCAAAACGTGCGATAGTTGCACCTCGTCCTCCCTGACCGTTTCGTGGTGAGTCCCATGACTGCTCCCTTCGCACAACGACTATCCCTGTTGCAACGCCTCGACAAAGGCCCCGTGATCTGTGCCGAGGGCTACGTCTTCGAATTGGAGCGCCGAGGTTACCTGCAGGCCGGCGCTTTCGTACCGGAAGTGGTGCTGGACCATCCCGAGGCGGTCATGCAGCTGCACCGCGACTTCGTGCACGCGGGCTCGGATGTGGTCGAGGCCCTGACCTACTACGCCCACCGGGAAAAGTTGCGCGTCATCGGTCGGGAGGGCGATCTCGAGATGATCAATCGCCGGGCGCTGGAGATTGCGAAGACCGTTGCCCAGGAGAGCGGATCGCTGCTCGCGGGTGACGTCTGCAACACCAATGTATTCGACCCCGCGGACTCCGCGTCACGCAAGGCAGTGCGCGCCATGTTCGAAGAGCAGGTGCAATGGGCGGTCGATGCCGGCGTCGACTACATTGTCGGCGAGACATTTTCCTGGGGACAGGAGGCGCTAATTGCGCTCGAAGTCATCAGGGCGGCGGATCGGACCGCGGTGATCACGCTCGCCATGCACCAGGCCGATGTCACTCGCGAAGAGTGGAGCGCGGCCGAGGCTTGCAAGCGTCTCGCCGATGCCGGCGCAGACGTCGTCGGTCTCAATTGCATTCGCGGACCGGAGACGATGCTGCCGCTTCTGAAGGAGATTCGCGCCGCAGTGAAGATTCACATGGCTGCGTTGCCGGTGCCGTATCGAACGACAGCCGAACAACCGTCATTCCAGTCGTTGCGCGACCCACACTGGCATGGCGAGTGGGGGAACCGCCCGTTTCCGACGGCGCTCGACCCTTTTGTCTGCAACCGCTTCGAGATCTCGCAATTCGGCCGCGCCGCGCTCGACTTGAACATTCGCTATCTCGGCGTGTGCTGCGGCGCAGGACCGCATCACATCCGCGCCTTAGCGGAGGCCGCGGGCAAGCGCCCGCCGGCGAGCCGATACTCGGCCGACATGTCCAAGCACGCGTTCCTCGGCTCACACGAACGCATCAAGCAGGTGCAGAAGGACTACGCGGGCAAGCTCTAGGCTCCGCACGCAACGCCTGCCCAAGCCTCACATGGCCGGACAGCGCTATTGCTGCGCCGGCTCAGGTTGACGTTCCCGCTTCGAGCTCTCGGCATTGCGCTGCTCGCCTTCAGGCGCGGGCGTGCCTTGTGGCCGGGCCTGTGCCTTCGCAGGCTGTTGCGCTTGATGCTCATCAGCTCTCGCGCCCGGTGGGCTGCTTGACGGCTTTTGACCGCGCTGCTCGTTCGGCGCGGCTTGCGTTTGGATATCCTTCGCTCCGCCCTGCGTTTGCGACTGCATGGTTTCGCGCTGTCTATCTTGAGGCTCGCGCTGAGGAGGCGATTGCGTGGTCGGCTCGGGCCGTGACCGTGCTGCTTCCGAAGGCTGGCCTTGCGGTTGAGCTTGCGGTTGCGCTTGCGGCTGACCTCGCTGTTGCGCTTGTGGCTGAGCTTGCGGTTGAGCTTGTGGCTGAGCTTGCGGTTGCTGCGGCTGACCTTGCGGTTGCGCTTGCGGCTGACTCCGTTCGATGTCGGCCGAGCGGCCGGTTTCACGATTCGGGCCCGCGTTACGTTCCGCGGGTGCAGCCGTCGTGGGCCGGCCCTGCTCGAACTGGCCCTGGCGCTGCTGCGGCTCCCTTTCCTGTGGTGCCGCGGATGGCGTCGCCTGACGCGAACCTGCCTCATGTCCTGCCGGCGCGCGTCCACCACGGTTCCCTTCAATATGCACGCGGCTCACCCACTGTTCGCGTTCGCGGTAGAAGGGCCGGGCACGATAGTGCTGATCCCAGTACGTCGCCAGCGAAAACGTGACGACCGGCAGATGAATGCGCGGACCGTACTCAATAATGGCGATGCGTGAACCCTGGAACGGCACGGCGAGTTGAGTGGCGTAAACCCAGCCACGATCATTGGCGAAGGAAACATCGCACCAGCTCCAGTCGCTCAAGCAACCGGCGACGCTCACTGCAGTATTCGGAGGAAGGTGGGCAATCGGCGGAAATTCGCTGCTGGGACCGGCGAAAACGTCGACGTCGCTCGCCGTGAAGGCTTGTTCGGCACTCGCCGAGAATGGCAGTGCCACAGCGATTGCCAGGCATGCCGCTAAATAGGTCTTCATATCGATCCTCCTGGGAAAACGGGACGGGTCACAGAACTCGAGCACGACACGCGCAACGAAAACGGTGACTAAAGATCGACTCGATTGTTGTTCAAGCGCGACACGTTTTGTATCGGCGAGTGTCTGATTTGAATGTAGGAATCGATCAAAAACAGGGAGCGCCATTGCTCAATCGCGAGCTCGCGGAATCTTTCAACGCGAGCCGGAGTCCACTTAATGCTGGTGATCTCGAGGAGGGTATTTGCCGGCGAAATCTTTTGAAACAGGAAAGGACTCGATATGAATCTGAAGCGTTCGTTATTACGGCTCGCGTGTGTGGCCGCAGTGGGTGCGCTCGCTGTCGGTGCGCAAGCTCAATACAGCGCGCCTGGGACATCATCTTCGGCGCGAAGTGGCGCCACCCCCGGGTCCGCTTCGCCGGCGGATGCGAGCTCGCCCATGGCACCGGGCGCCATCACGACGGCACCGGACGCAACGACACTGTCAACACCGAAGTCGGCCAATCCAGGCGCGGCTGACCAAGCCGAAGCGGACTTCCAGGCGGCTCAGGAAAATTGCAACGCGCAGAGCGGCGCAGAACGTGACGCGTGTTTGCGTGATGCGCAGGAAAACTATGACCGCTCCATGAGCCAAGGCAGTGACCAGAGTAACGAGATGGAGCAGCAAACTTCGCCGGGCTCAACGACCGGAGAAGCTCCCGAGCCGACGGCACCTTCCGGCGCCTCCCCAAGCATCAGCCCCGGACAAGGCACGGGCAGTGGAGTGACTTCGCAATAAGCCCCGCACCCCGCGATCAGCCTCGAGCCTGCGCCAGGTTCGAGGCTCGAGCGGCAGCATTACCTACCTTCGAAGCGATTCGCTCATCCGATTCGCCACCGGCTCAAGCTTGCGCAATTCAGTGCCATGGACCGCCAACGCCGGCTCCCGCGTGGCACACGGCTTGCTCTGAATCTCCTCGGTCGATGGCTGGACGCTACAGTTAGCGGTCACCGGAACAAGCTTCGGTAAGAGCAGGGAGTCCGAATCGGGAAAGAAACAGGGATGCCCGCTGGCGCTCCTGCCTGATTGGACCTGTTCTGCTGTAGCGAACATAGACGGCGGCATGCGCCCATAAAGGCACGTGTCGATTTGGCATTGCCGACCTATTGCGGCACATCCGGCCTGCCATAGTCAAACGGCGTAATCAGTGCCCGTTAAGGCTTTTCGCCACTTCTCCGACGGCTGAATACGCGAATCCGGCGGGCGACGCCGTCCATCCGGAGTTCATTTGCTGTCGTGCACATCGGCATAGCAATTGCTCCGTAACTGCTTGCCTAAAATTCGTCGTTGAGAGCGACGTCGGACCTTGGCCAAGACGATTTACTTCAATGTGTACCTTACATCGTGACCACGGCGAACCTTAAGCGGAACAGGATTGTGCGATGCCATTTTTAACGACAGACCGGAAAAGTTCTCGCGGCTTTTCCCTCATCGAGATACTGATCGTCGTCGCGATCGTCGGCATCCTCGCGACGATCGCGGTCCCGTCGTATCAGTCCGCTGTCCGCAAGAGCAATCGCGGAGCGGCCGAGTCGTACTTGAGCGATATCGCGCAGCGTCAACAGCAGTTCCTGCTCGATCAGCGCAGCTATGCCGCGACGGAAGCCGCGCTCGGTCTGACGGCGCCGAGTTCGGTTGCCCCTTACTACAAGATCACCATCACACCCGCCGCGGGACCGCCGCCCGGGTTTACGGCGAGTGCGCAACCCCTGGGGTCCCAAACTGGAGATCTCGCGGGGCAGTCGCTCACAATCGACAATACCGGCGCCAAAGGGCCGACCGGGGCTTGGTGAGGAGAAGCGCATGAAACGTTCTGTCCCATTCCGCCACTCCGCGAAGCAAGGTTGCGAATTTGCTTCGCGGCACCGCTCGGAGGGTTTCACCATTGTGGAAATGCTCACGGTGGTGGCCATCTTCGGGATCCTGGCGATGATCGCGGCACCCTCGTTTTCATCACTGATCGCCAGTCAGCGCGCGGGCGCTGTTGCGACCGATCTGTTGGTCGGTCTGATCGACTCGCGCAGCGAAGCGATCAAACGCAACGTGGACGCGACGTTCGCGCCCAAGAGCGGCGGCTGGAAGGCGGGCTGGCAGACCACAGTGCCGGATCCGAACAACGTGGGCCAAACCATCTTGATCGAGGATCATCCCACGACAACCGGCATCGCCATCGCCGGCCCGAATGGGGTCGTCTATCAAAGCTCCGGCCGAGTGCAAGGCAATGCTGCGCCTTGCTTCGCCATCACCGCGACGCAGGGATCGAGCGTCGTGCAGCGCTGGGTCGCGGTTGATTTGAGCGGCCGTCCATTGGTGCGCACGACAGCGTGCACATGAGCCATCGAATGAACCTCAGGGAGAGCGGCTTCGCACTGCTCGAGGTGCTGATCACGATCGTGATCGTCGCCTTCGGCCTCCTCGGCTTGCTCGGCATGCAGGGCAAGATGGAAGTTGCCGAGGTGGAGGCCTATCAGCGCGCACAGGCGACGCTGCTGGTATCCGACATGGCCGATCGCATGCGAGCCAGTCCCTTCGCGGCGTGCAGCGCGGGGGGAACCATCACGCAGCGCAGTCAGTGCATGGCGTCGCGTCTGCAGGCTTACGTGACATCGGGTGCGCTCGGCACCGGTCACAGCGATCCAACGGATTGCAGCGGACAGACGCTTGGCGCCGCCCGCGACGAATGCGAATGGAGCAACACGCTCAAAGGTGTCGCAGAGACGAGCGCATCCGCGGGCGTAGGCGCGATGACCGGTGCTCGCGGATGCGTCGATCAGCTTCAGGCTCCGGATGCTTCCGCCGGCGTGTGCACGCCGGGCATTTATCGAGTGAGCGCCGTCTGGCAGGGGCTCAATGCCACCGCTACCTCGGCGATCGCCTGCGGCTCCGGACTCTACGGCAACGAAAATCTCCGCCGGGTCGTGGCAATCCCGGTCTCCATAGCGCTGCCCTTATGCAAATGAACGGGTGCGACATGACGCCGCGCAATTGCGCATTGAACGCGAAGGCACGCGCATCGACCCGTTCGCTCGGTCGAGTCGAACGTCATGCAGGCTTTTCGCTGGTCGAGCTCATGGTCGCCTCAGCGCTGGGCATGCTGGTCATGGGCGTCATCTCGATGGCGTTTGTCAGCAGCAGCAATGCTCGCAGGGCGACCGACCAGGCAAGCCAGCAGGTCGAAAGCGGCCGCTATGCGATGCAGCTCTTGAGCGAGGACCTGCAGCTCGCCGGTTACTACGCGGAGTTCGATCCTCGGCCGCTGGCAACACCGGCTGCGAAACCCGATCCCTGCGCGACCGACGTGGCTTCGCTCAAGGCGGCGATGCCGCTCGCCGTGCAGGGTTACGACAATCCAGCGGGTGCAACGCTTGCGACTCTGGCCAATTGCAGCGTCACCGATCTCAAGGCAGGCACCGACGTCGTCGTCATCCGGCGCACCAGCACCTGCGTGGTGGGTGCCGCCGGCTGCGACGCTTACGCCGCCGGGACCGCGTATTTCCAGGCCTCGCTTTGCGCTTCCGCGAGCGAGCTCGACTCCGCGAATCCCGCCGATTACTACGCGATGGACGTAACGACCAGCGGCGGGAGCACGCTGACCAAGCACAAGAAGGATTGCGCGACGGCGGCCGATCTGCGCCGCTACTTGACGCGCATATATTTCATCGCCAACAACGATAACCCCGGTGACGGCATACCGACGTTGAAGCGCGCTGAGCTCCTCGGCGCGGGCGCCAATTGCCTGGTGCCTGGCGTGAGCTGTTTCAGCGTCGTTCCGCTGGTCGAAGGCATCGAGAACCTGCAGCTCGAGTACGGAATCGACACCAGCGCGGTACCCGACGGCGCTCCCGACGTGTTTACGGCAGATCCCGATGGGTACACCGGTGTCGGTGCTGCGGGCGTTGCCGGCAACTGGCGAAACGTCGTCGCAGCGCGACTCAACTTGCTTGCCCGCAACGTGCAGACGACGCCCGGATACACGGACACCAAGGTGTACACGCTGGGACACAACGCCAACGGCAGCGTCAACACCTTCACGCCCAGTGGCGCTGCGCTGGGCTACAAACGCCACGCCTTTGTCGCCGAAGTGCGGCTCACGAATCCAGCGCAGCGAGGCATTACGCCGTGACGACGATTCGAAATCGGCAACGCGGAGTCGTGATGATCATGGGGCTGATCCTGCTCATGGTCCTTACGATGCTCGCCCTCACCACGCTCAATCTCGGCAAGAGCAGCCTGCAGATCGTCGGCAACATGCAATGGCGCAAGCAGGTGATCGCGGTGGCGCAGGAGGCGATCGACGATGCAATCAGCACCACGCGGTTGTTCCTGAGCCCCGCCGCGATCTACTTGAACCCGTGCTCCGGCACCAATACCAAATGCGTCGACGTCAACGGCGACGGCAATGCGGATGTGACGGTGGAGCTTAAGCCGACTCCAACGTGCGTCAAGGCGCAGGTGTTCAAAAGCGCCTCGGTCAACCTGAACCTGAACGACCCCAACGACCAGGCCTGCGTTCTCAGCCCGACCGTCGGCCCCGACGGGTTGATAGTCTCCAAGTCCATGTGCTCGGATACCGTGTGGCAAGTCCGCGCCCAAGCCACCGACAACGCCACCCAGACCGCCATCGCCGTCACGGAAGGCGTTGCCGTGCGCGTGTCCACCGACGTCGTTGCGACCTACTGCCCATGAACAGCAAAACACGAGAGGCTGCGATGAAAGCGCGAATCAAAATCCAATATTCGATGGCGTTCGCCGGGGCCCTTGCCATGGCCCTCGCCATCATGCCGGGGCGCGTTGCCGCTGATGACACGGATATTTTCGCGGGCTCCTCCGGCGGCGTCGCCGGCAATCCCAACGTCCTGATCATCCTCGACAACACCTCCAACTGGTCGCAGCAGTCGCAACACTGGCCCGACGGCAATACGCAAGGCCAGGCCGAGCTGCTCGCGATAAGGACCGTGATCGGAAACCTCGGCGGCAGCGCCGGCGTCGACGCGAACGTCAACGTCGGGTTGATGATGTTCGCAGACGGACGCCCCGGGCGCCGAGGCGGCTATATCCGCTATGCGATCCGGCCGATGACGGTCGCCAACAAGCTCAGCTTCCAGAATCTGCTCACCACCGTCTACAACGACTTCAGCAATCCGCTGGAGAAAACCAGTTCCAGCATGAACTATGGCGACGTGCTGTTTGACGCCTACAAGTATTTCGGCGGTTTCACCAGCCCCGCGCATTACGCGGACAACGTCGCCGGCACGCCGCAGGACGCGACCCATTTCGGCCCGATCTGCTACGACCAGCAGCAAACCTATAACGGCTTCGCCGACGCCGCCGGCTATACCGATGGGTCGCTCACGGTCTTCAGACCACCGCCCACCGCGGAGGGCGGTTGCACCCGTAACTTGATCATCTTCATCGGCAATGGATTCCCGGATGCAGACCTTTATTCGTTTCTCTCCGGCGTCGGCGGGGATACGACGGAAATCGCCGAGCCGAACTTCGTGACCTCGTCGCAGACCATCACCTACGATGGCGGCTACGGCGCGTGCTCGAAGAAGAACAGTGCCTCGGTAGTGGGCAACACCTGCGATGCCTTCTCCACGGCGGTAGCCAACACCAGCCGATCGCTGACCCCGAACACCTGTACCGGGGGCCAATCGCAATGGGGCGTGGACTGTCAGTACACCAGGATAACCGTCGCTCCGACGATCCCGCCGACCTATTCCGTTCCTGCGGCCAACAAGGCGCGCTCTGCGGATGAGTGGACGCGCTTTCTCTATACGACCGACGTGAACTCTGCCAGCGGTCCGCAGAATGTCACCACCTATACCATCGACGCCTTCTACGCCCAGCAGAGCGCCGATCAGACGGGTTTGCTCATGAGCATGGCGCGGGTCGGCGGCGGAAAATACTATCCGGCTTCGAACCAGGGCCAGATCCAGACCGACCTCCTGAACATTTTCGCGGAGATTCAGTCCGTCAATTCGACGTTTGCGTCGGCAAGCCTGCCGATCAGCGCCGGCAATCGAACCGTGAACGACAATCAGGTGTTCATCGGCGTTTTCCGTCCTGATCCCGACTTGAAGCCGCGCTGGTTCGGCAACTTGAAGCAATACCAGCTCATCCTCGACCCCAATACCGGTGTCGCGCTTGCCGATTCGGCGGGCGTCGCAGCGGTGAATCCGACAACCGGCTTCATCACCGAGTGCGCGACGAGCTTCTGGACGACGGATTCGAGCACTTACTGGTCCACCGTGCCCACCAATCCGACGTCTGCCGGCGGTTGCACGACCACGACCTTGAGCAAATGGTCGGATTCGCCAGACGGACCTCAAGTGCAGAAGGGATCGGTCGCCGAAGTCCTGCGCAAGGGCAACAATCCGCCGACGACCAACATGACGCCGACCTGGGCGGTCAATCGCACCATGAAGACCTTCTCCGGATCGTCGCTGACGGCACTGACGACGGGCTCCTCAGGGCTCTCGGCGAACGTGGTCAACTTCACGCTCGGCCAGGACGTGAACGACGAAAACGGTAACGCCAATCTGACCGAAACCCGGCCATCGCTGCACGGGGACGTTATTCACTCCCGTCCGCTGGCGATCGATTACGGCGGGTCGACGGGCGTGGTTGCGTTCTACGGTGCCAACGACGGAACACTGCGCGCGGTGAACGGTGCCAGCGGCAAGGAAATCTGGTCGTTCGTCGCCAACGAGTTCTTCCTCGGGCGCACGACGTCCGGCGGAAACTCACCGCTGCAGCGCTTGATGGACAACAGCCCGCTGGTCTCGTATGGCACGATGCCCCTGGCCGGTTCGCAACTGCGCGATTATCTCTTCGACGGCTCGATGGGGATCTACCAGAACGCCGACAACTCCAAGGTCTGGGTCTATCCGACCATGCGCCGCGGCGGAAGGATGATCTACGGCCTGGATGTGACCACACCCGGATCGCCGAGCTTCAAATGGAAACTGGGTTGTCCCAACCTGACCAGCGACTCGAGCTGCAGCGGAACGAGCGGCATCGGGCAAACGTGGTCGACACCGACTATCGCTTTCGTCAAAGGCTATTCGACGACGACGCCCATCATCGCCGTCGGCGGCGGCTACGACGCCTGCGAAGACGCGAACACCTCGTCGCCGTCGTGCTCGAGCCCCAAAGGCAATCACGTCTACGTGATCAACGCCGACACGGGCGACTTGCTGCGCACCTTCGACACCGAGCGCAGCGTCATTGCCGATATCGCCTTTGCTGACGTCAACTTCGACGGCTACCCCGACTATGCCTATGCGGTCGACACCGGCGGCACCGTCTACCGCATCGACTTCGTGGATGCGAACAAGACCCCGGTTGCGAAGGACAGTTGGGTGATCCACACCGTCGCCTACACGAGCGGCGCAGGACGCAAGTTTCAATATGCTCCGGGTCTGCTGCCGAACCAGGGCAAGGTCTATCTCGCGCTCGGCTCGGGCGACCGCGAGCATCCCATGGCGACGCACTATCCTTACCTGACGCCGGTCACCAATCGCTTCTACGTATATCTCGACGACACCAGCGTGTCGCCCGCGAGCAAGGCCGCAGCGGTGAACCTCGACGACACGACGGCGTTCGCCGACTTCACCGGCAATCCGACGTGTGGCGGCACATCGATCCTGCCCAATTCGACGCAAAAGGGGTGGTTCGTGACGCTGAATCGGCACGGCACTGGAGAGCAGACGGTGACGTCCGCCGCCATCGCGGGCGGCATGGTCACGTTCAGCACCAATCGGCCGATTCCACCCGCGTCGGGCACGTGCACCACGAGTCTTGGCGAGGCGCGCGGCTATTTCGTCAATCTCTTCAGCGGTTCGGGCGTCATCGGCGTGCCTGACGCGTGCGGAGGCGACCAGTCGGCAACTTTCGTGGGTGGAGGGTTGCCGCCTTCACCGGTGCTGGCAACCGTTGTCGTCGGAGGCAATACAGAGACGGTTCTGATCAGCGCGATTCAGAAGTGCTCGGAGGGAGGTTGTCCGCCCAGCTCCGTCGTCGGCGCCCAGAAAGTCATCCCGCCGCTCAACTTCGCGCGCAAGATGATCTACTGGTTCACACAGGGAACGGATAACCGGTAATCGCGCGACGCCGCGGGAATGACGGACCTTCAGGCGCAAGCGCCGCTCATCTGGCGCGGCGCAGCCTTGCGCGCACGCCGGCCCCATAGACGTTTTCGACGAGGCCTGCGAACACGAGCAGCACGCCGGCAATCTGCAGAGGCGCCAACGCCTCACCCAGGAGCAGCGCGCCGCTGGCAATGCCCGATACGGGAATCAACAGAGCGAATGGCGAGATGAGCGCCGTCGGGTAGCGGTGCATCAGCCCGGCCCATTGCGCAAAGCCGAACAAGGTCGCCGCCCACGCGAGGAAAAGAACGCAGCCCCAGGACAGCGCGCCCGCCGAGGCGACTGCCCGCCACGCTGCAGGTCCTCCTTCGAAGACGTAGGAAATCGCGACGAGCGGCAATGGCGGCACGATGCTTGACCAGACCACGAGCGCGAACATGTCCGCGTCGTGCTCGCCGGCGGCTCGCTTGGCGACCACGTTGCCCACTGCCCAGGCGAGCGCCGCCGCGATCACCAGAAAAAAGCCGGTCAATGTCCCCGTCGCTCCGGTCGTTAGCTTGTACGTGCCGAGTATCACCAATCCCGCCGCGGAAATCGCCGCGCCGATCATGTTGTGCCGCTGCCATCGCTCGCCGAGAAAAGCGATCCCGAGTCCGATGGTGAAGAACACCTGCAACTGGATGACCAGCGATGAGAGTCCCGCCGGCATCCCCAGGTTCATGCCGAGAAAGAGCAGGCCGAACTGAAATACGCCGATGGCAAATCCGTAGGCGGCGATGTAGCGCCATGGCATCTGCGGCCGCCTCACGAAGAACATCAGCGGGATCGACGCGAAAAAAAAGCGCAGCGCCGCCATGGCAAAGGGCGGCATCTCGCGCAGACCCACCTTGATCGGTACGAAGGTAAAGCCCCACAGGGCGACGACGCCCAAGGTCAGCGCGAAATCGCGCGGTGAGAGGTGGGCTTTCACGCGGCCCGTTATGCCCTCACCCGCCGCGCTCGCGCGCGTCGGCCTCTCCCGGTGGGAGAGGCAACAGACTCAGCCCCGCTCCCGCCGGGAGCGGCAACAGACCGAACCCCTCTCCCTCCGGGAGCCGCAACAGACCGAACCCCTCTCCCTCCGGGAGAGGGGCAGGGGTGAGGGCAATCGCATGTCTGAACCTTCATCCAAGCTCAACCACGCAACGGGTCTGCAGCGATTCGCGCAGAGCCAGCGCAATCCGTGTCGCCTCGGTCGCATCGTGGAGCGTGAGTGCCGGCGCTTGGTCGTCGAGTACGCAGTTCACGAAATGCGCCATCTCGCGCAGAAACGCCTCTTCGAAGCGCTCATAGAAGGTAGGCGTGCATTCGTTGCGCATGCCGTGCGCGTCGGCGATGTCGACGCGATTGAGGCGCGGGTTGTGACCGACCGTGAGTCTGCCGAGTGTGCCGAAGATTTCGGTGAGCGTCTCATGACCATGCGACATGGTTCGCGAGGCGTAAAAACAGGCCATTTTGCCGTCGCCGAATTCGCAGGTGGCCACGCCATTGTCGACGTCGCCGAACTCGCGCAGTCCCTGATGGATCGCCACCACGCCGGTGGCGAAAACGCGCACCGGCTTCGGATTGCCGAGGAGCCAGCGCGCGAGGTCGATGTCGTGCACGGTACAGTCGAGGAAGATGCCGCCGCTCGTGGGCGCAAATCGCACGAAAAACCCCGACGCATCGTTCATGTCGAGGTTTTGCGACCGCACCAGGAACGGTGCGCCGATCATGCCCGCCTGGATCTTCTCCCATGCATCGCGATAGCTCGGGTCGAAACGGCGTCCATAGCCGATCATCACCTTGAGCCGCGGCTCTCTCGCCGCCTCCGCGGCGACGCGATGACAATCGGCAAGCTCCAGAGACAACGGCTTTTCGCAGAACACATGCTTGCCGGCATGAATCGCCTCGATCAATTGCTGCGCGTGAAGCGATGTCGGCGTGACCAGAAACACCGCGTCGACCTGCGGATCGCGCAAAAGATCCGAATAGTCGCGGTACAGTCGCTCGACGCCGAGATGGCTGCCGGCCCATTCCAGCTCGCCGGCGATCGGACTGCAGGCGGCGACGAGCTCTGTGCGCGGCACTCTTTGGGCGAGATTCTCGGCGTGACGGCGGCCGAGGCGTCCGAGGCCGACGATGCCGGCGCGAAGCGCAGATGAGGGTGTCACAACTCGATGACTCGCTTCTCCCGCCACGAGCGCGTCGCGACGTCGGCGAGCTCCAGCGCCTTGACACCGTCGTTGATCGTCGCGCGCGGCGCAGTGTCTTGTTCCATCGCGTCGAAGAAATGCTCCATCTCGTTGGCGTAGGCAACGCGATAACGTTCCAGGAAAAAATGCTCCGGCTTGTCTTGGCTGATCGCCTCGGCGGTGTGTGCGAAGACTTCCGTCGGTTTGTGATTGCCGGCCTGAAGCATCCCCTTGGCGCCGAGGACCTCGAAGCGCTGATCGTAGCCATATGCTGCCCGCCGGCTGGTGCTGATCTGTACCAGCCGCTGATGCCGCGTGCGAATGGTGACCGCCGTCGAATCGACGTCGCCGGCGCCGCCGATCGCTGGATCGGTGAGACAGCTTCCCGTCGCGTAGATGCTCGCGGCTTCGTCGTTCAATATCCAGCGGAAGACATCGAAATCATGGATCAGCATGTCCTTGAAGATGCCGCCGGAGTGGCCGATGTAATCGATCGGCGGCGCGCCCGGATCGCGGCTGGTGATGATCAGCATCTCAGGATTGCCGATCTCTCCGGCATCGAGGCGCTGCTTGAGCGCGACGAAGGTGGGATCATAGCGACGCTGAAAGCCTATGAGGCACACCACGCCCGTGCGGCCGATCGCATGCGCGCAGGCACGCGCTCGCACGATGTCCAGGTCGACCGGCTTCTCGCAGAAGATCGCCTTTCCGGCCGCCGCTGCCTTCTGAATGAGCTCCGCGTGCGTATCGGTGGAGGACGCGATCACCACGGCGCGAATCGCTTCGTCACCAAGCGCAGCGTCGACCGAGCGCACCTCCGCCCGATACTTGGAAGCGAGCTCTACGGCGGCCTCGCGATCGACGTCGACGACATATTTGAGCCTCGCCCGCGCACGCAGTCGGGCAATGTTAGCGGCGTGGATCGTGCCAATGCGGCCGGCGCCGAATAATGCGACTTCGATCATGGTTCCTCCCCTGTCAGCGCTTGAGCATCCACTCGTGAGCCGGATCGTTCTTGAAATGCCATTCGCGCTTCGGTCCGGCCATCACATTGAGATAGTAGGAAGTGTAGCCGTAAGGCACGACGACCGGATGATAGCCCCGTGGAACCATGACGACGTCGTGATCCTCGACGGCGAGCGACTGGTCCAGGTTGCGATCGTCGGTGTAGACGCGCTGGAAGGCGAAGCCCTGCGGCGGATCGAGCCGGTGATAATAGGTTTCCTCGAGCGAGCTCTCGACTGGGAGATTGTCGGTGTCGTGCTTGTGCGGCGGATAACTGGAAGAGTGGCCGCTGGGCGTGATGACCTCCACCACCAGCAAATGATCCGCTGGTTGCGTTTGCGGAAGAATGTCACAGACAAAACGCTGATTGAGCCCTTCTCCGCGCGCAAAGCGCTGCATCGTCGAAGGCTCGATCAGCCGCGGAGGGATATGGCCGCCGCCAGGGGCGCTGGCAACGCCGATATCGGCGTGGGTGTGCGCGATGATGGTGACGCGTTCCGCACGCGGAACATACACTGCATAGGGCGAGCTCTCTTCGAACACGCTCATTCGCTCGCCGATGTCGCTCCAGGTCTGCTCGCCCGCGCGGACAGTGATTCGCCCGCTTAGCACGACGATGCACGCTTCGTCTCCGGGCAGCGTGGTCAGAACGTGTTGCTGCGATGGCTGCAGGCGGTACGCCGCGAAACCGACGTAACGCCAGCGCGCGGATTGAGGCGTGACGGTCACGATCTCTGTTCCGCCACGCTTGGCTTTGACCAGCAAATTCACCTTACGCCGCCGCTCTCGACGTGTCGATCGAGTCGATCAGTCCACGCAGATTTCGATAACCCATCTCCGCGTAGCGATAGCTCGGCGCAACGACCGGGTCCTGCTCGGCTTCGACCACCAGCCATCCGCGATAGTCGGCGTCATAGAGGAGTTGCAGCAGCGATTTGAAGTCAACGCAGCCGTCGCCCGGAACAGTGAATGCTCCGTTGATCACGGATTGGAGAAAGCTCCAATTGCGGTTGCGCGCCAGCGCAATCACGTTTTGGCGCACGTCCTTGCAATGGACGTGACAGACACGCTTGATGTGCTTCGCCAGCATTGCGGCTGCATCGCCGCCGGCAAAAGTCATGTGGCCGCTGTCGAACAGCAGGCCGACTTCGTGACCGGTCAGCGCCATCAGGCGATCGACATCGGCCGGATGCTCGATGTATGCGCCCATGTGATGGTGATAAGCGATCCGCACGCCACGTTCGAGCGTATAGCGAGAGAAGCTAGTGAGACGATCCGCATAGGCTTGCCAATCCTGCGGTCTCACAAAGCGCGGGCGTTTATAAAGCGGCTGGCTCGAACCCTGGATGCTGTCGGCGACTTCGCCGTAGACCATCACGCTCGCTCCGTTGTCGGCGAGCAGTGCGAGATGCGCTCCCACAGCGTTGATTTCCTCGTCGACCGTGCGTCGCGCCAGTTGTCCTGAATACCACCCGGAGACGAGCGCGAGGCCATGCCGGGCGAGCACCTCCCGCAACGCGGAGGACTCACGCGGGAACTTGTTGCCCAACTCGAAGCCCTCGTAGCCGATGGCCTTGCCCTCGGACAAAGTCACTTCCAGCGGGATGTCGCCGCCCAGCCACGGCATGTCGTCGTTGGTCCAGGAGATCGGGTTGATGCCGATCTTGACGTCGAATCTCGCGCTCATGGCGCGACACAAAGGGACCCCTCTCCCTGTGGGAGAGGGGCAGGGGTGAGGGATGTTGGCAAAGCCATTGGTCAAGGCACTTGTTTTCGCTTCGCCGCCACATACTGCGTGCGTGCCTTGTTCACGGCTTCGCGCTCGGAGACTTCAGGCACCGCGACCTCCCACCACCATCCGCCTTCGGTGGTCGTGCGATCGGGATCGGTTTCGATGCAGACCACCGACGTCCGAGCGGCGGCGCGCGCGCGCTTGAGCGCAGCCTCGAGTTCGGCAATCGTCTTCACATTCTCCGATAGGGCGCCCATCGCCGCCGCGTGAGCAGCGAAGTCGATGAAAGGTGCGTCTTGTCCAGCCTGCACGCAATCGGCGAACAGGTTATTGAACGGCTCGCCGCCGCATGCCTGTTGCAGTCGGTTGATGCAGCCGTAGCCGTGGTTGTCGAGAACGACGATGATCAGTTTGTGCCCCAGCATCACCGATGTCGCGATCTCGGAATTGAGCATGAGATAGCTGCCGTCACCGACGATGACGACGACTTCCCGATCGGGATGCGCCATTTTCACGCCGAGACCGCCGGCGATCTCGTAGCCCATGCACGAGTAGCCGTACTCCACGTGGTAGCCGCCGGGAGTCGCGGTGCGCCACAGCTTGTGCAACTCCGCTGGGAGCGTGCCCGCAGCGCAGACCACGATGTCGGAGGTCGCGGAGTCGCGGGCTGAGCGCTGTATCGCACCGATGACGTCGCCCTCGTACGGAAGCTTGACGTCGCGACGCGCGGTGATGCGTTCCACCGCAGCGCGCCAGTCGGCCGCACCGGTTTTGGCTTCCCGCTCCCACGTCTCGTCGGAGCGCCATCCGCCGAGCACTTGCGACAGCGCTTCGAGCCCGAGACCCGCGTCGCCGATCAACTCGACGCCGCGCCACTTGAGCGCATCGAAGGCGTTAACATTCAAGCTCACGAGCTTCGCCTCGGTAAACAAGGAATGCGAGCCGGTCATGAAATCCTGGAGTCGCGTTCCGACCGCGAGGACGACGTCCGCGCGGTCGGCGAGCGCGTTCGCAGCGTTCGATCCGGTGACGCCGATCGCGCCTTGCTGCAGCGGATGGTCCCAGGCGAGTGCGCCTTTTCCCGCCTGAGTCTCGGCGATCGGTATGCCGTGAGACTCGGCAAATGCGCGTAGCGCAGGAGTCGCCAGACCGTACAGCACGCCGCCCCCGGCAACGATGAGCGGTCGCCTGGCCTCGCGCAGTGTCGATGCTGCGCGCGCGAGCTCGACGGTATCGGGCGGCGGCGCGCGAAACACAACGCTTTGTGCCGCGAAGAAGGCTTCCGGATAATCGAAAGCCATCGTCTGCACGTCCTGCGGCAGTGCGAGCGTTACCGGACCGCACAGCGCGGGATCGGTGAGCACCTGGATCGCTCGCGGCAACGCGGTCAAAAGCTGTCCCGGATGGACGATGCGATCAAAGTAGCGCGATACCGGGCGAAGGCAATCGTTGGCTGACACGCCGCCGTCGTGAAAATCCTCCACCTGCTGCAGCACCGGGTCAGGGGACCGTGACACGAAAATATCGCCGGGAAGGAGCAGCACCGGAAGGCGGTTGACGTGCGCCAGCGCGGCGGCCGTGACCAGGTTGGTCGCGCCCGGACCGATCGACGTCGTGCAGGCCATCATGCGGCGGCGCATGTGCGCCTTGGCGTAGCCGATGGCCGCATGTGCCATGGCCTGTTCGTTGTGCGCGCGATACGTCGGCAATTGTTCGCGATAGCGGTAGAGCGCTTCGCCGACACCCGCGACGTTGCCATGACCGAAGATCGCCCACACGCCGCCGAACAGCGGCACGCTGCCGTCCGGCGTATCGACGCGCAGTGCCGTGAGATAGCGCACCAGCGCCTGCGCCATGGTGAGGCGCACGCTCCTGCTCATGCGGTGACTCCCTTACCGGGCCGCGCGCTGCGGGCTTCCTGCCAAACGCGGATCAAGCCCTCGAAGCGCCCGCGCACGCTGCGCTTGAGCTCCGCGTCGTCGATTTCGCCGGCGAGCCACGCGCGCGAAGGCTCGAGAAAAATAGTGCGCCCTACCGCGAAACCGCGACAGGTGGTGCTCGCATTGGCTTCGCGGAAGTCGCGAGCAAGTTCTTCCTCGCTCGCGTTGAGGCCTAGAATCACTACGCCGCGACAATGCCGATCACGCTCGGCAATCAGCGCGTCGAGGGCGCGCCACTGCGCGGCGCTCATCGACTCAAGCTTCCACCATTCGGGGTAGACGCCGAGATTGTAGAGGCGCTTGAGCGCACGCAGGACGCTGTCATGGGCGCGCGGCAGTTCCATCGGCAGGACGATTTCCAGCAACAGCTCATGACCGCTCGCCTGCACCGCGTCGAAGAGCGTTTGAATCTGCGCCTCCTGCTCGAGGCGATGGTCGATGGCGTCGTCGGGATGGTATCTCACCAGGCACTTGACGATATGCTCCAGTGGCCACGCGATCAATTGGGTGCCGACCGAGCGTCCGCGATCGAATTCCAGGGGATTCGAACCGGAGAGCTCCACCGGTCGGCCGATCCACCAGCCCCGTCCCGTTGCAGCATTGAGCGCGTCCTGCCCGTAGAGATCATCGCACAACAGGCCGATGCTGCCGTGGATACCGAGCGAGCCCTCGGTCTCGGCGACGGCATCGACGAAAAGACGCTTCAACTTGGCCAGACATTCCTCGGGCGCGAGGACGTGTTGCGCCAGCTCGAAGAATTGATTGCGATGATCGAAAGCGAAGGCGAACACTTGCTCGCGCGGCGTGCGCGGCGCCGTCACTCGATGCAGGCGGGTGAGCGTCAGGTCCCGATCCGGACGAGCGATGCGAGCGGCGTTCGCGAGAAAGTAGTCGAGCTCGATGCGTGTCGGCATGGCAGGCGAGCAGCCGTGCCGTGACACGACCAGCGCGCCGCAAGCATTGGCGTAACGCGAGCACGCCGCATAATCCTCGCCGCGCACCCATCCCGACAGAAACCCCGAGGAAAATGCATCGCCGGCGCCGAGCACGTTGAGCACTTCCACTTCAACACCCTTGCCGTTGAATGCCGCGTCGAGCGTTTGTGGAATCGGACCGTCGATCACTGCGCATCCGAGCGCGCCGCGCTTCACCACCAGCACCGCCTTGCTCACGGCTCGCACTGCGTGCAGCGATTTCATGATGTCCGGACTGCCGCCAGCGATGTTGAATTCCTCGATGGTGCCGATGACGAGATCGATCTTGGGCAGGATGCGCTGCAGGTGCGCGGTGACCGTGTCCGAGCGGATGTAGCGCGTCTCGCCGTCGCCCCGCTTGGTCAATCCCCACAGCACCGGCCGGTAGTCGATGTCGAGGACCGTGCGCACGTCTTGATTGCGTGCGCGGTCAAGTGCCAGGTTGCTGATGCGGTCGATATACTCCGTGGAAAAATGCGTCCCGGTGATGAGCAGCGCACGGCTCTGCGCGATGAACGACTCTTCGACGTCGGCCTCGGCGATCGCCATATCGGCACAGTTCTCGCGCATGAAGATGAGCGGAAAGGTGTCCTTGTCCTTGATGCCGAGCACCACCGCGCCGGTGAGGCGCGATGGATCGGTGCTGACGTGCGACACATCGCAGCCCTCGCGGGCAAGGGCCTCGACCAGGAAGCGGCCGAGGCCGTCATCGCCTACGCGCGAGATCAGCGCCGCCTTGAGGCCCAGGCGAGCGCAGCCAAAAGCGGTATTCGCCGACGAGCCGCCGAGATATTTCGCAAAACTGGTCACGTCCTCCAGTCGCGCACCGATCTGCTGAGCGTAGAAATCGACCGCGAAGCGACCGAGGCAAATCACGTCGAGCTTGCGTCCGGCGGCGAAGCGGGTCGTGTTCTGCATGGGATCGACGATGCGAGAAACTGCGCCGAGGCTCTCCCGTATTCGGCGCTGGAGATGGCAATTCTATCCTCGACGGCCGTTGGAATACAATTTGTCGCAAGGGTCCAAGGAAGCATTTGCAACCGGCGGAGCGCACTATTGAGCGTTTCCTAACTGCATGACATCGGTTGCAATTCGGATGAGCTGGCCCTCACCCCCAACCCCTCCCGCCGGGAGAGGGGTGCGCGAGAGCGCGGGTGAGGGTCAAACATCGCTGGAGTTGCGTGATTCTCAATAAAACAAAAGGAAGAGCCTTGTCGATTACCGCACGCTATGTCGCTGCACCACGCTATGTCGCTGCACAGCAGATTGCCATCAAAGCCGGCCGTCTCGCGCATGACTTCTTCGTCCAGCGCAATACGCTCGCAGTCGAAGCGAAAGGGCGACAGAATTTCGTGACCCAGGCCGACCGCGCTGTCGAGCAGTTGATCCGTGGAGAGATCGAGCGCGAGTTTCGCGAGGACGGTTTTCTTGGAGAGGAAACTGCGTCGGCGTTCAGCGGATCGGAGGATCGCGTCTGGGTCGTAGATCCCATCGACGGGACGCACAATTTCTTGCGAGGCGTGCGCTACTACTGCGTGTCGATTGCTTATGTCGAGCGCGGCCGCTGCGAAATCGGCGTGATCTTCGATCCCGAGCACGACGAGCTCTTTCATGGGCGGCGAGGTCACGGTTCATGGTGCGACCACGACGAATTGGAGCAACGGCTGCGCGTGAGCGATTGCGCCTCGCTCGGGAGCGCCTTCGTCTGCCTGGGGCACCACGACCGCCACCCTGAGCCTCGCTACATCGAGATCCGCCGGGCGCTCATGGATAAAGGCGCCGCCATGCGCAATATGGGCGCCGGCGCGTTGCAGCTCGCGCACGTCGCGGCGGATAGATACGACGCATTCATCGAGCTGTCGCTCAACGCATGGGATGCGCTGGCGGGACTGCTGCTGGTCGAGGAAGCGGGCGGTTACGCCGCGCCTTTTCCGGGACCGCAAGGCTTGCGCAAGCCGGCACCGGCGCTGGGCTGCGCCAAGGGACTCGCGCGCGAGCTTGTGCCGCTGGTAGCGGCGTGAGCAGTGAGCAGGGGCCCCGCGCGAAGCGTGGGGATGCGATCGCCCGCGAATCGCCGCTTGCGGTCGACACGCTGCGAGAAGTTGCGAATTGTCAGTTCAAGGAGACCGCGGCGTGAGCAGTGAGCAGGGGCCCCGCGCGAAGCGTGGGGATGCGATCGCCCGCGAATCGCCGCTTGCGGTCGACACGCTGCGAGAAGTTGCGAATTGTCAGCTCAAGGAGACCGCGGGTGTGGCGGTCCTACGGCCCCGAGACCTTAAGCTGTCACTTCCTGGGCCTTGAGCTTCTCCACCAGTGCCACGTAGCTGCGCATCGCTTCGTCGCGGGAAACGCCTTTGCGCTGCGCCCAGGCGTCGTACTTGGCGCGTCCGACGACGTCGAGCACGCTGGGCCGATCGCCGCGCACGTCGCCCGCGTCGGCCTGCTTGTAGAGCGCGTAGAGCTCGAGCAGAGTCGCGTTGTCCGGTGCCCTGGTCAACGTCTTGGCTTCTACGGCCGCCGCGACGAAGGCCGCATCCAGCGCGACGGCGGTGCTATCGGGCGCCGGCGGTTTTCCGAAGAAGGCATCTTCGAGCTCGACCTGGTCGGCGAACCAGCGTGCTTCCAGCAGTTTCCCAGCATAGAAGGCAAAGAGCAGCGCCCCCGGCGATTCGAGCCGAGCGGAATCGTTGCTCGCCACGAGTTGCGTCGGCACAAGCACGACGCCCCGATTGAAGACCGGCGTGCCGAATGCGGTGAAGCGCGCGTTACCGAGCGCGCTGAACCGGCTGGCAAAGCCCGCGAACGACTTGCCGACGTGAACGCCGGACAGCGCGTTGACCCCGGGTTGCACCCACGAAAGATCGGGAATCGCAAGCTCGCGCAGACCGCCAAGGTCGCCTGTGTCGAGCTTGGCAAGGACGGCGTTGAGCGCCGCCGTGAGCTCCTGCGCGCTCATTCGCGGCTCGTTCGCCAGGGCGGAGCCTGCGCCCGGCAACGCCGCACCGACAAATTCAAGCACGTTCTTGGCCACGATCTCGCGGTCGTTGTCGACGCAGATCATGTGGTAGCTGTCTTCGAGAATCACCATGCGGGCACGCGCTCCACCGATGCTCTCCACCATGAAATGCGCCGAACGCAGGCTGGTGAGCTCGTCTTCGCGGGCGTGCACGATGAGCGTCGGACAGCGGATCTTTGACGCCGCCTTCATCACCATCGCGCGCAAGCGGTCGACCTGACGGAGGCATTCCAGCGGCACCCATCGGTAATGGAAATTCTCCCCACGCTCGAACTTGGCCTTGACGATTGCCCGCAGCTGCTCGTTCTTGATGCCGAACGGATCCTCTTCTTCGATCTTCATGCGCTGCGGCAGTCCAGGCATGACGTAGAGCAGCGGACGCAGCGAGCGGTACCAAGGCGTCGCCCAGCCGTCGATGTAGACCGGAGCTGCGAGCATGATCAGGTTGCCCTTGGCGTGATGCTCGCGCTCCGCGAGCACCGCTGCAAGCAGCGATCCCATGCACATGCCCATCAAATGCAGAACAGGGTGCTGGTCGCGAATCTCGCGGTACTTCGAGACCACCGCATCGACCCAATCCTCCATCGCGACCGTGGCCAGATCCTCGGGTTTCGTGCCGTGGCCGGGCAAAGTAAGCGAATAGGTCACGAGGCCCGCGTTCTTCAGCCGCTTGTGCATGGAGCCGAGGTCGTATTGCGTGCCTCCGAGCCCGTGAATCAGGAATGCAGCGTCGGGTGCGGCGATGGCGCTCATGCGGCAGCCGTGCGAACAATGCCTACGATGCGGTGCAGCTCGCCGTCGTGATCGTGGATCGCTCTGGCTTCGTCAACCACGGGGCGGGCGCCGGACGGGCCGAGCATCGCGTAGCGCACCGTATCCGCCGCCCCACCGGCGCTGCGCTGGCCGAAGCGGGCGGCGACCGAGTCGCGATCCTGCGGCGCCACGCACGCCAGCCAGTCAGCGAGCGTTGAGAGCTTCTGCGCCGGAAGCCCGACGAGATGCATCGTGTCTCCGGTCACCACGAGATTTCCGGAATCGGGGGCCCACTCATAGGCGATGAGCCCGTGCGCTCCGATCGCTGCCTCGAAGCGCGTTTTCCATTCCCGCGCTCGAGCCGCCGCTACGCGCTGAGCTTCCACCAGCGTCGCCACCAGCAGACCGGTCATCGCCAGGGCGGCCGCATACCCTTGTGCGTTGAGCGCCGTATCGCCGAATATTCCATCGCCCCCGACGAAAGGACCGAGGCCGCGAACGGTTTGCGAGATCGCGATCAGCGCGCCGATCAGCGCTGCGAGCGTCGCGCCCCGCGTTCCCCAGAGCAGCGCGACCAGAACGAAGAACACGAACGGCAGATAGGTGAGCCCGACGCCCAGGGAATGCAGGAAGCGTCCAGCCGGACTCGCGGAAAACAGCTCATAGAGGCAGATCAGGAACAGAGCGCAGGCGACCGCGCCACCGGCGAAAGACGACATGGTAAGACCGCCAGAGCGCTTCAGGCGCAACTGCGCCCAGGATGCAACGAAAGGCGCGACCAATAGCATGCCGACAAAATTTCCCACCAGCCAGACGCGAAACGTTCGCCACGCTTCGGGCTTGCCCGAGAGATCGTCCCACAGCCCGACGATCACGGCCCCGGTCAATGCCAGAACAAAAGCGCCTGCGACGATGGCGCCGACATCTTTGGGCGACATGAACCGGATCGGCGGCGGCGAGAGCTGCGCCGCGATCGCGCCTCCGGCGAATGTGACGGCCACTTCGATGACGGCGTACACGAGCGAATCGAAGGCCGACGATCCGACCAGCGGCTCGAAGATGATCGCTCCCAGGAACGCACCTGCGAGCACGGGCATCCAATCGGAGCGCTCGCGAACAAACAGCAGGCCCAAGCCGAAGCCGCTCGCGAGCCAAACGCCCCACGCGCCCTCGTTCGAATACGCGAAATATGCCGAGAGCGCGCCGAGCGCAAGGTACGCCAGGGCGACAACGACGATGGTCTGTACCTTGCCCAAGAGTGGCCTCCCTTCATGAACCGCGCACGCTGCGGATGAGCTCGTGCGCCGCGCAGGCGTCGCTTCAAGTGCGCTTGAGCCGTGAATTATATGTCGCGTACCCCTCTCCCGGCGGGGTTGGGGGTGAGGGCCCGCTCATCCGAATTGCAACCCATGTTATGAAGTCAGGAAACGCTCAATAGTTGACGTTTACGTAAACGTAATGTAGGGTGTCTTCAGGCCCGCCCTGGGGAGTAAGCTTCGCTTCCCGGGACGCGGAAATCTGCTCGTCCGGAGCCGCCGATGAACGACGTCGCCATCGCCCAAACACCGCCTATCACCAGGCCGACGCACAAGGTCCGCATCGTAAGCGCCGCGAGCCTCTTTGACGGTCACGACGCATCGATCAACATCATGCGCCGCATCCTGCAGGCGAGCGGCTGTGAAGTCATCCATCTGGGCCACAACCGCTCCGTGGAAGAGATCGTGACTGCCGCTCTGCAGGAGGATGCGCAGGGCATTGCCGTGTCGTCTTATCAGGGCGGGCACGTCGAGTTTTTCAAGTACATGCTGGATCTTCTGCGCGAGCGCGGTGGAGCCGACATCAAGGTCTTCGCAGGCGGGGGCGGCGTCATCATCGAGTCCGAGATCGAAGAGCTGCACCGCTATGGCGTGGCCCGAATCTTCTCTCCGGAAGATGGCGCACGCCTCGGTCTGCAGGGAATGATCAATGAGGTCGTTGCGGCTTGTGACGTCGATCTTGCGGCTGACGATAGGATCAGCATTGATTCGCTTCGAAACCCCGACCGGGAGGAGAGAACGCGTGCACTCGCGCGAATCATCACGGTGCTGGAATCCGCGCCGACGAACATAAAGGCCCCTCTCCCCGCGGGAGAGGGGTTGGGGGCGAGGGCCGAAGCGCTCAGATCCGCCCTTACCCTGGCCCTCTCCCAGAGGGAGAGGGAACGAGGCGCGCGCAGCATTCCGCCGGTACTGGGCATCACCGGAACGGGCGGCGCAGGCAAATCTTCGCTCACCGACGAGCTCATTCGTCGCTTCAGGCTCGACCAGAGCGACCAGCTCAAGCTCGCGATCATCTCCATCGATCCGTCACGGCGCAAGTCGGGTGGCGCGCTGCTCGGCGACCGCATCCGCATGAACGCCATCCAGCATCCGAACATCTACATGCGATCGATGGCGACGCGCGAGGCTGGAACCGAGATCTCCAAGGCGCTGCCCGATGCGATCGCGGCTTGCAAGGTGGCAGGCTTCGATCTGATCGTTGTCGAAACCTCGGGCATCGGTCAGGGCGACGCGGCGATCGTCCCGCTGGCCGACTGCACGCTGTACGTGATGACGCCCGAATTCGGCGCCGCCTCGCAGCTCGAAAAAATCGACATGCTCGATTTTGCCGATTTTGTGGCGATCAACAAGTTCGACCGGCGCGGAGCGCAGGATGCGCTGCGCGACGTTCGCAAGCAGTACCAGCGCAATCGCGAGCTTTTCAAGGAGGCGCCGGACGACATGCCCGTCTACGGAACCATCGCGGCGCGCTTCAACGATGACGGCGTCACCGCGCTGTATCAGGCACTGGCCGAGCGGCTGACGCAGGAAGGACTGAAGCTTGTCCCGGCCCCGGACTCAAGCATTCCGGGGCAGGCTGCGGCCGGGACCCAAGTTGTCGGCACTCCTAGCGCGAAGCTTCCGCGCGTCGACACCAAGTTTTCTACGGGGCAGAACGTCGTTGTGCCGCCCCCGCGAATTCGCTATCTCGCTGAAATCGCCGAGACCGTGCGCGGCTATCACCAGTGGTCACGGGAGCAGGCAAAACTTGCGCGCGAGCGGCGCCTGATTTGTCCGTCGCCCCGGCCCCGGACTCAAGCACTCCGGGGCAGGCTACGGCCGGGGCCCAATTGGGTACGGACAACGCCGCGGCTAAATTGGATCCCGGCCTTCGCCGGGATGACGATAGCGGCCTTCGCCGGGGTGACAACCTGGCGGAGATACTCGACACACTCATCGCTGCCCGCGACGCCGCACTGGATCCCCGCAGCAAAAAATTGCTGGACATGTGGCCGCAGACCAAGGCTGCGTACACGGGTGACGAGTACGTGGTGAGGATTCGCGGCAAGGAGATCCGCTCGGCGTTGACCACCGTCTCACTCTCCGGCACGCACATTCCCAAGGTTGCCCTGCCGAAGTACGAGGACGACGGCGAAATCCTGCGCTGGCAGTTGACCGAGAACGTTCCTGGCAGCTTCCCCTTCACCGCGGGCGTCTTCGCCTTCAAGCGCGAACACGAGGATCCGACGCGCATGTTCGCAGGCGAAGGTGACGCCTTCCGCACCAACAAGCGCTTTCACCTTCTCGCCGACGGCCTGCCGGCCAAGCGCCTGTCGACCGCGTTCGACTCCGTTACGCTCTACGGAAACGACCCTGCGCTGCGTCCTGACATCTACGGCAAGGTCGGCAACTCCGGGGTGTCGATCGCCACGCTCGACGACATGAAAGTGCTTTATTCAGGCTTCGACCTGTGCGACCCCAGAACCTCGGTGTCGATGACCATCAACGGTCCGGCGCCGACGATCCTCGCCATGTTCATGAACACGGCGGTCGACCAGCAGCTCGAGCGCTTCCGCGCCGACAACGGACGCGAGCCGACGGACGATGAAGCCGAGAAGATCAGGGCGTGGGCGCTTTCCACGGTCCGCGGCACGGTGCAGGCCGACATCCTCAAGGAAGACCAGGGCCAGAACACCTGCATCTTCTCCACCGAATTCAGTTTGAAAGTGATGGGCGACATCCAGGAGTACTTTGTCCAGCACGACGTGAAGAATTTCTACTCGGTGTCGATCTCGGGATACCACATCGCCGAGGCAGGCGCCAATCCGATATCGCAGCTCGCTTTTACGCTCTCCAACGGCTTCACCTTCGTCGAAGCGTATCTGGCGCGCGGCATGCACATCGATGATTTCGCGCCCAACCTGTCGTTCTTCTTCAGCTACGGCATGGATCCCGAATACGCGGTGATCGGCCGCGTGGCGCGACGGATCTGGGCGGTGGCGATGCGCGAGCGCTACGGCGCCAACGAGCGCTCGCAGAAGCTCAAGTTCCATTCGCAGACCAGCGGGCGAAGCCTTCATGCGCAGGAAATTGCCTTCAACGACATTCG
>VBCY01000338.1 GCA_005882995.1 Betaproteobacteria bacterium
TTCTACCGGTTTTAGGATTTTTGCCGCTCAGTTCGGCGTATGCGCCGATCGGCGATTGGGACGAAGAGATCAGGTCCGAACGATCAAGTTGTCAGCGCCCACGCCGTTCTGCTTGGAGACCGCATCAACACCTCCAGCATTGAAGGTGAGACGTTGTCGACCTCTCCCCTTGCGATCCGACTAGACAAGGGAGGAATTGCTGTTCTCTTTCGCTACGGCGTTGTGGTGCTGATCGGTTTATCCCCGCAGCAGGAAGAGGAATTTCTGGAACGATTGTCCGCCCGCGTATCAGGCAGGCTCGATCGATACGAGGAAGAAACCGCGGTCATAAAACTTGCAGACGAAGATGAGGATCAGGTCGCGGCGGTAGGACCGATCCAGGTACGGGCGATGTCTCCAGAAAGGCTGCTGGTTATTTCCGACGTTCTGGCCAAGAGCGTCGTGCTTGCGCATGATGAACGACGCGTCGCCGAAGTATTTGAGTACATGCTTTCCATAAGTTGTTCATGTTCCATTGGCTCCTGTTGTACTTGACTCCCGCGCACATCTGCCGCAGGATTCCGGAGTGCTGCACCTGTCAAGGCGCGGGTTATGGGCTCCGCTTTTGCAGGAACTGGCGTTCGATCATGTGGTCGAGACGACGGCAGCAGGCGCGGACATAATGTCCACCAGACTTAATGTCCGTAGGATCACATTGGATGAGGAGCATGACGCCACCGGGCACGTTGCAATGATCTTGCTAAAATGCAAGGTCACGGCGCAGTTGAGGTGAACGGCAGCTGCTAGCCATCATTTGCGCCGCCGACAATCTGAACATATCCGCGAGACCCGAGACGCAAAGGCCACGCGCCTATCAGGTCTCAACATAAACTGGTGTGTACCAGACATCCTTCGCATAGCGAAGATTACGGGCCCCGCGATGCCTTAGCTGCACCGGGGCCCAATCATTTGGATGGACCTTCAGATTCGCCCCTCACGCGGTTCGCCTTGGGTTCAATCCTAAGGGGTCGGCGCTCACGAACCTCAACCCGACACTTCACCGCGCTCAAGTTCGGTTCCGCCGGAACTCAAATCCCGGCCATGAGGTTACCCCGGTCAAGGACGGAGGCTATGATGAAACGAGGTTTGCTCTGCTTCGGCTTCCTGATGATTTTGGGCGGCTCCGGCCTGGCCCAGATGGATAGAACCGCACCGGCATTTTACGTTGTGCTGAATTCCCTGACCAAGAGCTGCACCGTCGCTGACAAGTTGCCTCGCACCGACACGCCGAACATTACCGTTGCCAGCGACACGATTTATAAATCCCGGGCCGAAGCCGAAAAGGCGATAAAGACGCTAAAGCCGTGCAATCCATAGGGCGATATTCAAGCGCCCCAGGCATAAAACTGCTTGTGCTCCTGCGTATACGGTGCGTAAGAGCCTTTGAGGCTCGCAAGGTTCAGCAGCATCTTCGCGACGGGTAAACCATCATTTGCAAAGACCGTGGTCCGCAGCCAGAGACTTTCGGTCCTGCGGCTGCCGCTCAGCGCGACCACTTCCCGTTCGGTTTGATAATCCTCTCCTGCAAACAATGGCCCCCGCATCAACCGGATCTCCTGATCGGCAAACAGGCCGACCGCCGGACCCCTGACCGGCAAGCGATCTTCCCTCGACCGATATTGAAACAGCACGCTGAGCATCTCGATCGGGATGATCGGGCGTCCCCAAGGGTTGGCCGAGACTACATCCTTTCGGTAATACGGGCTTGACTCGGTGATGACCTTGAGCTTGTCCTCGAGCGAGAATGGATAGAGGTCGCCCATATTCTGATCGAAATCCATCCGCACGGTCTGACGTTTGGTCTTCATGCCGACCTTCACATCGCGCAGGATGACGGGATCGGCTAGCGGCTTCAACTCGGTCAGCCGCTGATCGAGCGCCGTCCGCGACGCGTCTTGCCCCACTGAAGCCGTGCCGCGCAGAACTTCGGTCCCGTCGCGCTTGACCATCTGGATTTTGCACTGCCTCTCGCCCGGTTCGGGCTTTGCCAGAATGGCCTGCACCTCTTCTCCCTCGAAGGACGGATTGCGATAGTGCGCGGAGATACATCCGGTCTCGAACCACGCATTTCCCCACAAGCTCACGCACAATGGCGCGAACTGGCTGAAATGCGTCGGCCCCTCGATCGTACCTCCCTGAAATCCCAGTTTCTGCGCTGTCGCATCGTCGTGAATGGAAGCGTGAGAATCGTAGACCTGGGCATTCAGCATCTGGTGTGGCCGGCGCCACGGTCCAGCCAGAGAATCGGAAGTTTCCGTGATGACTGTCTCGAATGCTTTGGATGTCATGAATTCCTCCGCTATCTGATCCGGCTTGATGATGTGTACAAGCTCGCGCGCATGGTCTTCGACGCTGCCGACATTGGCAAGGCGCCGGCTAAGAATTTCCGGTGGCGCCGTGATCGAAACCACGGTGACATCGGCATAGACGCGGCGTATCGCGTCAAACACCCTGCGTGAAACATTCGCGACCACGGTGCGCCCGGCGCGGATGTCATCGTCGATCGTGCGGGGCAATGCGTAGCAATGGCCATGCGCCTCCCAATGCACCGCGAAATCGCCGCGCGCACGCGCCTGCCGGAAGACATCGAGGTTCATCTGCTCATTGTCCTCGAAAGGCGACGCTTCCCGCGTCACCAAACGGCGGGGAAAAACGACGTTGCCGTCATTGGCGCAGGCGACCCGCGCCAGCCCGATCAGCGTATCCTTGCCAACTCCGCTCGGACCGACCACCACAATGAACCGGCCGGGTCCGATCATGGCCGGCCGATGAGCGGATATGGTCGGCGCTTCCGTCACGCCACACGATGTCCTTCGCGCCAGACGCTGCGCACCACCGGGACATCGCGCGCCACATGCACGCGGATCAGATCGGCACGCTTGCCGATAGCGATCTCATCCCGGTCGGCGAGGCCGACGGCCTCCGCCGGCGTCTTAGTGACGGTGCGGATGGCAGATGCCAGATCGATCGCCGGCACGCGCTGCGGCAATTGCAGCGCCGCCATCAACAGGCTCGAGGGAATGTAGTCGGAGGAGAGGATGTCCACCCCATCAGGATGCCGATGCCGGCCTGGTGCAATTCGCGCGCGGCCACCATCGTGGTCGGAAATTCCGCAACCGAAACCCGGTCGCGGATGGCGTCGGCGACGTTCTCCTTGGTGGTGTCGTCGTGACTGGCGAGCGGGATCTCATATTGATGAGCCAGCGCCACGATCTCGCGCATATTGGTCGCCGCGTGTGTCTTCTGATACGTAAAACGCCGTTCGAACAGAACGTCCAGTTCGGCGTCGGTCATGCCGGCGCCTTTGCTGCGATAATAGTCGCGGAGCTTGCCTTCGTCGCGAAACTGGCGCTGCCCCGGCGTGTGATCCA
>VBCY01000340.1 GCA_005882995.1 Betaproteobacteria bacterium
GAGTGATTTGTCGGCGAGCATTGGCCGCACATCCGTGAGCCAGTTGTTCTTGGCGAACTGCCGCTTCTGCACGTGGTACGAGAGGGCAATTACGTCGAAGCTCGGATTGCCCGAATTGAACTCGATCACCGCCTTCTGACGCTGTTGCTGCTCAGGGACCATTTCCGAACCGACGCTGATGCCGGTGAGCTCCTCGAACTCCTTGTGGTACTTGGTCAGCAAATCGCCACGCGGACTCTTGACCAGAAGAACCTCGATCGGCTCACCCTTGTAGCGCTTCCAGTCGAAGGTGGTTTGGGCCTGCGCACGGATGACGGAAACGGCTGGGATCACTCCCAGCAACGCGGCCCCGGCACCCGCCTGCAGCAAGCGGCGGCGAGTCGCATCGGCGTCGCGATCGCGTTCATGGTCATTCATGGAGTCCTCCCAGGATAGTTATGATGGCGAAGCTGATGGCGAAGCAGACGCCACGCTCGATAGGAGAGCGGCGAATAGCTCAAATCATACCCGATCGCTCAGGCGTCGCGCAGCGGATGTTCAGATGCAGTCGCCCCTAATGGATCTCATCTTCGCGGTTGAAAACCTCGATCAACCGCTCTGCCGTGCATTCGGGAGTGCGGGCAACCGCAAGAATGCGCGCTTCTCGCGCCGCGAGCGTTTGCGCCGCCGCTGGCAACTCGATCAGAGCAGATGCCGGCACGACGACGGCGCCGTGGCGATCGGCGTGGATGATGTCTCCGGGACGGACACGCATGCCAAAGACTTCGACCTCGCCGCCGAAGTCGACGACATTGGCGTAGGCATGCGAGGGTGCGATCTTGCCTGCGAGGAACTGAAAGTCGTTCGCCCATTGATCCAGGTCACGCACCGATCCGTCGGTGACAACGCCCAGGGAGCCTAACCCGCGGTGGATCGCCGACTGTACTTCGCCCCAGAAAGCGCCGTAACCGGCGTCCGGGCCGTCGATGTCTTGAATGACAATGATCGACGGCTTAGCTCCGGCGTCGACGTAGCGGTAATAATCGTGGCGCAGTGCGCGCGCGTCGGCGGCGCTCATAGATGCCGGCGCCTTGGTGCGGATCCGCGCCGTGCGCGCGAATCCGACCATCGGCTTCAGACCGGGAAATCCGCACAGCGCGGGACGCGTCGTGTAACCGCTACCGCGACGCTCAGGAAGCACCACTTCAAGCGCATTGCAGATCGTCGGCGTGTCGAATGCCGAGAGTGCGGCAAGCATGTGAACGGAAGGAGATTCGGCGCTCATACGAAATCCTCATGCGGCGTCGCGAGACGCAAGGATGCCTGTTTCCTGCATTGCCGCGATCCAGGCACGGCGCGCCGCGGCATCCAAAGGCACTAACGGCGGGCGCAATGCATCCCAGGCGGAGTCCTGATTCAACTCCGCCAAAAGCGCCTTGAATGCGGCGAACAGCGGATAACGCGCCAATTGCGCGATGAATGCCTCGATGCGCCGCAGATCCTCCTTGGGATTCCCGCTGAGCGACTCATCATGCAGGCGGCGCATCAGCCGGGGATAGAGATTCGCGATGCCGCAGATAGTGCCGGCGCCGCCGCCGGCCAATGCCGCCGGCAAGTGCGGCTCGTGGCCGACGAAAATGGCAAGATCGTTGAAGCGTCCCAGCAGTTTTTTCGTGTGTTCCAGATCTCCGGCGCTGTCCTTGATTCCGGCTACGACGCCGGGATAGCTTGCCATCAGACGCGCGATCACCTGATGTGCAATGGGAACGCCGGTGAGCTGCGGTATGTGATAGAGGTACAAACAGAGCCGCGTGTCCGCGACGTTGTCGATCAAGCGAGCATAGCTCGCGTATAAGCCTTCATCGCTCACGTCTTTGAAGAAGAACGGCGGCAGTACCAGCGCTCCCGCGCATCCGGCCTGTACGGCGTGACGCGTCAGCGCAACCGTTTCGGTGAGCGCCGCGCACCCTGTCGCAGCAACGATCTGCTTGGCTGCGATGTTCCTCGCCAGGAGCGCTTCCAGCCCGGCCCGCCGCTCCGAGGTCGAGAAGGATTGGCCCTCGCCGGTGGTGCCGAACAGCGCAATGCCGTCGACCCCGGCGTCGAACAGCCGCTTCACATGCGCCGCCAGGCGCACATGATCAGGCGAGCCATTGGAATCGAGCGGCGTCAGCGTCGCGCACCAGACGCCGTGAATCTGGTCAGGCACGGTGGGCAAATGCGGATGAAAGAGGAAGTATGGAACTGGACGTTACAGTCTACTAGGATAGCATCGTTGTGGCGTTCTTCAGGCGGTCCTTGCAATGGCTCGCGACACCGATGACTTGCGCGAACGACTTGCCCGAGCTCCGTTCGCGCTTGGCGGTGCGCCACTCGGCAACTTGTTTCGCGCTGTTGAAGACGAATGCGCGACAGCGCTCGTGCGGCACGCCTACGCAGCGGGCATTCGTTATTTCGACACGGCGCCTCATTACGGACACGGCCGTTCCGAGCGGCGTATGGGCGATGCGCTGCGAGGCTTTCCGCGAGCCACCTATTTGCTGTCGACCAAGGTGGGACGGCTGCTCGAGGCTCGTGACGACGCGCCGCGCGACCAGCATGGCTACGTCGACACGCTTCCATTCGTGCAGCGTTACGACTATACAGCCGACGGGGTACGTCGATCGCTGGATGACAGCCTGCAGCGATTAGGCCTCGCTCGCGTAGATATCGTCTACATTCACGACATCGATCGCAAGACGCATGGCGAGGCGCATTCTCAGAGGCTCGTCGACGCCCTCGATGGAGGCTTGCCGGCACTGGCGAAGCTCAAGTCTGAAGGTGCAATCGTTGCTTACGGCCTCGGAGTCAACGATGTAGCGATATGCTGCGAAGTACTGCGCAACGCTGATCTCGACGTGATACTGCTTGCAGGTCGCTACACGCTGGCCGATCAATCCGCGCTGGCCCAGTTGCTTCCCGAATGCCAGCGCCGCGGTGTAGCGGTCGTCCTTGGCGCGCCGTACAACTCCGGTATTTTGGCCACGGGCGCTGCGCCTGCAAACGGCGCCGCGCCATACTTCAACTACGCGCCGGCGCCTCCGGAAATCTTGCGGAAAGTCGCGGACATCGAACGCGTGTGCCGGGAGTTCGCGGTTCCATTGAAGGCCGCCGCATTGCAATTTCCGCGCGCGCATCCCGCCGTTGCAAGTGTGCTCGCCGGCGCCCGGTCCGTCGCAGAAGTCGATGAGAATTTCCGCATGGCGGGGGCGACGATACCGCGGGAATTCTGGAACGCATTGCGAGAAAAAGCACTCATTGCGCCAGAGGCGCCGCTGTCCGGCGAGACATGAAAGCGCATCAATAGATCTGCCGCTGCAATCCCGCTCGGTGCACGATGGTCGTGGCGATCTCTTCGATCGATCGGCTGGTCGCATCGAGGGCAGGTACTCCTTCGAGCTGCATAAGCAGCTGTGCTTCGCGGACTTCGTAGCGGCAGTTGACGAGCGAAGCGTATTGGCTTCCCGGTCGCCGCGCTTCTCGAATCTGTGTCAGCCGATCCGGATCGATGGTCAGTCCGAAAAGCTTGTCCTTGTAATGGCGAATCGATCCGGGAAGCCGCTTGTCGACGAAATCATCGGGAGTCAGAGGAAAATTTGCGGCAAGGATGCCGAATTGCAGCGCGAGGTACAACGAGGTCGGTGTCTTGCCGCAACGTGATACGCCGATGAGGATGACTTGCGCTTTGGCAAGGTCGCGGGTACTCGCGCCGTCGTCATGCGCCTGCGTGAAATTGATGGCTTCCATCCGGGCAAAATACTGGGCAGCGTTGGCAATGCCGTGTGTGCGGCCCGCTGCATGCGATGACTTGACGCCGAGCTCGGATTCCAGGGGTGCGAGAATGCTCATCGCTTCGTCGACGATCGAGCTGAACACCAGCGGACGGCGCCCCTCCGCGGCCGCCGTGTCGTCGATGCGCTTCAACACTTCGTCGATACGCTCCGGTGTGTCGACAAAGGGTATCGTCTTGCGCTGGAAATCGAGTGTATCGAATTGCGACAAAAGGCTGTTGCCGAGCATTTCCGCGGTAATGCCGGTGCGGTCGGAGACGAAAAAGACGGTTCGGCGATCGGGCATACGTGCTATCGAGGTCTGCCGCAACGCGGCTTCGCTGAGATAAGGGCAATTGCTCGAGGTTTTGACGGCAAAGGGTTCTCGGCAGGATGATTCTAACAAAAGGGTCCTCGATGCCCGCGAAAGCCGGTGATGCAAAGGCTCGTTCCGCGACCATGCCCCTTCAGATCCGAGACGCTTCTTCCCCCGGGCGCAGCCCTCGCCACACGGCGGCCTGACACTACCGCCCAACGGATGCCCTTGCGCGTGGAGCGGGTTTGGTCAACAATTATGCCAATGTATTTGGACGCGACCGCGACGGCGGCGCATTTGGCGGTTAATAGCACCTCAACGATGATAGAACCCCGTGAAACTCTTTGATCGAGTTCTCAATCCGCGCGAGATTCGCCGGCGCCTTGGATTGAACCAGGAACAGTTCTGGACGCAGATCGGCGTAACGCAGAGTGGCGGTTCACGTTACGAGAGCGGGCGCGAGATGCCCAAGCCGGTGCGCGAGCTGTTGCGACTGGTCCACGTTGAGCAAATCGACCTCTCCCAGGTCAAGCGGGTCGATTTTGAAATCATCAGTTATCTCAAGGAATCGCATCCCGATCTTTATCGCAGCTTGAGACGCGCCGTGCGCACCAAACATCGGCGACCGGAGGGCGAGGATTCGTCACTCTCCGATGAGGCGCTCATCCACTCGCACGAGAGCGAGACCGACGAAGTCACCGGCTCGGATTAGGCGCCTCTCGGGCTCCTAAGCTCCCGAAACTTTCCTCACGCTCCAGGCCCCACGTTAGAATTCCGCGCAGTGCTGGGCGGAGATTTCGCATGGACGAGCAACGCAGGGTGATCTGGCTTGATCGCCTGCGCATGAATGATCTGGCGCAGGTCGGCGGCAAGAACGCTTCTCTCGGCGAGATGATGGGCGAGCTGAGCGCAGAGGGCATTCGCGTGCCCGGTGGCTTCGCTACGACGGCGTTCGCCTTTCATGAATTTCTCCACCAGGACGGCCTTGCGCCTCGCATCGATGAGGCGCTCGCGGGCCTCGACGTCGACGACGTGTCGGCGCTGGCGCGCACCGGCGCGCGGATAAGAGAGTGGGTCAGCAAGGCGGAGTTGCCGGCCCGACTCAGCTCTGAAATCAAGACGGCTTACACGCGACTGAGCGTCGACAACGGCGAAGCTCCGGTGGCGGTACGCTCTTCCGCGACTGCAGAAGATCTGCCCGATGCATCGTTTGCAGGCCAGCAGGAGACATATCTAAATATCAATGGGTTGGACAACGTAATTCATGCGGTACGAGAAGTCTTTGCCTCCCTCTATAACGACCGCGCGATCGCTTATCGCGTACACCAGGGTTTCAAGCACGCAGACGTAGCGCTGTCGGCGGCGGTGCAGCGCATGGTGCGCAGCGATGTCGGCGCCGCCGGAGTGATGTTCACGCTCGACACCGAGTCCGGATTCGACCAGGTCGTGTTCATCACTTCGAGCTACGGATTGGGCGAGAACGTGGTGCAGGGCGCCGTCAACCCGGACGAGTTCTACGTCTACAAGCGCAACGTCGAAGCGGGGAAGCCGGCGATTTTGCGCAAGAGCGTCGGCGAAAAAGCGACCAAGATGGTGTTTTCGCAAGACACGTCAGCCGGCCGCTCGGTCCGCACGGTCGATGTTCCTGCAGAAGAGCGATTGCGTTTCTCCATCAGCGACGCCGAAGCGGAAGAGCTCGCTCGC
>VBCY01000336.1 GCA_005882995.1 Betaproteobacteria bacterium
GAGCCGCCAGACCAGACCGACGCCGAGCTCCGATTTGCGCGACGGCGTGATCGGCTCGGGCCACGCATCGGCGAGGAGCTGCGAATCGATATCCGAGACATGCCGATTGGGATCAATATAGGCGCGAGGAAAAAGCGCCTCGATCAGCGTCGCTCCGACTTCTGGCGCCGATCCATAGAGCTCCGCCACATAGGTATCCTCGGCCTGTCGCACCAATGAAAGCGGCGCCGCGTGTCGAAAATCCGATGGATACGCCGTTCCGCTATGCGGCGAATCGAGCACCAGCGGAATGAGCGCTCGTTCCGGATCGTACTGACGAATGGCATTCATGTATCACGCCGCCTGGTTCAGGTAACACGCCGACCAGCGACCGGGCGCAATCTCGGCGAGTCGCGGCGCAGCTTCGCGACAGCGTGGCATGGCGTGCACACAGCGAGGATGGAAGTGGCAGCCGGAAGGAGGCGACAGCGGCGACGGAATCTCTCCTCGGATAGGAACATAGCGCCGCTTCTTCGGTTCCACGCTGCCGATCTCCTTCAGCAGCGCCTGGGTGTAGGGATGGTTCGGTGCCGCGAAGATCTCATCAGTCGGTCCTGATTCGACGATGCGCCCGAGATACATCACGACGACGCGGTCGCTGACATGGCGCACCACGCCAAGATCATGGCTGATGAACAGATATGTCAGATTGAGCGCTGAGCGAAGATCCATGAACAGGTTGAGCACCTGCGCGCGAATCGACACGTCGAGGGCTGCCACCGACTCATCGCATACCAGGAATTCCGGCTTGACGGCGAGCGCACGTGCGATGCCGATGCGCGCTCGCTGCCCGCCCGAAAACTGATGCGGAAAGCGGCGCATGAGCGCCGGGTCGAGTCCGACCCGGTTGAGCTGCAAAGCGACGTATTCGACCTGATTGCGCCGTTTTACCATTTTGTGCACCACCGGCGCTTCGCCGACGATATCGACCACCCGTTGACGCGGATTAAGCGACGCGTGGGGATCCTGAAAGATCATTTGCATCTTGAGCTGCTGCGCACGGGCGACGCCTTGGCTGGTTTCAACGAGTTGCGCGCCCCGCCAAAGGCGCATGCCGGCGGACGGGGACAGCAAGCCTGCAGCGATCCGTCCCAGCGTCGACTTGCCGCATCCCGACTCGCCGACCAGCCCGACTACCTCGCGCTCCAGAATCATCAGGTCGACGCCATCGACGGCATGGATCGTCTCCGTGGCGAGCACCCCTTCGAGCACGCGAGCAGCTCGATCGACCCAATCGGAATGCCTGGCGAAGCATTTGGAGACGCCTTTGAGCTCCAGCAACGGTGCTGCCGTGGGGGTCGCGGACGTCATGACTCGAGTCGTGGGGCGTTTGCGGCAGCCGCCTGGCACATGGCGACGAAGGCCTCTTCCATGTCGCGGGCGAAGGCACGCCCATCGGTCAACCGCGAACCACTCATAGTTGCGCGCAGCTCTGCACGGAGTCGGGCAAGTCCGGCATGGTCCGCCGCCAGTGCGCAGGCTATGCGCACATAGTCGGCGGGTGTCTCGGCAATCAGATCGCGAAGCCCGACGTTGGTCAATACGCTCGCGCCGCTGCGGGTGAACGGACGGTTCCCCGCTAGCGTGACGACGGGCAGCCCCATCCACAAGGCGTCGCAGGTAGTCGTCGCGCCCGTGTGGGGATAACTGTCGAGAGCGATATCGGCGTTGCCGTAGAGCGCCAGATAGCTCGCGAGCGGCTGGCGGGCGACGAGCTCAATCCGCTCCGGCGCGACGCCTCGCTCTGAGAAGAAGCCAAGCAGTTCCGACATCCGCAGAGCATGGGGCGATGCCAGCAGCTGCAGCCGCGAGCGCGGAACGGCGCGCAGGATCTCGGCCCACATCCCGAGCGCGGCGGCCGATGTCTTGCCTGGACCGTTGAGACAGGTGAAGGCGATCCCTTGCCGCACGCGATCACGGCGGGTGACCGCCGGGGCCGCCGCGTAGGGCTCGTAGCACCACGCCGTGGTCGGCAGGCGCCACAGCGTCTCCGTGTGCAATGATTCGGTCGCTCCAGGTGGGTCTGCGCATGAGTCGGTTAAACGATAGTCGATCGCGCGAACACCCGTCGTTCCGGGATAGCCGAGCCAAGTCGCCTGCACCGGCGCCGCTGCAAAGAAGAACAGCGGCAACCGGTTGTCCGCGCTGTGCCCATTGAGGTCGACCAGCACGTCGATGCCTTCGCCGGTGATGCGCTCCGCCAGCACGCGGTCGGGCACGCCGGCGATGGGAACAAAATGCTCCACGGCAGTGCGGATGGAGGCGGTCACTTCGTCGCCGCGGGGATAGTTGTAGTAGCAGAAAATTTCGAAGCGGCTTCTGTCGTGTGCAGCGAGCAAGGGCTCGAAAAATGTTGCCACGGCATGCTTGCGAAAATCCGATGACACGTAGCCGATGCGAAGGCGGCGACCCTTCAGCGCTCGCATCGATGGCCGGCGCCGCGCAGGAATGCGCCTGGCGAAGCGTTCGCCGTAGCGCACATGCTCGAGGAAGATCGCCTCGCGGGGTACGCGATCCGACTCGTTGAGGGCGAGCAGCAGGTTGCTCCATACGTCGGGATTATTCGGAGACAAGCTGAGCGAGCGTCGAAACTCTGCGATGGCCGCGTCGACATCGCCGATGTCCCGCAAGATGTTGGCGAGGTTCGCATGAGCCTTGGCATGGTTCGGCTCGAGCTCCAGCGCGCGCTGGTACGCGGCCATCGCTTGTGCGGGCTGGCGCTGTTCCCGATATAGGTTTCCGAGGTTATTGTGGGCCGACGCCGAATGGGGATTGAGAGCGAGCGCGCGTTGATAATGAGGCAAGGCTCGGCCTGCATCGCCCGTGTCGAGCAGCGCGCTCCCGAGATTGAGCCGGGCGTCGAAGAGATTGGGATTGAGCTTGACCGCCTGTTCCAGGCTGGCGATCGCCTCAGCGAGACGTCCACATTGCCGCTGCGCGACCCCGAGCAGCTGATAAGCCTCGGCGCTTGCGGCGTCGTCGGCGAGCGCGCGCTGGGCAAGAGAGAGCGCCGCGTGCGGCTGCCCCACCTGCAGTGCAAGCAAAGCGTAAGCACGCAGCGCCTGCGAGTGATGGGGAGCGAGCTTGATCACCGCTTCAAACCCCGCAGCGGCGCGCTGGAGATCACCCGCCGAGTGCGCCGCGCTTGCCTCGGAGAGCATGCGCGCGATATCGGCGGTGGTGCCAGCGCCTGAAGCGTCAGCACCGGCGCTCACTGCAGCTCATCGGAGGTGGAAACGGCCAGCAAGGGATGGAAGCATCGCGCCCTTTGACCGGGACCGCCGCCCTGGCGCATCGGCGGATCCTGTTCGCAGGCGTGATCCGCGCTCTTGCAACGAAGCCGAAAGGCGCAACCCGATGGAAGCTCGAGGGGCGACGGCGTCATTCCCGAGAGCTGCCGGAGCCGCTGGCGTGGCGGCGCGTTTCCAGGCAAGGAATCGAATAATCCGCGGGTATAGGGGTGACGCGGCGCCTCGAGGACGTCGGCCGTGGTTCCCTCCTCGACGATACGGCCGGCGTACATGACGCAGATACGGTCTGCCAGCCCGGCAATCACCGACAGATCATGGGTAATCCAGATCAGTGCGGCACCGGTCTCGCGCGAGAGCTTCTGCATCTCGAACAGAATCTGGCCCTGAACCGTTACATCGAGCGCCGTCGTCGGCTCGTCGGCGATAATCAATGATGGCCGGTTGAGAAGCGCGATGGCGATCGCCACTCGCTGGCGCATTCCGCCAGAGAATTCGTGTGGATAGGCCCTCAAGCGCTCATCGGGCGAAGCAATCCCTACCCTTGCCAAGGCGTCTCGCGCACGTTCGCGAGCGCTTCCGCGCGATATCTTGTCGTGCGCGCGAATAGCCTCGATCATCTGAGCATCGATCCGCATCACTGGATTGAGGGTCATCATCGGATCCTGAAAAACCATGGCGATGCGATTGCCACGAAGCTGTCGCATCTCCTCAGCAGAGAGCGCGCAAAGATCGCGCCCCTCGAACGAGATGCGACCTGCGATGACCCTGCCCGGCGGATCCACAAGCCCCATGATCGAGTAGGCGGTCATCGACTTGCCGGAGCCTGATTCGCCCACCAGCCCGACGACTTCGCCACTGCCGACGCGCAAGCTCAGGTCCTGCACCGCCCGGACGACGCCTTCCCGCGTGGAAAAGTGCGTGCATAGGCCGTCGATGGCCAGCAACGTCTCGCTCATCGATGCAGACGAGGGTTGAGGACGTCGCGCAACTGGTCGGCGACGAGATTGATGCTGACGATGGTCAGCAACAGCGCAATCCCCGGGAAGAAACTGATCCAGTACTTGCCCGATAACAGGTATTGATAGCCGTTGGCGATCAGCAGACCGAGCGACGGCTCGGTGACCGGCAGTCCCAGCCCGAGGAATGACAGCGTGGCCTCCAACGCGATCGCCGCGGCGACCTGCACCGTCGCAACCACGATCAGCGGCGGCAGGCAGTTGGGGAGCAGATGCCGGAAGACGATGCGACGTGACGAGAGCGCAAGGCAGCGCGCTGCTTCGATGTATTCCTTGCTCTTCTCCACGAGCGCGGCGCTTCTGACGGTGCGCGCATAGTATGCCCATTGCACCGCAACCAGCGCGGCAATGATTTTCAGGGTCCCTTGACCCCAGACCGCCAGCAGGATGAGCGCAATCAAAATCGCAGGAAAGGAGAGCTGGAGATCGGCGATACGCATGATGAGTACCTCGGCGCTCTTGCCCCAATAGGCCGCGGCAAGCCCAAGCGCAAGCCCGATGGCCAGGGCAATGACCGTACTCGCCACGCCCACCGACAAGCTGATACGCAGACCATAGAGAATCGCAGAGAGCATGTCGCGGCCCTGATCATCGGTCCCCAGCCAGAACGTCGATCCGCCAGGGGCCTTCGAGCCTGGGGGAAGACGGCCTTCCATCACGTCGAGCTGCGCCAGATCATAGGGATTCTGCGACGAGATCAGCGGCGCGAGAATCGCCGCCATGGCGATCACACCAAGCAACCCGAGACCGAAGATCGCGAGGCGATTGGCCGCGAAATCGGCGAACAGACGCCGCAACGGAGTCTCGTCGCCAGCCTTCATCGCTTGGCTTCGGTAAGACGCACGCGCGGATCGAGCGCGGAATACAGAACGTCGACCATGAGGTTGATCATGACGAACATGAATACGGTGACCAGCAGATAAGCGACGATGATCGGACGATCGAGCAGGTTGATCGAATCGATGAGCAGCTTCCCCATCCCCGGCCACGCGAACACTGTCTCGGTGACGATGGCGAAAGCGATCACCGACCCGAACTCGAGGCCCATCACCGTGATGATCGGGATCAGGATGTTGCGCAAGACGTGCACACCGATCACCCGCGCATTGCCGACTCCCTTGGCGCGCGCGAATTTGACGTAATCCTGAAGTAACGCTTCACGCGTCCCGGCGCGAGTCAGGCGAATCAGCAGCGCCAGCTTGAACAGCGCCAAGTTAGTTGCCGGGAGGATCAGGTGCTTCCAGCCCGCGAGGGATAGAAAGCTCACGGGGATGCCGAACAAAAGGACGGTAGGTCCTCTGCCGTTGGACGGCAGCCAACCCAGCATCACTGCGAACACCATGATCAGCATGAGACCGAACCAGAAAGTGGGCAGGGAGAAGCCAACGATCGACCCCGCCATGATCGTGCGACCGGCTACCGAATCTGGTTTGAGGCCGGCCCACAGGCCCAGCGGAATTCCCAGCAAGAGTGCGATCACCATGGCGACTATCGCAAGCTCCAGCGTGGCCGGCATGCGCTCCAGGATCATGCCGAGAGCGGATGTGCCGTGGACAAAGGAGTTACCGAGATCGCCGTGCATCGCACCGGCGACGAACCTTGAATATTGGATCCACAGCGGCTCATCGAGCCCAAGCGCAGCAATCGCGCGGTCTCGATCGAGTTGATCGGCCTGCGGGCTGATGAGGATATCGATGGGATTGCCGATGGCGTACACGCCGATGAACACGAGCACCGACATGATCAGCAAAACCAGCAGGGCTTGGAGGCTGCGACGAATGATATAGGCGAGCACGGAGCATCTCGCCGGCAACGAAGGCGATAGAGTACCTCAGGCGAGCGCCGATATTTTGGATCAGTTCACGTCGCCAGTACATTGACTTAACCATTTTTGGGCTGAATGAACGAGCTTCCTGGCGTCGGCATCTGACAAACCTGTCAGTTCCTACAGTTGACGTCATGCGACGTTGCGCTACATTGGCCCTGCGACCGGAATAGACGCGGCGCATCTTCACGTCTCGGGGGGAA
>VBCY01000345.1:0-10767 GCA_005882995.1 Betaproteobacteria bacterium
GTCTGCGAAAAAGCGGTCGGCCCCGACAAGACCTGTGACTTTCGCTCCGGCCGCGTGATTCTGCAGCGGCCTGTCGACCGCTCTCAAATGCAGAAGCTGCTTGCGACCGGCCGGACGGAATTGCTTCAGTTCGTATCGGCTCGCACCCGCCGTCCCTTCGCCGCATACCTGGTCCGTCAACCTGACGGCAAGGTCGGTTTTGAGTTCGAAAAAAAAGCGGAGGGAAAAAGCCGCGGCGAGCGTTCGTCTCGCGGATCAGCTGCGTTGCGGGTGCTGGGACCCCACCCCAAGGACAAGCAGCCCGTCGAGCTTCACGCCGGCCGCTACGGCCCCTACGTCAAGCATGGTGGGATCAACGCCACGCTCCCCGATCGCGACCGAATCGAGGAAGTAACGCTCGCCGAGGCCGTGGCGCTGTTGGCAGCCAAGCCAAAGAAATCCGGCTCGAGCGGGACAAGGCGACCCACAAAAACGGTCAGGGCGGCCCGCAAGCGCACCCAGTAGTGCGATGCGCTACTGGCAGAGCGTTCCCGGCGAAGTAAACACTTGCCTCGTGATCGATTTGCTCTGACTCGCCCGATTGATGCCGTCGCCCAAATCCACGGTGTAGGCAAAGGTGCCGGTGTTTCCGTCATCAAAGCTGAAGCTAGCGCTGCCGACGGGGGTCCGGCGGACCATCGCGGGATCGAACGGCACGGCGCTGAATGGGGGTCCGTTGGTGAGATAGAGTGTGCCTTGGTAGGTACGGACACCGGTCTGCGATGCCGTTGCGGAAAGCCACAACGGGTCGTGGTTGGCATCGTAAGTGAACCAGGTCGCGAACAGAGTCGTGCCCTGCTCTGTCAGATTGACGCCCCATCCTGATTCCGTCCCGGAAGGTGCCGCCCACCAAAGGTCTTCGAAGTTTGTCGCCTTGGTGAGGTCGCTCTGGATTCCCCACACGCACGTCGGCACTGGCCCGAAGGTTTGCAATTCGATCGGCTTCGTCTGCGTTGCCACGTTGATGCCATCGTTCACCTGGTACGAGAAGGTGCCCGAGGTGGCGGTGGTGAAAGACAGCGTGCCGGTTCCCACGGCCGCATAACCTGGCGGTGGAACGAAAGCATAGAACGGCGCGCCGTTGGTCCTGTAGAGCGTTCCGCGGTAGACGCCTTCGCTCAGCTTGCTCGCGGTCATGGTGAGCCACCACGCCTTGCCCGTCGCATCGTAGCTGAACCACGTCGCGAAGATGACGTCGCCCTGCTGCGCCAGGTTGATTCCCCACCCCGATTCCGACATCGCCGGCGATGCCCACCACAGGCCCTGGTAATTGACCGGTGCGATGAGCGAGCGCGCAGCAGCGACGGCCCCTTGAGCGTTGACGATGCCCGCTCCACAGCCAATCGCTATACAACTGGATCCGGGCGGGAAAGCTTTCGCACTGGAAGTCAGAATGGAGCGCACCTGGGACGCCGTCAGATTGGGAGCAACGGAGAGCATGAGCGAAACCACGCCCGTGACCATGGGAGCGGAGAGACTCGTCCCCTGCACCCTTTCGGCATCGTCGCTCACTGGAACCGTCGTTCCGCTGTTTCCCAAGGCAAAGATAAGATCGCTCGGCTGCCCGATTCGGGAATCGCCTCCCGGTGCGCTGATCGTTACCGAGGCGCCCGAGTTGCTGTAGCTCGCCTTGTTTCCGGTGTTGCTGGTGGCGGCGACAGAGATCACTCCTGCACAATTCGCTGGCGAATGGTTGATGGCGTCATCGGACTCGTTGCCAGCGGCTACGACGATGGATCGGGTCATGCCATGCGCCAGCGCAGCGTCGATGACCGATTGCGTGTGCTGGCTGCACGCACCCACGTCCGAATCGCCGAGGCTCATGTTGATGACATGGGCGGGATGCGGATTTGCGGGGGCCCCGGGGACACTCAATCCGGCGGCCCAGGCGATGCCGTCGAGAATGTCGGAGAAAAGCCCGCCACACTTCCCCAGGACCCGAACCGGCAGAATCATCGCCCCCCAGTCGATGCCTGCAGTCCAGGCCCCGTCGTTGCCATTGGCGGCGATCAGGCTGCTCACCAGCGTGCCATGCCAGCTGCTGTTCGACACCGAGCATCCTTCACCCCGTAACGGGCCATTGATATCCGCCGTGGTGACCCAGTCGCCGGGATCCAGAGCATCCGCGTCACGAGCATCGCCGTCATTGGAGCTCGCTGTTTCGGAAACGAAGTCGTATCCCGGGAGGAAACGCCCCGAGATGCCCGCGTGGGGCCGATACCCCGTGTCGACCACAGCGACGATGACACTGGAACGGCCGGTGCTGATGTCCCAGGCGCCAAAGGCGCTGATCGCCGCCGCCGTGTTGGCAAGATACGGCTGCTGGTTCAACGATGGATCATTGGGCAGCAGTTGCGCAACCATGCGCCGGTCCGGTTCCGCATATTCAACGTCCGGATGCGCGGCGACACTGCGGGCGATGGTGTGCGCCTCGGAAAGCGTCGTCCGCCGATCGAGCGCCACCACATGCGCGCCGAGCGCCATCTCGCGAACAGGACTCAAGGCGACGTTGCCTTCGGCCGCGAGCATCCGGATTCGCTCCTTCGCGGGAAGCGCGCGGCGCGGCGCCTTGGCGTCGTCCCTGAATTTGACGATCAGACGATCGACTGAATTATCCGCAGGGCTGGCGACTGCCGGCGAAACGACGAACCATGCCGCAGCGAGCACGGCGAAGATCGCGACGATGCGTCGCCCGGGAAACGCCACCGTCGGTCAGACGTCGAGGTTGCGAACGCCCAGCGCGTTGCTCTCGATGAACTCGCGCCGCGGCTCGACCTGCTCGCCCATCAAGGTGCTGAAGATCTCCTCGGCGGCGATGCCATCTTCGATCTGCACTTTGAGCAACCGCCTCGCCTTGGGATCCATGGTGGTCTCCCAGAGCTGCTCCGGGTTCATTTCCCCGAGGCCCTTGTAGCGCTGGATCGATAGCGCTTCGCGCGCCTGCGCGAGCAACCAGTCGAGGGCGCTCTTGAACGTTGTCGCTGCAGCGCTACGCTCGCCTCGTCGCACGGTCGCCCCAGGATGCATGAGACCCTGCAGTACTTCCGCAGCAGTTCTGATTTGCGCGTAGTCGCCGCTGCGCAGGAAATCGGTGTCGAGCGCCGTTGTGTGACGCGTTCCATGCCGCGTGCGAACGATCAGGAGACGCTGCTGCTCCGATACACCGTCATAGGCCGCCTCCACCGTTACATCGGGGCTTGCCGCGGCGTCCTGCAGTTCTCTCGCGCTCTTGCTTGCGGTCCCTCGATCGGAGAGATCGATCGCCACGCCGCTCAACAGTGCGTAGAGCGCGGCTGGATCGATCAGCCGGGACACCCGTTCAATGACGGCTTCGGCAAGCAGATACTGACGTGCGACGTTTTCCAAAGCGTCCATCGACAGTGGCGCTCGTCCACTGCCCGGCGTGAGCTCCGCACCCTTGAGCGCCACCTTGAGCAAGTGCTGCTTCAAGTCGTGGGCGTCCTTGAGATAGGTCTCCTCCTTACCCTGCTTGGCCTTGTAGAGCGGCGGCTGCGCGATGTAGATGTGGCCGCGCTCGACCAGCTCCGGCATCTGCCGGTAGAAGAAGGTCAAAAGCAGCGTACGAATGTGCGAGCCATCGACATCCGCGTCGGTCATGATGATGATCCGGTGATATCGCAGCCGATCGGCGTCGAAAGCGTCCTTGTCGTCCTTGTCACCGTTGGTCGCCTTGCCGAAGCCGGTGCCGAGGGCGGTGATCAGCGTAATGATTTCCTGCGAGCTGATGAGCTTGTCGAAGCGGGCGCGTTCTACATTCAGAATCTTGCCCCGGAGCGGCAAAATGGCCTGGAATCTGCGATCCCTTCCCTGCTTAGCCGACCCGCCTGCGGAATCGCCTTCGACGAGATAGAGCTCGCAGAGCTTCGGATCGCGTTCCTGGCAGTCGGCGAGCTTGCCCGGCAAACCCATGCTGTCGAGCACGCCTTTGCGGCGCGTGAGCTCCCGCGCCTTGCGAGCCGCCTCCCGCGCACGGGCCGCCTCGATAATCTTGCCGCAGATGATTCGCGCGTCGGTTGGATTCTCGAGCAGGAACTCATTGAGCCGTCCGCCAACGATTTCCTGCACGATCGGCATGATCTCCGAGGAGACCAGCTTGTCCTTGGTCTGCGACGAAAATTTAGGCTCGGGGGCTTTCACCGAAAGCACGCACGTCAGCCCCTCGCGCATGTCGTCGCCCGAGGTTTCGATCTTGGCTTTCTTGGCAAGCTCCTCTTTCTCGATGTAGCTGTTGAGCGTTCGCGTCATTGCCTGCCGCAGCCCGGTCAGATGCGTGCCGCCGTCGCGCTGCGGAATGTTGTTGGTGAAGCACTGCATCGACTCGGCGTAGGAATCGTTCCACTGCATCGCGACTTCGACCGTGACGCCGTCCTTCTCTCCGGTCGAATGGAATATCTTCGGGTGCAGCACATTCTTGCTGCGGTTCATGTATTCGACGAACGCCTTGATGCCGCCGGTGAACGCAAAGCTCTCGCTCTTGCCGTCCCGCTGATCGACCAGCTCGATGTTCACCCCGTTGTTGAGAAAGGACAGCTCCCGGATGCGCCGGGCAAGAATCTCGTAGTGGTATTCGATCTTGCCAAAAGTCGCGGAAGAAGCCATGAAATGGACTTCGGTGCCGCGGCGCTCGGTGGTCCCGGTCACGGCCAGCGGAGCCAGCGCAACACCGTCTCGAAACTCGATCTGATGCACCCTGCCGTCGCGCCAGATCCTGAGCCGCAGCCATTCGGACAGCGCGTTGACGACCGACACGCCGACGCCATGAAGACCTCCCGAGACCTTGTACGAGTTCTGATCGAACTTGCCACCCGCGTGCAGCTCGGTCATGACGATTTCCGCGGCGGAACGCTTGAGCTCGTCGTCTTCCTTCACGTCAATGGGAATGCCGCGGCCGTTGTCGACAATGGAGATCGAATTGTCGGCGTGGATCACGACTTTAATGTCGTCGCAGTAACCCGCAAGCGCCTCATCGATTGCGTTGTCGAGGACTTCGAAAACCATGTGATGGAGCCCGGTCCCGTCGGAAGTATCTCCGATGTACATTCCGGGGCGCTTGCGCACCGCTTCCAGGCCCTTCAGGACCTTGATGCTGTTGGAATCGTAGTCGCCGGCGTCGTCAAGCGGCCGTGGATTGACTTGGCTCATTCAATACTTTCTTGCTTCAGCTGACCTTCAAAAGCGCCGACGCCGACTCTTTAAGTCGGCGCCGTCGAATGGCCCCTTGAGTCGTCGCATGATTCAAATCCGCATGGGCATCACGACATACTTGTAGTCGTTGCGTCCCGGCATCGTCACTAGCGCGCTGGAATTGGCATCGCCAAAAGCGAGTACAACTTGCTCGGTACCGATGTTCTGCAGCACATCGACCAAATAGGTGATGTTGAACCCGATATCGAGGCCTTCACCCTTGTACGCAACCTCCAGCTCTTCCTCTGCTTCCTCCTGCTCACTGTTCGTGCAGATGATCTTGAGCTGGTCGCTGCCAAGTACGATTCGGACGCCCCGGAATTTCTCGTTCGAAAGGATGGCGGCTCTCTGCAACGCCTGGAGCAGCGCGCTTCGCGGCAGTTCAATCTGCTTGGTGTGTCCTGTCGGAATCACCCGGTTATAGTCGGGAAACTTTCCGTCGACCACCTTGCTCACCAACTCGATGCTTGAGAAGCGGAATCGAACCTGGTTGGCGAGCAACTCGATCGAGAGCTCGGAATCGCTGTCCTCGAGCAACTTGCCAAGCTCGAGCACCGTCTTGCGCGGCAAGATGACCTCTTCGCGGGTGTACTCCCCGGGGATTGCAAGGCTTGCGTACGACAGCCGGTGGCCATCCGTCGCAACGGTTTGGAGCGATCCCTTGTCGATCACCAGCAGCATCCCGTTCAGGTAATAACGGATGTCCTGCTGCGCCATCGCAAACTCGGCGAGCTTGAGCAAGCTGCGAAATTGCTTTTGCGGAAGCCTTATCGTTTGCTGTTTTTCCTGGGCGAGGCTCATCCGCGGATAATCCCCCGCGGGGAGTGTCTGCAAGTTAAAGCGCGACCGCCCGGCGCGAACGACCATTCTGCTTGCCGAGGTCTCGATGCTAACCGTTGCATCGTCAGGCAACGCCCGCAGAAGATCCTGAAGCTTTCGAGCAGCGACCGTGACGCCCTGCTCTTGCTTGCCCGCGAGTTCGCTGTGCGAAGTGATCTGCATTTCCAGGTCGGTGGCAGTGACGAACAAACGACCATCCTTTTGCTCGAGTAGAACATTGGCAAGGATCGGCAGGGTGTGGCGCCGCTCGACGATTCCCGACACCGCCTGCAACGGCTTGAGCAATGCGTCTCTCGGTGTCTGCTTTAATTGCATTGTTCTAAATACTAAGTAATTACAGCTAATAGGAGCCGGGCGAAAACCGGGAAAACAGGCAAAACTAAAGTCTTGCCCGTGACTTGCGGCGCATACAGCGGACGGGAGAACGGCTGTGCTGCGTGTGGACGCTTTGGGGATGAACCCACGAGTCCCAAGTTTTAGCGATCAATCAACAAATTATAGACTGATTTTGTGCCGATTCCTATCATCTCCGGGACAGAGTCCCGAAGTTTTGCAATCTGACGACAGGCGTGGAGAACGGTGGTGTGGTCGCGTCCTCCGAAATTGCTGCCGATCTCGGGCAAGGAAAGCTGAGTGAGTTCCTTGGCCAGCGCCATCGCGACCTGTCGCGGCCGCGCCACGGCGCGCGAGCGTTTCTTGGAATGCATGTCGGAGACCCGGATCTTGTAGTAGTCGGCGATCGTCTTCTGGATGTTCTCGACGGAGATCTGGCGGTTCTGGACGGCAAGCAGGTCTCGCAATGCCTCTTTTGCCAACGACAGGGAAATCTCGAGTCCGTGGAAGCTCGAATACGCGAGCACGCGTTTCAGTGCGCCTTCGAGTTCTCGCACGTTGGAGCGGATGTGCTTGGCGATGAAAAAGGCGACTTGCTCGTCCAGTTTCATTCCGGTTTGCTCCGCCTTGGAGAGCAGGATCGCGACACGCATTTCGAGTTCCGGCGGCTCGAGCGCCACCGTGAGTCCCCAGCCGAAGCGCGAGATCAAGCGCTCCTCGATACCAGACATCTCCTTGGGATAGGTATCGCAGGTGATCACGACCTGCTTCCGCGCCTCGATCAGCGTGTTGAACAGATAAAAGAATTCCTCCTGGGTGCGGCTCTTGCCGTTGAAGAACTGGATGTCGTCAATCAGCAGCAAGTCGAGCGACCGGTAGTAACGTTTGAAATCGTCGAACGCCTTGTGCTGATACGCTCTCACGACATCAGAGACGTAAGTCTCGGCATGGATGTATCGAATCCTCGCGCTGGGGTTGTTCTCAAGGATGCAGTTGCCGATGGCTTCGATCAGATGTGTCTTGCCAAGTCCGACGCCCCCATAGACAAAGAGGGGGTTGTACGAAGTCGGATGCTCGGCGACTTGCATGCCGGCCGCGCGTGCGAGTTGATTCGCCTTGCCTTGCACGAAGTTCGCAAAGGTGAAGCCTGGATTGAGGCTCGCCTGTTCGCCACGGCGCACCGCAGGCGCAGGTTGCGGAACGCTGGGCGCAGGCGCGAGAGGTGCCGTGGCTTCGCCCGCGTCCGCGACGCTGAATGCGAGACGCAGGGGACGACCAACCGCGACCGCCGCCAGTTCTTCAATTCGACCGGCAAAGCGGTCTTTCACCCACTGCAGCACGAAGCGGTTAGGAGCGATCAGTCGCAGACCTTCTCCCGCGATCTCCAGCCGTAGCGGCCGGATCCACGTATTGAACTGCTGCTCCGTCAACTCCCGCTGAAAAGATTCAAGACAGTGTTGCCAGAATGCGGGTGTGGACATGGTCGCGGCCGGCTAAAAAAACGCGGGCACCGCGAGGAGCCCGTCGGGGCAACATTTTACCGCGCTTTAAAATGTTTTATCCACAGAGTTGGTAGTACGTCGCTTGTACGGCCCGGAGATTAACGCCTTGACAAGAAGAGCAGCAACAAGCTCTAATAAAAGGCTTTTTCGGACCCGGACCAATCATGAAACGCACCTTCCAGCCGTCGGTCGTGAGACGCAAGCGAACCCACGGCTTTCGCAGCCGTATGAAGACCGCCGGCGGGCGTCGCGTTTTGCGCGCGCGCCGGGCAAAGGGCCGCGCCAGGCTCGCCGTCTAGCGGTACCCGTCGTTCGTTCGTCAATCGGCTCCCTTAGACGACATCGCCTTAGCGGCGCAGACGCTTTCGCGAGGTTGCTACGCGACGCAAAGCGCGTCGACGGAGTCCATCTGCAACTGCTCGTCAGCCCTGCCGCCAGCGCCATCGGCCGCGTCGGATTCATGATCGGTAAGCAGCATCTCGGCAAAGCCGTCGACCGTAATTTCCTGCGCCGAGTGCTGCGCGAGGCAGTGAGTCGACGGCGGCCAGGCATAGAAAGATTCGATATCGTGCTGCGCTTGCGCCGTCGCTGCGAATCGCCGCTTTTGCATGAACTCGGTGCCGAAGCAAACGGTCTTCTGGACGCACTTCTGAACTCCGAAGCTCGATGAACACTTTGCTCTTACTACTGCTACGCGGTTACCAATATGCGCTGCGCCCGCTCATGGGAGCCAATTGCCGCTTCTACCCGAGTTGCTCGGACTACGCGCGGGAGGCGATCGAGCGTCACGGAGCGCTCAGAGGGATCGGGCTGACGTGCCGACGACTCATCCGCTGCCATCCTTATCATCCGGGCGGTTTCGACCCGGTCCCTTGATTCACCGTCGCTGATCGGCGACCCCAAGGCTGCATGGATACCCAACGTCTGATCTTGTTCGTCATATTTTCGCTTTCTCTGCTCTTGCTCTGGCAGGCGTGGCAGCGCCAGCATCAGCCACCGGTGCCGCCCACCGTCAGTCAGCCGGCGCCCACGACAGGGGTTACGGCTCCGCCAACCCCGACGGGAGCGCCCACATTGCCGAGCGCCTCGACCGCGCCAGTACCCGCCGGGGAGAGGATCGCCATCAAGACCGACCTCTACACGGCCGACATCGATACCCTCGGCGGCGTGATTGACCAGGTCGCGCTCGCGAGGCATCGCGACACTCAGGACGAAGCCAAGCCCTACGTGCTCCTCCAGCGCAACGCGGAGCGAACGTTTATCGCACAGAGTGGATTGCTGGGCGATGGAATGCCCAATCACCGCACTCTGTGGCAGGCACTTCCCGGTCCGCGGGAACTTGCCGCTGGCGTTGATTCGCTGGAGGTCAAGCTGCAAGCGGCCGCGAGCAACGGCGACAAGGTTGTGCAGACGCTGACGTTCCACCGGGGCAGTTATGTCATTGAGGTCACCTACGACATCACCAATGCCGGCAGCGCTGTTATAGCACCCTATGCTTACTTCCAGCTCACGCGCGACACCAAGACTCCTTACGTGCAGAGCTCGATGGCACCGGCTGCATATACCGGTCCGGTGATCTACAACGAGAACGACAAGTTCAAAAAAGTCGAATTCGGCGAGCTTGACAAGCTGGCAGCGGACCCCAATCGCAAGTTGCCGTATACGAAGGGCGCCGACAACGGCTGGGTTGGCATGGTTGAGCATTATTTCCTTGCAGCCTGGCTTCCTTCCGACGCTACCAAGGCTCAGCGGGAGTTCTACGCGCGAAAACTCGACAATGGCTTGTACGCCGACGGCGTGATCATTCAGTCAGCACCGATTGCACCGGGCGCGACTGGCGAGATCAAGGTCCCGCTCTATGTCGGCCCACAGGAACAGGACACGCTCGCCAAGCTCGCCAAGGGACTCGACCTCGTCGTCGACTATGGAATATTCACCGTGCTCGCCGCGCCGTTGTTCTGGCTGCTTAAATGGCTGCACGGCCTCGTACACAACTGGGGTTGGGCAATCGTGCTGCTGACCATCATCATCAAGAGCGCCTTCTATCCGCTTAATCACGCCAGTGCGCGATCGATGGCGAAGATGAAAGTGATTGCGCCCAAGCTCAAGGCGCTTCAGGAGCAGTACGCGAACGACAAGCAGCAGCTGCAAATGAAGATGATGGAGATGTACAAGACCGAGAAGATAAATCCACTCGGCGGTTGTCTGCCAATCGTGGTGCAGATTCCCGTGTTTATCGCTTTGTATTGGGTTTTGCTTTCAGCCGTCGAGCTGCGGCACGCGCCGTGGATCGGTTGGATCCACGACCTGTCTGCACCCGATCCGTATTTCGTGCTGCCCGTGGTCTATGCGATCACGGCGTACCTGCAAGTGAAGCTTTCGCCGACCCCGATTCAGGATCCGGTGCAAGCAAAGGTCATGCAGATCATGCCGATCGCCTTTTCTGTCATGTTCATTTTCTTTCCTTCGGGCCTGGTGCTCTACTGGCTGATCAACAATTCCCTGCAGATCTTCCAGCAGTGGCACATGAATCGAGTGCTCGAGCGCGAAGCGGCCGCCGCGACCGCAAGACGGCGCTGATCAGGCGCGCTCACGGCGCCGCACGGGCGCGCCTTGCTGGATACTGACCTCATTGCCGCCATCGCCACGCCGGCGGGCCGTGGCGGCATCGGAATCGTGCGACTCTCAGGGCCGGACGTTTCGCATGTCGTTGCCGGGATCGTCAGGCGTTCGCTCAAGCCGAGGGTGGCCACACTCACGCCTTTCCATGGCGCCGATGGTGAAGCGCTGGATCACGGTCTCGCTCTCCTGTTTCCAGCCCCGCATTCCTACACGGGAGAAACGGTGC
>VBCY01000345.1:10817-31005 GCA_005882995.1 Betaproteobacteria bacterium
CATGCCTGGCGAGTTCACCAAGCGTGCCTTCTTGAACGACAAGATGGACCTCGCGCAGGCCGAGGCCGTCGCCGACTTGATTGAAGCGGCCACCGCGACGGCGGCGCGAGCCGCCACGCGCAGCCTTGCCGGAGAATTTTCTCGGGAAGTGAACGCCATCGTCGAGGCATTGATTGAGCTGCGCACGCTGATCGAGGCGACGCTCGATTTCCCGGAAGAGGACATCGAATTCCTCGCGGCGGCGGATGCCACGGGCAAGCTTGCGGTTCTGCGCGAGCGGGTCGCAGCAGTCTTCGCACGAGCGCGCGAGGGCAATCTCTTGCGGGAGGGACTCGACGTAGTCATCATCGGCGCGCCGAACGTGGGCAAATCGAGTCTCCTTAACCGGCTGGTGGGCGACGATGTCGCGATCGTCACACCCATTGCCGGCACGACGCGCGACGCGGTACGCAGCAGCATCGAAATTCGCGGCATCCCGCTGCATGTCATCGACACTGCGGGCCTGCGGGAAGCTACCGACGAAGTCGAAAAGATCGGCATCGAGCGAACATGGGCTGCCATCGATCGCGCCGATCTCGCGCTCGTTATCACGGACACGCGAGAGCAGCGGCGTGTCGGCGACGACCCCGTTGTGGCGAAGCTGCCCCCCCTGCTGCCCCGCGTCCTGGTCCACAACAAAATCGACCTTAGCGCCGAAGCTCCCCGTGTGGCATTGCGCGACGCGATTCGCACTATCTGGATCTCCGCAAAGACCGGAGATGGAATGGGATTGCTCCGTGACGCGATTCTCGATGTCGCAGGCGCGCACGAGGACATGGAAGGAACGTTTCTCGCGCGCGAGCGCCACCTCGAGGCACTGGGCAAAGCTCGTGCGCGTCTCGCTGCGGCAGCCGAGCAACTGGAGGGTCCTTCACCGCCACTGGAGCTCGCCGCGGAGGAATTGCGCAATGCGCAGAGGGCTCTCTCAGACATCACGGGCACATTTACTTCCGACGACTTGCTGGGCGAGATCTTCGGACGCTTCTGCATCGGAAAATGATTCACGCCCCAAGTGGTGGAGCGCGTTGCCGGTATAACGTGTCACAGCAAAATGGCGAGGCCCAGTGGCCTGACCTATTCACCCGGCGCCTTACGCTGGATGTCGCAGCCGTGCTAGAGTTTCGTTTTCTCCCATGCGCCGGCGCGCGGCAGTTCGGCGATCGTCATCGTTTCGGAGCCTGGCGGCAATCCTCCTGCATGAACCATCCTGATCCCATCTCCGCGCTCGCCGCTTCGGTGCATGCGCCATCGTATGTCCGCCATCGAAGGCTCATCGCGTGGGTTCAGGAAATCGCTGCGCAAACGCGGCCCGAGAACATTGTCTGGTGTGACGGTTCGCAAGGCGAATACGATCGGCTCGCCGACGAGTTGGTCGCTTCAGGAACGCTGCAGCGGCTCAGTCCGGAGAAACGCCCCAACAGCTACCTCGCCTTGTCGGACGCATCAGACGTTGCGCGCGTCGAGGATCGCACCTTCATCTGCTGCAATCGTGAAGAGGATGCCGGCCCCACAAACAATTGGGTTGCTCCGGCTGAAATGCGCAGCACCCTTGCTCGTCTGTTCGACGGATGCATGCAAGGACGGACGCTCTATGTCGTGCCATTCTCAATGGGACCGCTGGAAAGCCCCATTGCCCATCTCGGGGTCGAGCTGACCGATAGCCCGTATGTCGTGATGAGCATGCGCATCATGACGCGCATGGGCCGTCCGGTGTTTGACGCGCTGGGTACCGAAGCTGCGTTTGTGCCGTGCATGCATTCGGTCGGCGCTCCACTGTCGCCGGGCGAGCGTGACACGCGCTGGCCGTGCAATGCGCGCGAGAAGTACATCGTGCACTTTCCCGAGACACGCGAGATCTGGAGTTACGGATCCGGCTACGGAGGCAACGCGCTCCTGGGAAAGAAATGCTTCGCGCTGCGCATTGCGTCGGTCATGGGGCGCGATGAAGGTTGGCTCGCCGAGCACATGCTTATCCTTGGGGTCACCTCACCTCAAGGGGAAAAGACTTACATCGCTGCCGCATTCCCGAGCGCCTGCGGCAAGACCAACTTCGCGATGCTCATACCTCCGGCAGAGTTCGACGGCTGGCGCGTATCAACCGTCGGTGACGATATCGCCTGGATCAAGCCACGCGCTGACGGTCGTCTCTATGCGATCAATCCCGAAGCCGGCTACTTCGGAGTCGCTCCTGGAACGTCCTATTCTTCCAATCCGAACGCGATGAAAATGCTCGAGCGCGACGTCATCTTCACCAACGTTGCGCTCACCGATGATGGGGACGTGTGGTGGGAAGGCATGACTCGCGAGCCCCCTGCTCACCTTATCGACTGGCAGGGTCGATCCTGGACCCCGGACTGCGGTCGCAATGCAGCGCATCCCAACTCCCGTTTCACGATCAGCGCTCTGCGTTGTCCGTCGCTGGACGCTGACTGGGACAACCCTTCCGGTGTACCGATTTCGGGATTCGTATTCGGGGGTCGGCGCAGCGACACCGTGCCGCTCGTCGTCGAAGCCACGGGATGGGAAGACGGCGTGTACAAGGCCGCGACCATGGGCTCGGAAAAAACCGCGGCTGCGGCGGGTAACGTTGGCGAAGTGCGGCGCGATCCTTTTGCAATGCTGCCTTTCTGCGGCTACCACATCGGCGATTATTTTGCGCACTGGCTGTCGTTGGGAAAGGCTCTCGACGATCCGCCGCGTATATTCACCGTGAACTGGTTCCGAACCGATGCTCACGGACGATTCATCTGGCCTGGCTTTGGCCAGAACATGCGCGTCCTCAAATGGATCGTTGATCGCTGTCGCGGTCGCGTGCAGGCGCTCAGCACGCCGCTCGGTTGGCAGCCGCGTTACAGCGACCTCGATTGGCGCGGTCTCGATTTCCCTCCGGAGCGCTTCGACGAGGTCATGCGCGTCGATCGTGGCCGCTGGAGTCGAGAGCTCGAGGAACACGATCGCTTGTTTGCGCGACTTGGCGCTAAACAGCCGCAAGTGCTCACCGCGCACCGGCGGGAGCTGGGTAGGCGACTGCTGGCGTAAGGCTGGTAACGACGCGTTGACGGCGGATTCATTGCGCGGCGCGTAACAGCGTGTCGACCTCCGCGCGCGTGGGTGCGCCAAGACGTCCCCCGAAACGGGTGCATTTGATCGCAGCGGCGGCGTTGGCAAAACGAGCGGCCGCGGCTATGTTCATGCCTTCGCCGATGCCGAGCGAGAGTGCACCATGGAACACATCTCCCGCGGCGAGCGTGTCCAGAACGGCGACTTTGGGCGCCGGTTCGCGTCGCTCGCGACCTTGCTCGAGCCACAACAAGCCATGCTCTCCCAGCGTCACACCGACCACGCCTCGAGCGATGCGTTGTATTTCACGCAGACCTCGGCCAGGCTCGCGTGAGCCGCTTGCAATCACCAGCCCGGGTGCGGAGAAGATGGCGTAGTCGCAGCGTGCGCACAATTCTCGCAACGAGTCTTGAGGTCCGACGTCCGCATCGAGTACGGTGGGTACGCGAGCCGCACGCGCTGCATCGAGGACTCGGGCAGCGCCTTCTTTCCATCGCACATCGACCAGTACCGCGTTGAACTGGGCCACCGAAGCAACCGGCAACCAGGAAGCATCCGCGTCAAAGGCGGGGTCGTTGTAGACGCATATCAAGCGTTCGCCGTCGTCGGCAATCAAAATGGCCGCCGTGGGCGATCTTCCGCCGACACGCCGCACGCTTGAAATGCCGACCCCTTCTGCCGAGAGTTGCGAAACGATTTTCTCGCCGTTCGCATCATCCCCGACGCGCCCCCAGTAATCGACTTCAGCGCCCAAGCGCCGCGCGGCGAAGCTCGCATTAGCAGCCATTCCGCCTCCGGTTTCAAGATAGGCGCTCGCGAGCAGCTTGGTTGGCTTATCCGGGATAGCCGCAACGCGATAGATGGAATCCAAAGCGCTGTGGCCGACGCAAAGTAGGCGAGTCACGCTAGGGGGACCTTTCAACCCGCATGGATGTAAACGTTCCCGGAAGCATTGCAGGAATCGTTACTGTAAAGGTTGCCGAAACAGGGTACGATTCACCCCAATGTCGCCCGATCAATCGCTGAACCCCAAAGCCAAGCGTAGGCGCCGCCGTAGCGGTGTCACGGCCACGCTCTCGGATATTGCGCGCGCGGCAGGGGTTTCAACAGCCTCGGTCTCCCGCGCTCTCGCGCGTCCCGAACTGGTCAGTGAATGGTTGCGCGAGCGCGTCCTGCAAGCGGTATGCGAAGCCGGATATGTGCCGAACGCAGCGGCGCGTGGTTTATCGGGATCCGATACCGGCGTCATCGGCCTGGTTGCGGGATCACTGGACGATCTGCTATCGCGACGCGCGATGCAAGGCTTCGAGCGGCACCTCGCCAAAGCAAACTTTGGTGTCATGGTCGCTATCAGCAATGGCGACGCCGTGGAGACGCTAGGCCTGGCGCACACACTCCAGTCACGAGGGGTCGACGGCCTCGCATTCGTCGGCGTGGATGCAGCCGCAGAAGCTGGACGGCTTCGTGATTCACGTCGCCCGCTGCCAGTGGCGTGCATCGATCAGCCGATGAGGGACGCGGATGTCACCATTTTTTCCCGAGCGCGGGCGCTCGAGTTGGCGACCCGTTTCCTGCGTCAGTTGGGACATCGACGGATTGCCCTTGTCCTTCCCGGGGCCATCTGGCACGTCGACACCGTGCGCGACGCGCTCTCCACGACGGATATATCACTTTTGGTCGCCCAGTTGGGTTTGGAGCACGTCGGGTCGAATGGAATGCCCGAGACATTGAGCGCGTGGCTGGAGCTGCCGCTTCCGCCGAGCGCTATTCTTTGCGGCAGCGATGCTCTTGCTGCCGCCACGCTCCGGCAATGTGAACTGAAGGGGGTGGCGGTGCCTCATGACTTGTCGGTGGTCGGCTTTGGAGACACCGAGCTCGCCCGTGTTGTTCGGCCCTCCTTAAGTTCGCTTCGTATTCCCGCTTACGAGATGGGCGTTGCAGCCGCAGAGTTTCTTTTGAGGTCGTTGCGCCGAAGACCGCAAACCCCCCAAGAGTTCAGCGCGAAACTCGTGGCCCGCGAATCCACCGCCGCGGCGTCCAAAAGGGAGGCGTCAAATTAGCCGCATTAGTTTCACGTGGAGCATTGGAGGTGTTTCACGTGGAACCCTCATTCCATGAGCTGATTCATGGATCGACTTCCTCGCGAGGCCTCTTTGGCGTATCATTCGCCATTGCGCTCGAACGCAATTTATTCTTTTAAAACATGAACTTCAAAGACGAGTTTGAGGTCATCGTCATCGGCGGCGGCCATGCGGGGACCGAGGCTGCGCTCGCCGCGGCGCGAATGGGCCGCCGGACTTTGCTTCTCACCCATAGCATCGAAACGCTCGGCCAGATGTCTTGCAACCCCTCCGTTGGCGGGATCGGCAAGGGGCACTTGGTGAAGGAGGTGGATGCGCTTGGGGGCGCCATGGCGCTCGCGACCGATAAGGCGGGGATTCAATTTCGCACGCTCAACTCCAGTAAGGGGCCGGCGGTGCGTGCGACACGCGCACAGGCGGATCGCGTGCTGTACAAGCACTCCATTCGTGCTCGTCTGGAGGGACAACCGAATCTGACCCTGTTCCAGCAGGGAGTCGACGATCTCATTCTGCGCGGCGACCGAGTCGCAGGCGCTGTGACCCAACTCGGGGTGCGCTTCCACGCCGACGCAGTCGTGCTGACGGCAGGAACCTTTCTTTCCGGACTCATTCATGTCGGGCTGGAGCATTACGAGGCCGGACGAGCCGGGGAAGCGCCAGCGAAGGCTTTGGGCGCACGCTTGCGTGAGCTGGGCCTCCCCGTTGGACGCCTCAAGACCGGGACGCCGCCGCGGCTCGACGGCCAGAGCATCGATTTCACCAATCTCGAGGTGCAGCGCAGCGACGAACCCGTGCCGGTTTTTTCATTCATGGGCGATCGCGGCATGCATCCGGCGCAACTTCCATGCTGGATCACCCACACCAATGAGCACACCCACGACATTATCCGCAGTGCACTCGATCGCTCGCCGTTGTACACCGGTGTCATCGAGGGAGTAGGGCCGCGATACTGCCCGTCGATAGAGGACAAAGTCACTCGTTTTGCAGCGCGCCATAGCCACCAGATCTTTCTGGAGCCGGAGGGGCTCACCACGCATGAGATCTACCCCAACGGCATTTCGACGTCGCTCCCATTCGATATTCAGGTTGCGCTGGTGCGCTCCATCAAAGGATGCGAAAAGGCCCATCTATTGCGACCGGGCTATGCGATCGAATACGACTACTTCGATCCCCGCGGGCTCAAGGCGACGCTTGAAACCAAAACGATCGGAGGCTTGTTTTTCGCCGGCCAGATCAATGGTACGACCGGATACGAAGAAGCCGCCGCGCAAGGAATTCTTGCCGGAATCAATGCCGGCTTATGCGTCGCAGGCGATGAAGGGTGGTCTCCGCGGCGCGATCAAGCCTATTTGGGGGTCATGGTCGATGACCTGGTGACTCGCGGCGTGACCGAGCCCCATCGAATGTTCACCAGCCGCGCCGAATACCGCCTGCAGCTGCGCGAGGATAACGCCGATCTTCGCCTGACCGAGGTGGGGCGTCGGCTTGGAGTGGTGGATGACGCTCGTTGGGATGCTTTCTGCCGGAAGCGCGATGCGGTTAACCGAGAGTTGGAACGGCTCAAGTCGTCCTGGGTTCGCCCCGATTTGCTGGAGCCCTCTGAAGCCGAACGGGTGCTTGGCCGTGCGCTCGAGCGGGATTGCACGCTGGGCGAGCTTTTGCGGCGCCCGGGTGTGACCTATGAAGCGCTGATGAGCTTGTCGGGAGCTGGGGAGAGCGTCGACGACATTGCGGTCGCTCAGCAGGTTGAGATTGCAACCAAGTATTCCGGCTACATCGAGCGCCAACACGAAGAGGTGGCTCGCCACGCGGCACAGGAAACGCAACGCCTTCCGGAGAATCTCGATTACGGTACCGTGCGGGGGCTCTCGATCGAAGTCCAGCAAAAGCTCAATCAGCAGCGGCCGGAGACCATTGGACAAGCGGCGCGCGTATCGGGAGTGACCCCGGCGGCCATCGCGCTGCTGCTCGTCCATCTGAAGCGCGGCTTCTGCGAATTGCCAGCGAATGCGCGTCGACGCAGGGCATGAACGATATCTTGGCCGCGGGCGCTCGCGCGCTCGGGGTCGACCTCGATCGCGACGCTCCATCGAGGCTGATGGCGTACCTCTCGCTGCTCCGCAAGTGGAATCGCACGCACAACCTCACGGCGATCGTCGAACCGGAGAAGATGATCACGCGACATCTGCTCGATTCACTGAGCGTCGTTCCGCACCTGCCGGTGAAGCCAAAACTGCGGGTCGCCGACGTCGGCAGCGGCGGCGGACTGCCAGGGATCCCATTAGCGATTTGCCGTCCCGATTGGCGCCTCACGCTGATCGACTCCAATCTGAAAAAGGCCGCGTTCCTTTGTCAGGCAGTCATCGAGCTCGCGCTTGCTAACGTGGAAGTCGTCTGCGCTCGCAGCGAAAGTTATCGGCCGCCACTGGCCTTTGAAGTCGCGATCTCCCGTGCGTATTCAAGCTTGCGCAACTTCGTTCTTCAGGGCCGGCATCTGGTCGCGCCCGCGGGTCGGCTGTTCGCAATGAAGGCGGCCTACCCAAAAGACGAAATTGATTCGCTGCCTTCCGGCATCCGAATGTTCGATGCCGTGCGTCTTCATGTTCCGGGCATCGAGGCCGAGCGCTGTTTGATCATCATGGAAAGCGTCGACGCATGACCAAGATCATTGCCGTGGCGAATCAGAAGGGCGGGGTCGGGAAGACCACGACCAGCGTCAACCTGGCGGCGAGCCTCGCCGCGATGAAGCGACGGGTGCTGCTCGTGGATCTCGATCCACAAGGCAACGCGACGATGGGAGCCGGCATTAATAAGCGAGCGCTTACACACACGGTATATCACGTCTTGCTTGGGGAAAGGAAACTGACCGAAGTACGCACGCAGTCCTCGGGTGACTTCGATCTCGTGCCGGCCAATCGGGAGCTGGCCGGCGCCGAGGTCGAGTTGGTGGAGCTGCCCGAGCGAGAAACGCGGCTCAAGGACGCGCTTGCCGAGGCGCTCTCGCAGATGCGGGAAGCAATTTCTGAAGTTGCCTCCCAATACGACTTCATTCTTCTGGATTGTCCGCCGTCGCTTTCACTGCTGACGCTCAATGGTCTGTGCGCTGCAGACAGCGTGTTGATCCCGATGCAGTGCGAGTACTACGCGCTCGAGGGCCTGTCCGATCTCGTTCAAACCGTTCGCAAGGTACGCTCACATCTCAATCCCAGGCTCGAGATCGAAGGCCTGTTGCGGACGATGTACGACCCGCGCAACACTTTGGCGCTCAACGTTTCCGCGGACTTGCAAAAACACTTTGGCGATAAGCTTTATCGCACGGTGATTCCGCGCAATGTCCGGCTGGCGGAGGCGCCGAGCTTCGGGATCCCGGCCTTGCGTCTCGATAAGGGCTCCAAAGGCGCCCAGGCCTATCTGGCGCTGGCGGGCGAAATGCTGCGTCGGGATGAAGCGTCGTCAGCACTCGAGCAGGAGGCCGCCCATGGCTAAGCTCAAAGGACTCGGCCGCGGACTCGATGCGCTGCTCTCGGGGTCGGACGACGCCGCAGATCGCCAGTCGTTGCGCAGCTTGGATCTGGATCGCATCGTTCCGGGCAAGTACCAGCCGCGGACGCGAATGGATGAGTCCTCCCTCGCCGAGCTTGCCGAATCCATACGAGCGCAAGGCGTTGTGCAGCCGATCCTGGTGCGCTCGCTCGATGGCGGACGCTTCGAGATCATCGCGGGCGAGCGACGTTGGCGGGCCGCTCAGCGCGCAGGGCTCATGCAGGTGCCGGCAGTTGTGCGCGATGTCGCCGATCAGGCGGCATTGGCGCTGTCGTTGATCGAGAACATTCAGCGGGAGGACTTGAATCCGCTAGAGGAGGCGCAGGGCATCGCACGTCTGATCGGCGATTTCGGCCTGACGCATGAATCCGCCGCTCAGGCGGTGGGCCGGTCGCGCAGTGCAGTGAGCAACCTGCTGCGACTCATGCAGCTTGCCAAACCGGTCCAGGAGCTGCTGCTTGCTGGCAAGCTGGACATGGGTCACGCCCGCGCCCTGCTGTCGCTACCCGTCTCACGTCAACAAGCCGCGGCGGGACGCATCGTCGCACAAGCGCTTTCCGTTCGCGAAACCGAGCGCATGGTGCATGCCTTGCAGGTCCCGTCTCAGGCACCGGTCAAGCGCGGGGCGAGGCAGCCTGCAGACGCCGACGTTGCCCGCCTGGAAAATGCCCTGGCCGATGCGCTTGGCGCGAAGGTGCGTATCGAGCCGGGCAAAAAAAGCGGCGGGCGCATCGTGATCGACTATTCGAGCTTGGACCATCTTGACGGCATCCTCCTGAAGCTCAAGCCTAACAGGCCCTAACTCGCTGCCTCGCGGCGGACAGATGACCAAAAAAACGGCGCCCTGAGGCGCCGCCTCAGGTCAGTTCGAATGGAGCGCCTTAGCCGAGCTGCTTCAGCATGGTCTCCGCGTCCGAGACCTCGTACTTGCCCGGCGCCTCTATATTGAGCGTCTTCACTATCCCATTGTCGATGAGCGCTGAAAACCGCTGGCAGCGCACGCCGAGACCGCGCGGCGTCAGGTCGAACTCGAGACCCAGCGCCTTGGTGTAAGAACCGCTCCCGTCGCCCATCATCCGGACCTTACCCTCGGTTTTCTGGTCCTTCGCCCACGCGCCCATCACGAAGGCATCATTGACCGACATGCAGATGATTTCATCGACACCCCTGGCCTTGAGCTTGTCATAGTTGGCGAGATAACTGGGTACATGCTTGGCCGAGCATGTCGGCGTGAATGCGCCAGGCAATCCGAACAGAACGACCTTCTTGCCCCGCGTCAGGTCGTCGACTTTGAATTCGTTCGGACCGATTTTGCACTCTGCGGTTTCGACTTCGACGTATTCGCTTAAAGAACCGGCCGGAAGCCGGTCGCCTACCTTGATAGTCATGGATGTTCCTCGCTAGATATCCGTCAACATTTTAGCGGAAAAACGCGAATCGCCTCTTCTGTCGGGCGGCGCTGCAACGGCCTTGTCGTCGTCGCCGCGAAAGCGTAACTTCTGGACTCCGCCATCGGGCGGATCTCCTGGGAGTAAAACTATGGCGCAGGCAAATGCTGCGCGCGAACGTCGTTTGACGCTGCTCGTTTCGACTCGTAAGGGACTCTGGCGCGCGCAAGGCGACGCAACGAGGCGAAGCTGGAAGTTGAGCGGCCCGCAGTTCCTTGGCCACATCATTCATCACTGCGTCGCGGATCCTCGCGATGGCAAAACATGGCTGGTAGCGGCGCGCACGGGCCACCTTGGCCCGACGATTTTTCGTTCTTCGGACCGCGGGCGCTCCTGGCACGAAGCCAAACAGCCGCCGGCTTTCCGGGAGGGCAGCGGTCGTGTCGTGGATCACACTTTCTGGTTGACACCGGGCCACTCTTCGCAACCCGGGACGTGGTACGCCGGAACTTCGCCTCAAGGACTTTTTCGCTCCGACGACGCAGGTGCGACGTGGCGCGGCATCGATGGCTTCAATGAACATCCGCAGCGCAAGTCCTGGTGCGGCGGTGACCAGGATCAGACGCCCGACGGTGCCAAATTGCATTCCGTTCTCATCGATCCACGCGACGCGAATCATCTCTACATCGCGATGTCGAGCGGCGGGGTCTTTGAGTCGAACGATGCCGGCGCCGGATGGCACCCGCTCAATCGCGGCGTGAGAGCCGACTTCCTGCCGATGCCTGATCCTGAATTCGGTCATGACCCGCATTGCGTGCGCCTTCATCCCGCAGCGCCGGACCGTCTGTATCAGCAGAATCACTGCGGCATCTATCGGCTGGACCGTCCCTCGGACCGATGGGAGGACTTGAGCGCCGCCATGCCGAAGAGCGTGGGAGCAATTGGATTTCCCATGGTGTTGCATCCGGGGGATCCGGACACCCTATGGGTATTTCCCATGGATGGCAGCAGCGTATGGCCGCGTGTGTCTCCGGGAGGAAAACCGGCGGTTTATCGCTCCGTCAACGGCGGCAAATCCTGGCAGCGCCAGGCGACAGGCTTGCCCAAGCTGCAAGCCTGGTTCACCGTGAAGCGACAGGCCATGACCGCGGACGCCCTGGCGCCGGCCGGCGTCTATTTCGGCACCACCAGCGGAGAAGTCTGGGGCAGCCGCGATGAGGGCCGTAGTTGGAAATGTCTGGCCGCGCATCTGCCGCACATCTACGCCATCGAAGTGGCATAGCTCGAGCCGATGCCGGTGCGGGTGCTCATACCCGGTCCGCTGCGCAGCTACACCTCCGAATCGTCGGTCGTGGCCGCAAGCGGTGAATCGCTGGCGGCGATCGTAGACGAGCTCGATCAGCGCTATCCCGGGATCCGGTTTCGCATCATCGACGAGCAAGGGGCGATTCGCCGCCACATCAAATTCTTCGTCAACGGAGTCCAGGCTATGAATCTTCAGCCTCGATTGCAAGATGATGACGAAGTGATGATCGTGTGTGCGCTATCGGGCGGCTGAGCTTTTCACGCCCACTTAAACCGACGCTTTCGTTGACGCGTTGCCGCGAAAAACCTTAAAATCCCACGGTTTGCTTCGGACCCGGTGTCGCTTCCCCAAAGCAAGCGTCCCTCGCGTTATCCGATCCGGCGCGTCGCCGTTTGGCAGGCAATTGCCTCGCTCTTGATCGCTGCGGTTGCGGGATGGTGGGCGGGATGGCACGGGGTGCTTTCCGCGCTTCTGGGCGGCGTCGTCAACATTTCCGCGGGCGTTGTTTTCACCGTCCTGACCGCGCTCGATCGGTCGGTGAGTGCAATGGCGACGGTGGGGACAATGTTGCGCGCCGAAGCGGCGAAGATCGCGGTCATCGTGCTCCAGCTCTGGCTGATTCTCACGACGTACCGGGACGTGGTTCATGTGGCCTTTTTCTCGGCATTCGTCGTCACGGTGTTGGTGTCACAGGCGGCGATCCTGGTAAGAGACTGATCGATAGGGAAGGGCGATGGCTGCAGAACAGCAACTCGACGCGACGTCGTACATTCAGCATCACCTGACCTTTCTCGCCCACCCCGTCATCGAGTCGGGCGGATTCTGGACTATTCACCGCGACACGATCGTGACCTCGCTGGTGCTTGGCTTTCTAACGCTCGGGTTTCTGTGGCTTGTGACGCGCAGGGCGACGTCGGGAGTGCCGAGCAAAACCCAAGCCTTCGTCGAACTCTCCGTGGAATTCGTCAACGATCAGGTGCGAAGCCTGTTTCATCACGATTACCGCTTCGTTGCACCGCTCGCGCTTACGGTCTTTGTATGGGTGTTGTTCATGAACGCGATGGACTTCCTTCCCGTCGATATCGTTGCGTGGATTTTCCAGAACGTATTCCATCAGGAAGAATGGCGCAGCGTTCCGACTGCGGACGTCAACACCACCTTTGCTCTGTCGCTCTCGGTGTTCGGGTTGATGATCTTCTACAGCATTAAGAACAAGGGATTGGGCGGGTGGCTGCACGAGCTGCTCGCTACGCCATTCGGACTCAAGCCGACATGGCTGTCGCCGCTGCTCGTGCTGTTCAACCTGCTCTTCAATCTGATCGAATATCTTTCCAAGCCCCTGTCGCACTCTTTGCGGCTGTACGGCAACATGTACGCGGGCGAAATCATCTTCCTGCTGATCGGCTTGTGGGCGGCGACCGGCGTAGTGGGAGCGGCATTCAGCAGCGTGCTCAACCTCGGCTGGGCGATCTTCCACATCCTGATCGTGGTACTGCAGGCGTACATTTTCATGATGCTGACCGTCGTGTACATCTCAATGGCGTACGAGAGCCATTGAAGCGCTTCGGCGCCGGAACGAATTCGACCGTCCAACCCTCAAGAAAGGAAATCGAATGGACAAGCTGCAACTGGTTGCGCAGATCCAGGCCTTCACGGGCATCGGCATCGGGCTGATGATCGGACTAGGCGCGCTCGGCGCCTGCGTCGGCGTGGGGATCATGTGCTCACGGTTTCTCGAGGGTGCCGCACGGCAGCCCGAAATGATCCCGGCGCTGCAGGCGAAGGTGTTTCTGCTGCTTGGCTTGATCGATGCATCCTTCATCATCGGGCTGGGCATCGCCATGCTGTTTGCGTTCGGCAATCCGCTCATCCCAACCGGACTGCGCTAGACGCGAACCGCGCAAGGAAGGGCGTTTCATGAACATCAATCTCACAATGCTGATGCAGGCGGTGGCTTTTGGCGTGTTCATATGGTTCTGCGCGCGGTTCATCTGGCCGCCTTTGATGCGCGCGATTGAGACGCGTCAGAAACAGATTGCGGACGGCCTGGCGGCCGGAGAAGAGGGCAGGCAGAATCTCTCAAAGGCCGAGAACCGAATCGCGCAGATGATGGTGGACGCCAAATCGCGCGCTTCCGAAATCATCGCCCAGGGCGAAAAGCTCAAGGGCGAAACCGTCGAGCAGGCAAGGAATGAAGCGAAGACCGAAGCCGAGCGCATCCTCGCCTCGGCCAAAGCCGAAATGGAGCAGGAAATCCATCGCGCAAGAGATGCATTGCGCGGCCAAGTGGCCGAACTCGCCATCGCAGGCGCCGCCAAGATACTCAAGCGTGAGGTCGATCCCAAGGCGCACGCCGATCTCCTCGCCGAGATCGAAAAACAGCTCTGAGCGCATGGCAGAATACCTCACCGTTGCCAGGCCCTACGCGGAAGCGGTTTTCTCGCTCGCCCACGAGCAGAACGCATTGCCGGTGTGGTTGGAAATGCTCAGGGTGGCGAGCCGAGTGGCCGATGATGAGCAAATGCGCGCTGCGCTTGAAAATCCGAAGCTCGATGTGGGCGCTAAAGAATCGCTGTTTCTGTCGGTGTGCGGGACGGACCTCAATGCGGATGGGAAGAATTTCATCCGCGTCCTCATCGAAGCCGAGCGCATCAATCTCCTGCCGCAGATTCGCCAGCTTTTCGGCCTTCTGAAGGACGATGCCGATGGTGTGGCGCGGGCCCACATCACCAGCGCCTTCGCAGTCGATGACAGGCAGATCGCGTCGCTTAAGTCAGCTCTGGAACGGCGCTTCGGAAAAAAGATCGAGACGACGGTAAGCGTCGATCCGGAATTGATCGGTGGCGCCACCATCGTGGTCGGCGACACGGTTATCGACGCGTCGGTCCGTGGCGAGCTCCAGGCGATGGCGAACCATTTGCGAACCTGATTCCTAAATTTGAGGCGACGCGGCGGCAATTGACGTCCGGACATCGCGAGGAAAAATCATGCAGTTGAACCCATCCGAAATCAGCGAACTGATCAAGAGCAGGATTCAGAGCGCAGGCACGCAAGCCGAGGTGCGCACACAGGGAATCGTGGTGTCGCTCTCCGATGGCATCAGTCGCATCCACGGGCTTTCCGACGCGATGCAGGGCGAAATGCTCGAGTTTCCCAACAACACCTTCGGCCTCGCGCTCAACCTCGAACGCGATTCGGTTGGCGCGGTGATCCTGGGTGATTACGAGCAAATTTCCGAAGGTGACACCGTCAAGTGCACCGGCCGCATCCTCGAGGTCCCGGTGGGTCCCGAGTTGATAGGCAGGGTCGTCAACGCACTTGGCCAGCCCATCGACGGCAAAGGACCGGTGAACGCCACGGAGAGCGACGTCATCGAGAAGATTGCGCCTGGCGTGATCTGGCGACAAAGCGTGTCGCAGCCGGTGCAGACCGGACTCAAGGCGATCGATGCCATGGTGCCGATCGGGCGCGGCCAGCGCGAGCTCATCATCGGCGATCGGCAGACCGGCAAGACAGCCGTGGCGATCGATACCATTATCAACCAGCAGGGAAAAGATCTCATCTGCATTTACGTTGCGATCGGGCAGAAAGCTTCTTCGATCGTGAACGTGGTGAGAAAACTTGAAGAGACAGGCGCGATGGCGTACACCATCGTCGTCGCGGCAGCCGCCTCAGAATCGGCCGCGATGCAATACATCGCTCCCTACTCCGGGTGCACGATGGGCGAGTACTTCCGCGACCGCGGGCAGGACGCTCTGATCATCTACGATGACCTGACCAAGCAGGCCTGGGCGTATCGTCAGATCTCGCTTCTGCTGCGTCGCCCACCGGGCCGCGAAGCCTATCCCGGGGACGTGTTCTATCTCCATTCGCGTCTGCTCGAACGCGCTGCTCGCGTCAACCCCGAGTACGTCGAGAAATTCACCAAGGGCGCCGTGAAGGGAAAGACCGGCTCGCTCACGGCGCTCCCCGTGATCGAGACCCAAGCCGGCGACGTGACGGCGTTCGTCCCTACCAACGTCATCTCCATCACTGACGGGCAGATCTTCCTGGAGACCGATCTGTTCAACGCCGGTATCCGGCCCGCGATCAATGCGGGCATCTCCGTATCGCGCGTCGGCGGCAATGCTCAGACCAAAGTCATCAAGAAGCTCGGTGGCGGAGTGCGGCTCGCACTCGCCCAGTATCGCGAGCTGGCGGCCTTCGCTCAGTTTGCCTCCGATCTCGACGAAGCCACGCGCAAGCAACTCGATCGCGGGCGTATGGTCACCGAGCTCATGAAGCAGCCCCAGTTCTCTCCATTGTCGGTCGCCGATCAGGCGGTGACACTGTTCGCCGTCAACAACGCCTACTACGACGACGTTCCGGTGGAGAAAGCGCTTGCCTTCGAATCGGCCCTGCGCGCGTACATCAAGAGCAAGTACGGCGCGCTTGCGAGCAAGATCGAATCGACCAAGGATCTCGATGCGGACAGCGAAAAGCAGCTCAAAGCCGCCATCGAGGACTTCAAGAAGAACGGCACGTACTAGAAAATGGCCGGCACCAAAGAGATCCGCAACAAGATCAAGAGCGTGCAGAGCACGCGCAAGATCACCAAGGCCATGGAAATGGTAGCCGCCTCGAAGATGAAAAGGGCGCAGGATCGTATGCGCGCGTCGCGACCGTACGTCGGTCGGATGCTGGCGATTGCGCGTCATCTCGCGCACGCCAACCCGGAGTACCAACATCCGTTCCTGGTCAAACGTCCACAGGTCAGGAACGTCGGCATGATCGTCGTGACTTCCGACAAGGGGCTTTGCGGCGGCATGAACACCAATGTGCTTCGCCTCGCGCTCTCCAAGATCAAGGCTTGGCAGGCACAGGATGTCGGCGTGCAAGTCACCGCCATAGGCAACAAGGGATTGGGTTTCATGCAGCGTCTGAAGGCCAAGGTGGTGTCACAGGTCATCAATATCGGCGACCGGCCGCAGCTTGAAAAGCTGATCGGGCCGGTGAAGGTGCAGCTCGATGCATACATCGAGGGCAAGATCGACGAGCTGCACGTTGTCACAACGCGATTCGAAAACACCATGAGGCAGACACCCGCGGAGAGCAAGATGCTGCCCATTGCGGACCTGGGAGCGGAGGAGGAAAAGCGTGCCTACCCCTGGGACTATCTCTACGAACCGGATGCGCGAAGCGTGCTCGATGGCCTGATCACACGTTACATCGAGGCCGTTATTTTTCAGGCGGTCAACGAGAACATGGCCTCCGAGCAGAGTGCGCGCATGGTGGCAATGAAAGCTGCTTCCGATAACGCGGCGACGATCATCGATGAGTTGCAGCTCATTTACAACAAGACGCGTCAGGCCGGCATCACGAAGGAGCTCTCGGAGATCGTCGGCGGTGCGGCGGCGGTTTGACGCACATCGTCCAGACGCAGCGGCGGTCTGACCAAACACTACGAATTTGAATTGAGGGACAGCGCATGAACGAGGGAACAGTAGTCCAGTGCATCGGCGCGGTGATCGACGTCGAATTTGCGCGCGATCAGCTTCCAAAGATCTACGATGCCCTGACGCTGGACAATAGCGATCTGACGCTCGAAGTTCAGCAGCAGCTTGGCGACGGCGTGGTGCGCACCATCTGTCTCGGCTCGGCGGAAGGATTGCGCCGCGGGATGAGAGTTCAGAACACGGGAGCCGGGATCTCCGTTCCGGTAGGCCTGAAAACGCTGGGCCGGATCATGGATGTGCTGGGTCGGCCGATCGATGAGCAAGGTCCCGTGGGCGCCGAGCACAGCATGCCGATCCATCGTGATGCGCCGACCTTCGAGGAACTTGCGCCCTCAACCGAGCTGCTCGAGACAGGGATCAAGGTGATCGACCTCGTTTGTCCCATCGCCAAAGGCGGCAAGGTTGGATTGTTCGGTGGCGCCGGCGTCGGGAAGACCGTGAACATGCTGGAGCTCATCAACAACATCGCGACCCAGCACTCGGGCCTGTCGGTATTTGCCGGGGTTGGCGAGCGCACGCGCGAAGGCAACGACTTCTACCACGAGATGCGCGAGGCCGGCGTGGTCAGGATGGACAACTTGCCTGAATCCAAGGTGGCGATGGTGTACGGCCAGATGAACGAGCCGCCGGGCAACCGCCTGCGCGTGGCGCTGACAGGTCTCACCATGGCCGAGTACTTTCGCGACGAGGGCCGTGATGTGCTTCTGTTCATCGACAATATTTATCGCTATACCCTTGCAGGAACCGAGGTGTCTGCATTGCTCGGTCGCATGCCCTCCGCGGTCGGATATCAGCCGACGCTCGCCGCGGAAATGGGCGAGCTCCAGGAGCGAATTACTTCGACGAAGACCGGATCTATCACCTCGATCCAGGCTGTGTATGTTCCGGCAGACGATTTGACCGACCCGTCCCCGGCCACGACCTTCGGACATCTCGATTCGACCTTGGTGCTTTCCCGCGACATCGCATCGCTCGGAATCTATCCCGCGGTTGATCCACTCGACTCCACTTCGCGCCAGCTCGACCCGAATATCGTCGGGGAGGAGCACTACACCACCGCTCGCCGCGTTCAAGCCACCTTACAGCGCTACAAGGAACTGCGTGACATCATCGCTATTCTGGGGATGGACGAGCTCGCCCCCGAAGACAAGCTGGTGGTCGCGCGCGCACGCAAAATCCAGCGCTTCCTTTCTCAGCCCTTTCACGTCGCAGAGACTTTCACCGGGCAGAAGGGCAAGTACGTGGTGCTCAAGGACACGATTCGAGGGTTCAAGGCGATCGTCGACGGCGAATACGACCATCTGCCCGAGCAGGCGTTTTACATGATCGGTGGCATCGAAGAAGCCGCGGAGAAGGCGAAGACGGTGCAATAGGCATGGCCAATACGATTCACGTCGACGTTGTCAGCGCGGAAGAGTCGATCTACTCTGGCAACGCCGAGTTCGTCGTTCTCCCGGGCGTCCTCGGTGAGTTGGGCATCTACCCAAAGCACATTCCGCTGATCACTCAGATTCGGCCGGGGCAGGTGCGTATCAAGGTTCCCGGCGAGCAGGAGGAGACGATCATCTTCGTCCAGGGAGGCTTCCTGGAGGTCCAGCCCGACGTGGTCACCGTGCTCGCTGACACCGCGATTCGCGCTCACGATCTCGATGAAGCGAAGGCGATCGCCGCGAAACAGGCAGCGGAAGACGCTTTGCAAAACAAGACCTCGAAAGAGGAGATTGCCCGCGCCGAAGGCGAATTGGCCGGCGCCATGGCGCAACTCGCTGCGATCCGGAAGTTGCGCCGGGGCAGGCGTTAGGAACGTCGTTGGGAGCCTGTCGGGCTTACTGTCGCGTATGCGACGGAGGCGCTTTGGTGGGCAGTCCTAGGCGCCGGCCGCGCCGCAGTGCCGGCCCACTGCCAGCGGCCGGCAACAACGGAATTGCCGCCAAAGCGCCCCGTCCCTCCGGGTTGCGGCCAAACGGCGCGCCTGCGTCGTTGCCCGGCTTGCGAATAAGCCTAGCTATTCGCTGCGCCGCGCGCCTCGCATTCATCACCGTTTGGCCAGCAACGCATACGTGAGAGCAAGCCCGACAGGCTCCTATGATTAGGCAGCCTTGCGGCCAAGCTGCTGTTCAGCGAGAGTGACCCAGTAGCTCGCGCCAATCGCCAGTGCGTCGTCGTTGAAGTCGTACTGCGGGCTGTGGAGATTCGGAGAATCGGATCCCCGGCCCGCACCCAGCCAGACATAACTGCCCGGCTTCGCCTGCAACATGAACGCGAAATCCTCGCCGGTCATCTCCGGCGTCGGGTCGGTATCGACCTGCTCGCGGCCGACGACCGCGGTTGCTGCGGCGATCGCGTGCTGAGTCTCCGCTTCGGCATTCACGGTGGCCGGATAGCGACGCTCGTAACGAAGCGTCGCAGTCATGTCGAAAGTCGCCGCAACACCGGCGACAATCGTGCGCATTCGCTCTTCAATCACATCCTGCACTTCGCGCTTGAAAGCGCGCACAGTGCCACGAAGCACCACCTCTTGCGGTATGACATTCCACGTGTCGCCGCCGTGAACCTGCGTCACACTGACGACGCCGGCGTCAAGCGGGTGCAGATTGCGCGATACGATGGTTTGCAGCGCATTGATGGCGTGCGCGGCGAAGAGCATCGGGTCCTTGCCGGTGTACGCCATCGCGGCGTGCGCGCCCTTGCCTGTGGCCACGATCTCGAAGACGTCGTAGGCTCCCATCAATGGACCGGCACGCATTGCGTAGCTCCCCAACGGCTTGCGCGGCCAGTTGTGCATACCATAGACCGCACGCATCGGAAACCGCTCGAACAAGCCTTCCTCGACCATTACTCGACCGCCGCCTTCGTTTTCCTCGGCGGGCTGGAAAATGAAGTAGATCGTCCCGCGAAGTGACCCCCTTGACGCGAGTGCGCCGGCGGCGCCGAGCAGCATCGCGGTGTGTCCATCGTGTCCGCAAGCATGCATCTTTCCTTGATGGAGAGATGAATGAGGAACGCCCGAGCGTTCCAGGATGTGCAACGCGTCCATGTCGGCACGCAAGCCGATCGCCGAGTTGTCGCTACCGCGCAGCACGGCTACCACGCCTGTGCCCGCGAGACCGGTGTGTACTTCGAGCCCGAACGACCGAAGCTTCTCCGCAACGAAGGCGCTCGTCGACTTTTCCTCGAATGCCGTCTCCGGATGCGCGTGCAGATGGCGCCGCCAGGCTTTCATCTCTGGAACCAATTCGATAACTTCGGCGGCGAGGTTCATAGTGCGTCCCACGG
>VBCY01000339.1 GCA_005882995.1 Betaproteobacteria bacterium
TGGGCATACCGTTCCTGGTATCGCGGTCGGGCCTCACGCAGATGGGATACGACATCGCGCAAAAGGTCGGCATGACCATGATTGGCCGCGCCACGGGAAAGCACTTCCTGCTGTTCACCGGCACCGAGCGCTTTCGAGCCGACGTTTGAGTCACAGCAGCGCTCTCTTTCCGGCGCCATGCCCCCCTCACCAGGTATCACCGGGTTGATCCTCGCGGGCGGCCAGGGCCGCAGGATGGGCAGCGTCGACAAGGGCTTGATTCTGCTCGGTGTGCAGCCGATGGTGCGCCATGTGATCGATCGTTTCTCACCACAGGTCGACGAAATTCTCATCAATGCCAACCGCCACACCGACGAGTACTCAGCACTCGGCTACCGCGTGGTCGCCGACGCGATCGCAGGATTCGCCGGTCCGCTCGCGGGATTGCAGGTGGGACTCACTCTCGCGGCGCATCGACTGGTGGCTACCGTTCCCTGCGATTCGCCGTTCCTGCCTTCAGATCTCGTGGCGCGCTTGCATCACGCGCTCGAGCAGCATGGCAGCGATCTCGCCGTCGCGCGAACGCTGGACCAACCGCATCCGGTGTTCGCACTGGTGCGCAGAAGCGTGCTGCCGCATCTGACGCGCTTCCTCGAAGGCGGCGGCCGCAAGATCGATGCCTGGTACGCAACGCTCAACGCGATCGAGGTCGCCTTCGACGACGAAGCAGACGCGTTTCGCAACATCAACACCGCCGACGAGCTCGCGGCGGCCTTCGCCAGGGGTTGAGCGTCGGTGCGGCTTGCCGACGTAACGCAGGGCCGCGCCAACAATTTCCAGTTGCTCCGCTTCGTCGCGGCAACGGGCGTCATCGTTTTTCACTGTTACGCGCTCACGAACCGGTTCGGCGATGAGCCCCTCATGCGGCTCATGCCCCAACTCAATTTCGGTTTGCTCGGCGTCGAGACTTTTTTTGCGATTAGCGGTTTTCTGGTGACCAAGAGCTGGCTCGAGCGGGCGAAGTTCGCGCCCTTCGCTTTAGCCCGCGTGCTGCGCATCTATCCCGCGCTCACGTGCGCCATCCTGGTTTCGATCGCCCTCGCCGCATGGTCAAGCACGGTTCCGCTTTCTCCATTTCTTGCCGATGCTCAAACCCTCGCCTACGCGTGGAAGAACGCGCTTGCCTGGAACACCGAATTCCTTCTGCCCGGCGCCTTCGCGAATAATCCCTACCCTTACGCAACCAATGGTTCGCTCTGGACGCTTTCGGTCGAATTGCGGCTCTATATAGCGGTGGCGATTGCCGGCGCAGCTGGACTACTGAGGCAGCGCTGGACCGCCACCCTGGCGATCGCGCTAGCTAGCGCGCTGCTGTTCGCGGTGCCCGAGTGTCTGGGTGCCCTGGGGATCCCGAAGATGGGTGGCAATCTCGCTTGGCTCTTCGCGATCGGCTCGCTCGCGTATGTTTGGCGCGACTCTATCAGACTGACGCTGCTGGCGGCGCTGGTCTGCCTCCTGATGATCGGATGGGATCCCGCGGGGCTTGCCCGCAGAGCTCTGTTCGGCCCACTGCTTGCGTACCTGGTCCTCGTCGCCGCCTACCATCCACGACTGCAGTGGCCGAGCTTCAACCGTTGGGGCGACTATTCGTACGGTCTCTACATCTTTTCGTTTCCTATCCAGCAGACGTTGATTAGGCTGGGGCCTGCTCCAGAGCCGATCGCGCCGTTGGCGCTGTTCGCGATCGCCTTTCCCTTGACTTTGGCCGTTGCCGCAGTGTCATGGCACGTCGTCGAAAAGCCGGCTCTCGCCCAGAAGGCTCGTTTCTCGCCAGGTCGACGATAGAATACTCACGGCTTCTTCCGCAGACGAATTCCAGCAAACCACCTCCTACGGCCGCAGCTGACGCATGCGCATCGCCCTGCTTGCGCGGGAGCGCAACAACAACTTCAATCTCCTGAGGTTTCTCGCCGCGAGCGCCGTCATTTTCTCGCACAGCTACGCGCTCACCGGACGGGGCCTCGATGAACCGCTGCTGCGTTGGTCGGACGGCGCCACCTATCTTGGTTTGTCGGGCGTAACGGTGTTCTTCATCATCAGCGGCTTCCTGGTGAGCAAGAGTTTTACCGAGCGAAAGACGCTCGCAGCGTTTGCGGCGGCCCGCGCGCTGCGCATCTACCCTGCTCTCGTCGCGGCGACGCTGTTCTCCGCCGTGCTCGCGGTGGCGCTCGGCACGTTGCCCTGGCGGGAATTCCTGTCCGACCCGCAGACGCAGCACTTCGTGGTGCGCAACAGCTTCGGCTGGCGAATCGAGTACTTCCTCCCCGGCGCCTTCCTCGACAATCCGTATCCACGCGCGGTCAACGGCTCCCTCTGGTCGGTACCGATAGAGCTCTCGATGTACGTCGCGTGTGCGCTCGCGGGAACGCTCGGCCTGCTGTACAGGCGCGTAGCGTTCAACATCGTCTTCGTCGCAGGCTTCGTAATCTTCACGCTCCGTCCTGACTGGTTCACCCTCTACAACCATGTGCCGCACGTGCGCCTTCTCGCGCTTGCTTTCGCCACCGGATCTCTGGCATGGGTCAATCGGGACGTCATACCGCTCTCGCCGTGGGCAGCCGCGGTTGCACTGCTGGTGCTCGTCGTCAACCCCGGCGAGATCCTTCGCGGGCCGTTCTCGCTCATTCTGCTCGCCTACGTGGTGCTCACCTTCGCCTTGCATCCGACGCTGCGCTTTGCCGCCTTTAATCGCATCGGGGACTATTCGTACGGGCTCTACGTGTATGCTTTTCCCATCCAGCAAGCGCTGGTGAATGTGAAGCACGATCTCGATCCCTTCGGATTGTTCGCTGCCGCGTTCGCGTTGACATTGCTGATGGCGATGGCTTCATGGCACGGTATGGAAAAGCCGGCCCTCGGACTAAAATCCAGGTTCCGTCCCCGATTACAGCCTGCATGATCCGCTTTAAGCACGTATGACATCTCCCAAGAGCTTGCGCGAAATTTCGTGCGCGGACGATTACGATCCCAACTCGATGCCGGTCGTGAAAGCGCGCGAGCTCATCCGGAGCTTCCTCACGCCCGTGACCGTCATTGAGCGCGTGCATGTGCGAAGCGCGCTCGGCCGCGTCCTGGCCGAAGATTTGATCTCTCCCATCGCAGTGCCGGGTCATGATAACTCGGCGATGGACGGCTACGCGGTGCGCTTCGCGGATCTCAAGGCAGACGCTGAAACCACGCTGACGCGCGTCGGTGAATCGTTTGCGGGCAAGCCGTGGACGGGACCCATCGGGCCGGGCGAGTGCATTCGTATTTTCACCGGCGGCGTCATGCCCGAGGGCGCCGACACCGTCGTCATGCAGGAACGCGCAACGGAGCACGCGGGTCGGGTGAAGATCGCGCAGGGCGCGGTGAGCAAGGCGGGACAAAACCGCCGCTTCGCCGGAGAGGATCTGAAAGCCGGACAGGCAGTGTTCCGCAAAGGGCAACGCATTCATCCGGCGGAGCTCGGCATGATTGCATCGCTCGGCATCGGCGAGGTTGGCGTCTATCGCATGCTGCGCGTCGCGTTCTTTTCCACCGGCGATGAGCTCAAGTCTATCGGCACTCCGCTGCGCGCCGGGGAAATCTACGACAGCAATCGCTACACGCTGCACGGAATGCTGACTCGTCTCGGCTGCGAAGTCGTGGACATGGGCGTGGTCGAAGATGCCCCCGAGAAGCTCGAGCACGCTTTCGCCACCGCCGCAGCGAGCGCCGATGTCGTGATCACGTCGGGCGGCGTTTCCGTGGGCGAAGCGGACTACGTCAAGCAGCTTCTCGACAAGCTGGGCGAAGTGCTGTTTTGGAAGATTGCGATGAGGCCCGGCCGACCGCTCGCTTACGGCAAGATCGGCGGCGCGCATTTCTTCGGCCTGCCCGGCAATCCGGTATCGGTGATGGTGACCTTCTACGAGTTCGTGCGCGATGCACTGATGATCCTGCAGGGACAACGCGATGTAACGCCACTGCCCACCTTCAAGGTTCGTCTCTCGGCCCCGATCAGAAAGGTCCCGGGACGCACGGAATTTCAGCGTGGCATCCTTTCGCCGGACGATAATGGCGGCTTCAGCGTGCGCACGACCGGGGACCAGGGATCTGGAATTCTCTCCTCCATGTCGCAGGCCAACTGCTTCATCGTCCTTCCAACCGAAGTCGGCAATGTTGCTGCCGGCGAGCTGGTCGATGTGCAGCTGCTCGAAGGATTGATTTGAGCGGTGCGGCGAATCCTTCGATAACGCCCGCTACCGCTCCACGAGCGCCGAGTTTCGAACAGGCGCTGCGCTACTGGTGGAAGCTGGGCTGGATCAGCTTCGGCGGACCCGCCGGCCAGATCGCGATCATGCATCACGAACTGGTCGAGCGGCGGCGCTGGATTTCCGAAGGGCGCTTTCTACACGCGCTCAACTACTGCATGGTGCTGCCCGGTCCCGAGGCGCAGCAGCTCGCAACCTATATCGGTTGGCTGATGCATCGAACGTGGGGCGGCATTGTTGCGGGCTCGCTATTCGTGCTGCCTTCGCTCGCGGTGCTCATCGCGCTGTCCTGGCTCTACATGGCATACGGCCATGTCCCGGCGATCGCCGGCATCCTTTACGGGATCAAGCCGGCCGTAACGGCCATCGTGCTTCATGCGGCGTGGCGCATCGGATCTCGGACGCTCAAGTCGCCGCCGCTCTGGGTTATCGCGGCCGCTGCGTTCGCCGCCATCTACTTCTTTGCCGTGCCGTTTCCAGCCATCGTGCTCGCCGCCGGCGTTTTTGGCGCAGCCGGTGGGCGCGTGGCTCCTGCTCAATTCACAGTGGCGCAAGCGCACGGCAGCGGAAACGCGGGTCAAGGCGCTGCCGTGCTCGATGACACGACGCCGACGCCGGAGCACGCCCGCTTTCGCGCGGCCCACCTCGCCGTCGTGATCGGCTTCGGCCTGCTGCTCTGGGCGGGTCCGCTCGCTTTACTCGTATGGATGTCAGGCAGCGCCAGCACGCTGGCGCAGATGGGCTGGTTCTTCACCAAGGCGGCGCTCGTCACCTTTGGAGGCGCGTACGCGGTCCTGCCTTACGTCGTGCAGGGGGCCGTGGAGACCTACGGCTGGCTCACGACGCCGCAAATGATCGATGGACTCGCGCTCGGCGAAACGTCGCCCGGGCCGCTGATCATGGTCGTTGCGTTCGTCGGCTTTGTCGGGGGCTGGAGCAAGCAGATGTTCGGTCCTGACCAATTGTTCGCAGCCGGCGCTCTCGCCGCAACCGTTGCCACGTGGTTCACGTTTCTGCCGAGTTTCGTTTTTATTCTCGCCGGCGGGCCGCTGGTCGAATCGACTCATGGACAATTGCGATTCACCGCGCCATTGACGGGCATCACCGCGGCAGTGGTTGGCGTCATCGTCAACCTGGCTGTGTTTTTTGCCCTGCACGTGCTCTGGCCGTCGGGGATTGGCGGGAAACTCGATTGGATATCGGCACTAATCGGCCTTGGCGCCGTGCTTGCGCTCTTTCGCTGGAAGGCCGGCGTCATCCCGGTGATCTTCGCCTGTGCTGCAGTGGGACTCGCCGTGACGCTGCTTGGCCTGCGCTCAGCCTAGCGGAAGCTCGCCTTGGACGGGACGCTCGAACTGTTGCTCCAACCGCAGGAGCAATCGTGATCCCGCGCGCCACGCGATCGCCGCGAGCGCTGCTCCGCAAAGCATGAGCAGCACCAGCTTCCGGGTCGGCTGAGCACCGTTGTCCCACCACCACAACTCGGCCGCGATCACCATCAGCGACATGCCGATGAATGCGGCGAGCACACACAGCCGCGCCAGCGTCAGCGTCCAGTTGGCACCGCGGCTCGCGAGCGGCGCTGCGAAGGCTCGCCCGAGCGCTCCCATCGGGTCTTGCTCGCCTCTGATCGCCTCAGTGCGGTAAGAATGACTGTGCGTTTTCATCGTGCACTCCTCGAAGGCTGGCAACTTTTCGCCTTCATATACCGCAGACTATGGGCGATCAGCTGAGGAGTCCAATCGTATTTACCGAAGCGCACGATCGGTTTGGCTGATCGCGGAAGGGCGCCTGGATTCTTCGCTGCTGGGATTTGAGGCTAGCGTCTTCCGGCGGAGAGCACTCCAGGAACGTCACGCACCAGCGCCAGCGCGCGTTTGAGCTGCTCCAGGTCGGGCACTTCGAGTGTGAACGCCATTCGCGCCTGGAGATTTCTCGACAGCGTGTTCACCGCGGTGACGTTGATCTTTTCGCGGGTGAAGATTTCCGACAGATCGCGCAGCAATCCCTGCCGGTCCATGGCATCGACGACGACGTCGACCGGAAACACCTCATCACGGCGAGCGCCCCAGTCCGCAGTAATAAGCCGTTCGGGCTGTCGCTCCTTCATGCGTGCGATGTTGCTGCAGTTCTGGCGATGAATGGAAATACCCTTGCCGCGGGTGACGAAACCGACGATCGGATCAGGGGGCGCCGGCTTGCAGCAGCGCGCAAGCCCTGTCATCAGGCGATCGACGCCAACGATGAGAATTCCGCTGCCAGCGCCGGCGGCCTTGCTCTCGCGTGGCAGAACCGCGTCGTGGACGCTCGGTGCCGCGATGTCGGGTTTCGCAAGCGCCTGAATCGCTGCCTGCACCTGACGCGTGTTGAATTCCGCACGAGCCACGGCTGCGAAAAAATCCTCGAGCTTGGCGAAGCCCGCCTCGCTGGCAACCGCTTCAAGATTGAGCGCGGTCATGCCGGCGCGTGAGAGCTCGCGATCGACCATCGAGCGCCCCTGGGCGATCGTTTCCTCGAGCTGCTGCGCCTTGAACCACTGCCGGACCTTGGTCCGGGCATGACGGCTGTGCACATAGCCGAGGTCGGGATTGAGCCAGTCGCGCGAAGGCCCGCCCTGCTTCACCGATACGATCTCGACCTGTTGACCGCTCTTAAGCGCGTAGTTGAGCGGCACCATCGCGCCATCCACGCGTGCGCCGCGGCAGCGGTGACCCAGGCTGGTGTGCACCGCGTAGGCGAAATCGACCGGTGTGGCGCCTCGCGGCAGATCCACGACCTTGCCCTGTGGCGTCAGCACGTAGATGGTTTCGGTGAACAGACTCGACTTGAACTGTTGCAGCCATTCACCAGCATCGGCCACTGCATCCTTCCAGTCGAGCACCTGCCGCAGCCATGCAATCTTTTCGTCGAAACCCGGATCGCGGCGCCCGGCCGCGGCGCCCTCCTTGTAGCGCCAGTGCGCGGCTACACCGTACTCTGAGTGCTGGTGCATTTCGTGCGTGCGAATCTGCACTTCCAGCGGCTTGCCTTCGGGTCCAATCACGGCGGTGTGCAGCGAGCGGTAATTGTTGGCCTTCGGCTTGGCGATGTAGTCGTCGAATTCCCTGGCGAGCGGCGTCCAGAGGTTATGCACGACGCCTAGCGCGGCGTAGCAATCCTTGACGTCGCCGACAAGGATGCGAACGGCGCGAATGTCGTAAACCGCATCGATGCCTGCCTGCTTGCGACGCATCTTGTTCCAGATGCTGGTGATGTGCTTCGGCCGACCTGAGACATCCGCGTCGATACCTGACGCGGCGAGCTCTTCCTTGAGCGTGGACTTCACCTCTTCGATATAGCGCTGACGGTCGAGCCGGCGCTCGTCGAGCAGCGTCGCAATCTGCTTGTAGGCGTCCGGCTCGAGTGCACGCAGCGCCATGTCCTCGAGCTCCCATTTGAGTTGCCAGACGCCAAGGCGGTTGGCTAGCGGAGCAAAGAGGTCCTGCGTTTCGCGCGCCGCTTGAGCGCGAGCGCCGACGTCGCCGCCCATGAGAAAACGCAGCGCTTGGGTGCGCTCGGCCAACTTGATCAGCACCACGCGGATGTCGCCGACCATCGCCAGCAGCATCTTGCGCAGGTTCTCTGCTTGCACTTCGCCCGCGGCCTTGCCGGCGACTTCGATTGCCGCCCGTATGGCGCCCATGCGCGCAACGCCGACGACGAGCTGCGAAACTTCGGCTCCGAATTGTTCGGCGAACGCTTCGGCATCGAAGCCGGGACAGTGAGGGAGTCCGAGCAGCAGACCGCCGCGGACCGACGCCGCGTCGAGTTTCAGGCTGGAGACGATCGCTGCCGTGCCGAAGGCACGGTCGAGCCAGGGCTCCCCGTCACTGGTGCAGAGATCGCCATAGCGGTCTCGGGCAAACGAAACCGCCGCCGCAAGCGCCTTGCGTTCCTCTTCGGTGTACGCAGCGCCCGCCTGCTGCAGCCAAGCCGCGAGCGCTTCGGGCGCGGCCGCCTCCGGGACAGCGTGCAGAGCAGCACCCATGTTCGGTCAGGGCTTGCTAAATCGATGCCGCTCTGGCGACCACGTCGGCAATCCCTCTCGCGCAGCGTTCGGCCATCTCGGCGTCGTGCGCCTCCACCATGACTCTCAATACCGGTTCCGTTCCCGAAGGTCGCAACAGGACGCGGCCAGAGCCGTTGAGCGTCGCCAATGCATCGAGTTCCGCTTTCTGAATCTCCAGGCTCGCTCGCCATTCGAAGCCGCGTTGCATCGGCACATTGATGAGATGCTGAGGAAACAGAGGGGCGTCGGCAGTTGCGACACCAAGCGTGGTCCCCTGCTCGCGCAACGCGCGCAGCACCGCGAGCGCAGCAACGATTGCATCGCCGGTGGTGTGCTTATCGAGGCAGATGATATGACCTGAATTTTCGCCGCCGAGAAGCCACCGCTTGTCCTGCATTTTCTCGAGGACGTAACGGTCGCCGACGGGAGCGCGTTCGAGCGCGATGCCCCGGCGCAAGAGTGCCTGTTCGAATCCGATGTTGCTCATTTGCGTTCCGACCACGCCACCGGCCATCGCTCCGCGGCGCCAGTAATCGAGCGCAATGACGTAGAGCAGCTGGTCGCCGTCATAGCAGCGACCTTGCTCGTCCACCATGATCAACCGATCGCCATCGCCATCCAACGCGAGCCCGATATCGGCGCCATGGGCGACGACCTGCTTTTGCAGGTGCCGGGGATGCATGGCTCCGACACCGGCATTGATGTTGAGGCCGTCCGGCTGCGCGCCGGTGGTAATCACTTCGGCGCCCAGCTCGTGAAACACCGGCGGCGCGACGTGGTAGCCCGCGCCGTGTGCGCAATCGACGACGATCTTGAGGCCCTTGAGGTCGAGCTCGTTGGGAAAGGTGCTCTTGCAGAACTCGATGTAGCGACCGCCCGCATCGTCCACGCGAAAAGCCTTTCCGAGATCCGCCGATGGCACGCAGTTGATCGGCTCATTCATGGCTCGCTCGATCGCTTCTTCAACCGCATCGGGCAACTTGGCGCCGGTCTCGGAGAAGAACTTGATGCCGTTATCTTCGAACGGATTGTGCGACGCGCTGATGACGATACCTGCGGAGAGTCGCAGCGCGCGCGTGAGATACGCTACCGCCGGAGTGGGCAGCGGTCCGGTGAGATAAACGTCGACGCCCGCGGCAGACAATCCCGCTTCGAGCGCCGCTTCCAGCAGGTAACCCGAGATGCGCGTGTCCTTGCCGATAAGCACTGCCGGCGTGGTGCCAGGCCGGCGCGCCGATTCCGCTGCCAGCACGCGCCCCGCGGCGTGCCCAAGGCGCAAAACGAGCTCAGGTGTGATCCGCGGCTCGCCCATGCGACCGCGAATGCCGTCAGTACCGAAATAGTATTTGATCATGTGATGTCGAATGCTCCCTTCACGACCGCCATTCTCCATAGTCATCGCCTGCCCGTGCTCACGGCGCGCCACACCCTGAGTGCGTCAACCGTCTCGCGAACATCGTGCGCACGGATGATGGCGGCGCCGCGCGCCACCGCAGCGAGCGCGGCAGCCACGCTCCCCGCGACACGTTCGCTCACCTCTCGTCCGGTGAGCGCGCCGATAGTCGACTTGCGCGAGAGTCCCACTGCAACCGGATAACCAAGCGCAACGATTTCGGTCAATCGGTTCAGCAAGACGAGATTATGTTCCACTGTCTTGCCAAAGCCAAAGCCCGGATCGACAACAATTCGTTCGCGCGCAATGCCAGCGGCTTCGCAGGCTTCGGCCCGCTGCTTTAGAAAAATTTTCACTTCTGCGATGACATCGGTGTAGACAACACCCTGTTGCATGGTCGCCGGCTCACCCTGCATGTGCAAAAGGCATACCGCGGCGGCGCTACCCGCAACCGTTTCGAGAGCACCCGCGGCTCGCAACGCGCTCACATCATTGATCATGCTGGCGCCGGCGGCAATGGCCGCGCGCATCACACCAGTTTTGCGAGTGTCGACCGATAGCGGAACCGCGCGATGGTCGCATTCAGGCCGCAATTGCTCGAGGAGCGGAACGACGCGGTCGATCTCGTCGCGTTCGGGAGTTGGCGCAGAGCCGGGACGGGTCGACTCGCCGCCGATGTCAATGATGTCGGCTCCATCGGCGAGCATTTGGCGCACACGCTCGACCGCGCGCACCGAGTCGACATAGCGCCCGCCGTCGAAGAACGAATCGGGAGTGACATTGAGCACGCCCATGACCAATGGGCGATCGAGCGAGAGGTGATATGGACCGCAAACAAGAACCGGCGAAATTAACGCAGGCGGAGAGTGAGCGTCATTCATGGGGGACAGTGGAGCCGCGGTAAAGCAACGCGAAACCCGGGGCAGCCTTTCATCCGCAGTCCGGAATGAGGGCGCGCCGAAGGCCGGCGCACGTTACATCGTTCCCGGGATTCGCGCGATGCGCTCATCCCGGGCTACCAGTGCTGCGCGGCTACGCCGGTTTGGCGGCCGGCGCGGCGTCAGGACCCGCGTTCGGTCCGAAGGTGGGAGTCGCCGGGGTCGTGGCCGGTTTCGGCGGACGCGGCGGGCGGCCCTGCATGATGTCCTCGATCTGATCGCTGTCGAGCGTTTCCAGCTCGAGCAGCGACTTGGCCATCGCTTCCACCTTGTCGTTATTGTCTTCGATCAGCTTGCGCGCGAGCGCGTATTGCTCATCGATAATCCGCCGGATTTCGAGATCGACCTTCTGCATGGTCGCCTCCGAGACGTTCTTCTGCGTCGCGATGGAGCGTCCCAGGAACACTTCGCCCTCGTTCTCGGCGTAGACCATCGGCCCCAGCGTGTCGGACATGCCGTAGCGTGTAACCATGTCGCGTGCCATCGCGGTCGCACGCTCGAAATCGTTGCCCGCGCCGGTGGTCATCTGGTGCATGAAGATTTCCTCGGCGATGCGGCCGCCGAAGAGTACCGCGATCCGCTGCAGCAAATAATCGCGATCGTAGGAATAGCGATCAGCCTCCGGAAGCTGCATGGTAACGCCCAGAGCACGACCGCGCGGGATGATCGTCACCTTGTGCACCGGGTCGGACTTGGGCAGCAGCTTCGCGACTACCGTGTGGCCCGACTCGTGATACGCGGTGTTGCGCTTCTCATCCTCGGACATGACCATCGATTTGCGCTCGGCGCCCATCATAATCTTGTCCTTGGCGAGCTCGAAGTCTTCCATATCGACCAGCCGCTTGCTCTTGCGCGCAGCGAACAGCGCCGCCTCATTGACGAGGTTGGCGAGATCGGCGCCCGAGAAGCCCGGCGTGCCGCGCGCGATGATCTCGGCGCGAACGTCGCCCGCCAGAGGCACCTTGCGCATGTGTACGAGAAGGATCTGCTCGCGGCCGCGAATGTCGGGAAGCGGCACGACCACCTGCCGATCGAATCGGCCTGGCCGCATCAGCGCGGGATCCAGCACGTCGGGACGATTGGTGGCGGCGATGACGATGACGCCGGAATTGCCCTCGAAGCCGTCCATCTCGACCAGCAATTGATTGAGCGTCTGCTCGCGTTCGTCGTTGCCACCGCCGAGACCCGCACCGCGCTGGCGGCCCACGGCGTCGATTTCGTCGATGAAGACGATGCACGGCGCGTTCTTTTTCGCCTGCTCGAACATGTCGCGCACGCGCGCCGCGCCCACTCCGACGAACATTTCGACGAAGTCGGAACCGGAGATGGAGAAGAACGGTACCTTGGCTTCGCCGGCGATCGCCTTGGCGAGCAGCGTCTTTCCGGTGCCCGGGTTGCCGACCATCAGCACGCCGCGCGGAATCCGCCCGCCCAGTTTCTGGAACTTCGATGGGTCACGCAGGAATTCGACCAGCTCGGAGACTTCTTCCTTGGCCTCGTCGCAGCCCGCGACGTCAGCGAAGGTAACCGTGTTGTTCGACTCGTCGAGCATCCGCGCCTTGCTCTTGCCGAACGAGAATGCGCCGCCGCGACCGCCGCCCTGCATCTGGCGCATGAAAAAGATCCACACGCCGATCAGCAGCAGCATCGGGAACCAGGAGATGAATACTTGGGCGAGGAAGCTCTGCTCTTCCTCGGGCTTGGCCTGGACCTTGACGCCATCCTTGAGCAGATCGCTTACCATCCAGATGTCGCCGGGGCTATAGGTCAGGTTCGACTTCTTGTCGGAGCCAATCCACTTGATCGAGCGACCTTCGATGGTCGCAGACTCGACGCGGCCCTGCTTGGCCTGGTCCATGAATTCGGAGTACGGCACGGCATCGCGTGTCGTCTGCCGCGCGTCGAACTGCTTGACGACGGTGAGAACCACCAGAGCGATGACCAGCCAGATGCCGACGTTCTTTAGCAAATTGTTCAACTAAGTTCCTTCGTCCCCAATCGCGGTTTTGAACCTTGAATTCTATGCCTTCCCGCCGCGTCGCGCCATTCGCCCTTATTGCTAGCCGGCAACGTGGCCCTTGCCGACGAGGTAGACCTCGCGACTTTTGTCACGCGACGCCTTGGGCTTGCGCACATTTACCTTGTCAAAATGACGTTGCATCTGCCGCCGAAAGTCTGCAAAACCCTCTCCTTCGAACGCTTTGACCACGAGGTCGCCCCCTGGTTTAAGCCAGCGGGCGGCGAATTCGAGGGCCAATTCACCCAGATATACGCTTTTTGCCTGGTCGGCGGATGCCACACCGCTTAAGTTGGGGGCCAGGTCGGAGAGCACAAGGTCCGCTTTGTCGTGTTCAAGCTCTCGCTGGAGCGCTGCAAGCGCCGATTCGTCGCCGAAATCTCCTTGCACAAAGCGGACCCCGGCGAGAGGCTCGATCGGCAGCAGATCGATGGCAACGATGCGCCCCGACGGCCCCAGGCGCTCGCGGAGGACCTGGCACCAGCTTCCGGGCGCGGCTCCCAGATCCACGACGGTCAAACCGGCGCGCAGAAGCTTGTCCTTGTCGCCAAGCTCGATCAGCTTGAACGCCGCCCGCGAACGATAGCCACGCCGCTGCGCTTCGATGACGTAGGGATCGGAGACGTGCTCATGCATCCACGCCTTGCCGAAGCGGTGCTTTTTTCCCGTGGGGTTGAGACGCTTACGGACAGGCATTGCGGAATGGCCTGCGAAGCTAGGCTCGGTCGAGCGGGCTTACGACGGCGCGCCCGCCGCGATTGAGAACGTGGGTGTAGATCATGGTCGTGGACACGTCGCTGTGTCCCAAGAGCTCTTGAACGGTGCGGATATCGTAGCCGGATTCCAGGAGATGGGTCGCAAAGGAGTGACGCAGCGTGTGCGGTGTGGCCGGCTTCGCGAGCCCGGCATCGCGTACGGCCTGCTTGAGAGCGCGCTGAATTCCTTTCTCGTCGACATGATGGCGGCGCCGC